>DGIP01000159.1 GCA_002386405.1 Stenotrophomonas maltophilia
GGTCGCAATCCCGGTAGAGCCGGGCCCGGCCCTACGACCGTCCGGTACCGCCCCGCCGCCGCGTCGCAACGCTCCGGTGGCGGAAGATCCCGCCGCACCTGCACCCGCCCGCTCCGGCACGCGCCGCGCGGCGGTGCGCATGCCCGACCGCCTGCAGATCGCGCTGCTGCGCGCGTCCGGCTGCAACCCGGCCGAACCCGACACCCAGGCGTTGATGGCCGGCTGGAACCTGGACGAACTGCGCGGCAATGCCGCCGCCAAGCGCGCGCTGTGGCCGCAGTTGAGGGCACTGCGCAAGCGGGGCCGAGGGTGAGCGCGGTCAGTTCGCCGCGTCCGATGTCGCTGCGCGCGCTGCGCGAACGCGACCTGGATGCGGTGATGGAAATCGAGCTGCGCGGCTACCCGTTCCCGTGGACGCGCGGCATCTTCGTCGATTGCCTGCGGGCCGGTTACCCGGCGCTGGCGCTGGAAGATGATGGCGTGCTGGTCGGCTATGGCGTGCTCAGCATCGCTGCGGATGAGGCGCACGTGCTCAATGTCTGTGTCGATCCGTCCTGCCAGACTCGTGGCCTGGGCCGGCTGCTGTTCCGCGCGCTGGTGAAGCTGGCGCGCGAGCATGGCGCGCAGCGGGTGTTCCTGGAAGTGCGCCCGTCCAACACACCGGCGGTGGCGCTGTACCACAGCGAAGGCTTCAACGAGATCGGCCGCCGCCCGCGCTATTACCCGGCCCGTGATGGCCGCGAAGACGCGCTGGTGATGGCGATCGAGCTGGTCGACGACGACATCCAGACGATGCCGCCGTTGTAAGGGCAGCGTAGAGCCACGCCCTGCGTGGCTGCGTGCGCCGCGGTAGCAGGCGACCGTTGGTCGCCTGTCTGGAAGCCGACTAACAGTCGGCTCTACAGTCGGCTTTACAGCTTCGCGCGCTGCGCGACCAGGCCTTCCAGCTGCGCGGTCCATTCGACCAGGCGCACGCGCTCCTGCTCGATCACCGCCGCCGGCACCTTGTCGGTGAACTTCGACAGCTTGGTGGCGCTCTTTTCCTTCTCCGCCTCGACCCGCGCGATTTCCTTGTCCAGGCGCGCGCGTTCGGCACCCAGGTCGACCAGGCCTTCCAGCGGCACCAGCAGGGTCAGCTCGCCCACGATCGCGGTGGCGGCCGGCGGGGTGTCCGCATCGGCGGCCAGCCATTCGATTCGCTCCAGCTTGAGCAGGAACGACAGCGACGAGGTGAAGCGGGCCACCCGGTTGCGGTCGTCGTCGCTGCCACCCTGCAGCAGCAGGCCGACCTGCTTGGCTGGCGGCACGTTCAGTTCGCTGCGCACGCGGCGCAGCGCGCTGACCATCGACTTCAGCCACTCCACGTCGGCCTCGGCGCGCACGAAATCGCCGGCGAACTCATCGGCGGTCGGGTAGGGGCGCAGCGAGATGGTGTCGCCGTCCAGGCCCAGGCGCGGGGCGACCTGGCGCCACAGCTGCTCGGTCACGAACGGGGTGAGCGGGTGCAACAGGCGCAGCAGCGCTTCGAGCACGTACAGCAGGGTGTGGCGAGTGCTGGCCGCGTCGTCGGCGTTGTCGCCGTTGAGCGCCGGCTTGGTCAGCTCCAGGAACCAGTCGCAGAACTCGTTCCAGGCGAACTCGTACAGCGCCTGCGCCAGCAGGTCGAAGCGGTAGTTGGCGTAGTGCGCCTGCGCCTCGGCCGACACCGCCGCCAACCGCGCCAGGATCCAGCGTTCGGCATCGGTGCGCGGTTGCGGCACGCCGTTGAACTGCGCGCCTTCGGTGTTCATCAGGGTGAAGCGGCTGGCGTTCCACAGCTTGTTGCAGAAGTTCTTGTAGCCCTCGGCGCGGCTCATGTCGAACTTGATGTCGCGGCCATGGGTGGCCAGCGCGGCGATGGTGAAGCGCAGCGCGTCGGCACCGTGGGCGATGATGCCGTCGGGGAAGTCCTTGCGGGTGGCCTTCTCGATCTTCGGCGCGTCCTTGGGCTTCATCAGCCCGGTGGTGCGCTTGGCGACCAGGTCGTCGATGGAGATGCCGTCGATGATGTCCAGCGGATCGAGCACGTTGCCCTTGGACTTGGACATCTTCTGGCCCTGCGCATCGCGGATCAGGCCGGTGATGTAGACGTCCTTGAACGGAATCTTCCCGGTGAAGCTGTCGGTGGCCATGATCATGCGGGCCACCCAGAAGAAGATGATGTCAAAGCCGGTGATCAGCACCGACGACGGCAGGTAGCGCTCGAAGCCACGCTCGGCCATGGCCTGCTCGTTCGGCCAGCCCAGGGTGGAGAACGGCCACAGCTGCGAGGAGAACCAGGTTTCCAGCACGTCGCTGTCCTGGCGCAGCACCACGTCGGCGCCCAGGTTGGCGCGCGCGCGCGCGTCGGCCTCGTCGCGGCCGACGTAGCAGGTGCCCGCTTCGTCGAACCACGCCGGAATGCGGTGGCCCCACCACAGCTGGCGGCTGATGCACCAGTCCTGGATGTTTTCCATCCAGTGGCGGTAGGTGTTGATCCAGTTGGCCGGGACGAACTGGATCGAACCGTTCTCGACCAGTTCCAGGCCGCGCTTGGCCAGCACGTCCATCTTCACGAACCACTGGTCGGTCAGGTACGGCTCGATCACCTGGCCGGTCCGGTCGCCGCGCGGCACCTGCAGCTTGTGCGCCTTGGTCTCGACCAGGATGCCCAGCTCTTCCAGCTCGGCCAGCACCACCTTGCGCGCTTCGTAGCGATCCAGCCCGCGGTACTTTTCCGGGGCGTTGTCGTTGATCGCCGCCACCGGGGTGAACAGGTTGATCATCGGCAGGTCGTGGCGCAGCCCCACCTGGTAATCGTTGAAATCGTGCGCCGGGGTGACCTTGACCACGCCGGTGCCGAACTCGCGGTCGACGTAATCGTCGGCGATCACCGGGATCTCGCGGTCGGTCAGCGGCAGCTTCACCATTCTGCCGATCAGGTGCGCATAGCGTTCGTCTTCCGGGTGCACCATCACGGCGGTATCGCCGAGCATGGTTTCCGGGCGGGTGGTGGCCACGGTCAGGCTGCCGCTGCCGTCGGCCAGCGGGTAGCTGATCGACCACAGGAAGCCGTCTTCCTCCACGCTTTCCACTTCCAGGTCGGAAATGGCGGTCTTCAGCACCGGGTCCCAGTTGACCAGGCGCTGGCCACGGTAGATCAGCCCCTGCTCATGCCAGCGCAGGAACGCCTCGACCACCGCTTCGGACGGCTGCGGGTCCATGGTGAAGGTGCTGCGCGACCAGTCCGCCGAGGTGCCCATGCGGCGCATCTGGCGCTCGATGATGTCGCCCGACTGCGCCTTCCACTCCCACACCTTTTCGATGAAGCCGTCGCGGCCCAGCGAATCGCGGCTCTCGCCGTTGCCGGCCAGCGCCAGGTTGCGCGACACCACCATTTCGGTGGCGATGCCGGCGTGGTCGGTACCCACCTGCCACAGCGTGTCGTAGCCGCGCATGCGGTGGTAGCGCACCAGCGCATCCATCAGGGTCTGCTGGAAGGCATGGCCCATGTGCAGCGTGCCGGTCACGTTCGGCGGCGGCAGCAGGATGGTGTACGGCTCGCCCTTGCCGGACGGCTTGAAGTGCCCGGCCTTCTCCCAGGAGTCGTACAGCTCCGTTTCGAAGGTCTTGGGGTCGTAGCTGGAGGCAAGTTGGGTCATGCGGGGGCAACCAGGAGGCAATCGTTGAAGGATCAGGGCACCGGCGGCACCGATCAAGGGTGCCGGGCCGGGCTTACATGTCGTACTTGTTCAGGTCGAAATCCAGCGCCTTGTACTGGCGCCAGCGCTCGCGCAGCGGCTCGCGGGCTTCCGGGTCGGCCGGCACTACTTCCAGCACCCGGTCGCAGGCGCCCAGGTAGGGGTCGTCGCGCAGGTTGATCACCAGCGGGCGCGAGGCGGCGTCGGTACCCGGCGCGGCGATCAGTACCAGCGCCTCTTCCTCGTCCGCGTCTTCGCCGGCGATCTGGTGCGGAATGTAGGCATCGTCGTCGAACGACCACAGCAGCTCGTCCAGCTCCTCGGCCTGGGCCTGGTCACGCGCCAATACCAGGGTGGACAACCCCGCATCGTTGGCCTTGCGGGCCAGTTCGCAGACCAGGCGCAGCGGCTCCGTGAGGAACCGCGGCTTGGCAATCAGGTAAAAATCAGCCCGCGACATGGGCGCGGCCGACCTGGTCCAGCAGCCACTGGGTCAGCAGGCCGACCGGGCGGCCGGTGGCCATGCCGCGCTTGCCTTCGTCGCTGGCCACGCCGGCGATGTCCAGGTGCGCCCAGCGCTGGCCTTCGGTGAAGCGCGACAGGAAGCAGCCGGCGGTGATCGCGCCGGCCCAGCGGCCGCCGATGTTGTAGACGTCGGCGAAGCTGGAATCCAGCATCGGCTGGTACTCGTCCCACAGCGGCAGGCGCCAGGCGCGGTCGAACACGTGCTCGCCGGCGGCCAGCAGTTCATTGGCCAGGTCGTCGTGCTTGGTCATCAGGCCGGCGGTCTGGTGGCCCAGGGCGACCAGGCAGGCACCGGTCAGGGTGGCCACGTCGACCAGCGCGGCCGGCTCGAAGCGCTGCGCGTAGGTCAGCGCGTCGCACAGGATCAGGCGGCCTTCGGCATCGGTGTTGCCCACTTCGATGGTCTTGCCCGACATCGAGGTAATCACGTCGGATGGGCGGTAGGCGTTGCCGTCGATGGCGTTTTCCACCGCCGGGACCACCACCACCAGGTTCAGCGGCAGCTTGGCGGTGACGGCGGCGACGAATGTGCCGATGACGTTGGCGCCACCGCACATGTCGTACTTCATCTCTTCGATGCCGCCCTGGGTCTTCAGGTTCACGCCGCCGGTATCGAAGGTGATGCCCTTGCCGACCAGCACGTACGGCTTGGCGTCGCCGCCGTTGTTCCACTTCAGCACCACCAGGCGCGGGCGGTTGGCCGAGCCACGGGCCACGGCCAGCAGCGAACCCATGCCGAGCGCTTCCATCTGGGTCTCGTCCAGGATCTCCGCTTCGGCCCCGGCATGGGCCTGGGCGAAGGCCACCGAGGATTCGGCCAGGTAGGCCGGGGTGCACAGGTTCGGCGGCAGGTTGCCCAGCTCGCGGGCGTGCTGCACGCCGGCGGCGATGGCCTGGCCCTGGGTCAGCGCCTGGCTGTCGGTACCGGCGATGGCCAGCGTGGCCAGGCCCGGGGCCTCGGCCTTCTTGGTGCCCAGGGTGGCGGTGTAGCGGTAAGCGGCGTGGTCGGCGCTGATCACGGCCTGGCGGATGTTCCAGGCGGCATCGCGGCCCTTGACCTCGATCCCGGCCAGGGTGAACAGCGCGTGGCGGATGACCCCGCTCTTCAGCGCGCGGCTGGCATCGCCCACCGCCTTGAGGTACTGGGGCACGCCGAACTTGGCCGGCTCGCCCAGCCCGACCACCAGCACGCGCGGGGCCTTCACGCCGGGCACGTCATGCAGCAGGGTGGTGGCGCCGGTCTTGCCGCTGACATCGCCGCGGGCGACCAGGGCGGTCAAACGGCCGCCCGAAGCGGCGTCCAGGGCCTGTGCCGCCGGGCTCAGGGTCTGGTCGGCATAGGCGCCAACGATGACGCAGTCGACCTCGGCCGAGGCCGGGGCAGCGTGGTTCAGGGTGAATTCCAGGGCCATTGATCAGATTCCGTTGGCAAATACGTACAATCGCGAGCTGTTTACGTCCCGTCAGTAGACTGGGCAACCACGCGAACGAATCCGAGAGTTTAAACCACCGCCCCATGTCGAAGCTCGATCGCTATCTCCTGCGTGATTTCGTCCAGAGTTTTCTGGCCACCCTGATCGTATTGCTGGTAGTAAGCGTGGGCGGCGTGCTGGTGGACATCCTCGGCAACATCGCCGATGGCCGCCTGCCCGCCCGCCTGCTGTTCTCCCAGCTGGGCCTGCAGTTCATCGTGTACATGCCGCTGATCCTCCCGCTGGCGCTGATGCTGGGCCTGCTGCTGGCCACCGCCCGGCTGTACCGGGACTCGGAAATGGCGGTCCTGACCGCCATCGGGGTGGGGCCCAAGCGGCTGCTGCGGCCGGTGCTGATGCTGGTGCTGCCGGTGGTCGGGCTGATCGGCCTGTGCTCGCTGTGGCTGGGCCCGTGGGCCGACCGGACCAGCGAGCAGATGATCGAGGACGCCAACAAGAGCCTGGTCATGGCCGGGCTGGAGTCGGGCAAGTTCACCATGCTGTCCAATGGCGGGGTGGTCTACCTGTCTTCGGTCTCGGCCGACGGCAGCGGGCTGGGGCGGGTGTTCGTACAGCGCAGCCGGGGCGACCGCATCGAGGTGATGTCGGCCGCGAGCGGCAAGATGTTCTTCGAGGGCGACCGCCAGCGCTATCTGCGGCTGGATGACGGCCACCAGGTTGAAGGCCCGGCCAACGGCGCGCTGGATTACCGGCTGATGACCTTCGCCCGCAACGACGTTGCGCTGCCGGATGGCGCCATCACCCGCGACGACAACGATCCCGAGCTGATGCCGACCGGCCGGTTGTTCGGCGACGCCCGGCCGGAGGCCCAGGCGCAGCTTCATTCGCGCATCACGCCCCCGCTCATCGCCCTGGCGTTTGCGTTGATGACCCTGCCACTGGCGCGCAGTTCGCCGCGCCAGCAGCGGTACGGGCGCATGATGTTTGCCTTCCTTGCCTACATGGTCGGCATGAACCTGATGTTCATTGGTACCCGATGGATCGCCGACGGCAAGGTGCCGGCGTCATTGGGGTTGTGGTGGTTGAGCCTGCCGTTGCTGGCGCTGGCCATCTGGATGTACCTGCGCGACGGCAAGCTCTCGCGCCCGCGGAGGACCGCATGAAGCTTCACCCGATGCGGTTTGATTTCTACCTGGGGCGGGCGGTGTTCGGCACCGTGCTGCTGACCTGGGCCGTGCTGGTCGGCCTGGACGTGGTGATGGCGTTCTCCGGCGAGTTCAAGGACGTGGGCAAGGGCGGCTATACGCTGGGCCATGCGGCGGCCTCGGTGCTGTACACCGTGCCGCGCCGGGCCTACACGTTCTTCCCTACCGCAGCGGTGATCGGTGCGCTGATGGGGCTGGGCCAGATGGCCGCCACCTCCGAGCTCACCGCGCTGCGCGCGCTGGGGTTGTCGCGCAAGCGGCTGAGTGCCTCGGTGGCGATCGCGTTGTCGTTGATGACGGCGGTGATGGTGGTGAACGGCGAGACGCTGGCGCCTTGGGCACAGAACCGTTCCGACAACATCAGGGCCAGTGCGAAGTCGGGGCAGAACCTTGCCGCGTCGCGTTATGCGGGCGTCTGGGTGCGCGAAGGCGACACCTTCCTCACCGCGACCAGTGGCGATGAGCAGCTGCTGCCCGGCGGCGGCACGCGCCTGGTTCTCAGCGACGTGCGCCTGTACCAGATCGCACCGGACGGAAACATTGCGTCGGTGACCCATGCCGGCACGGTCGAGCACACCGCCGATGGCTGGACCTTGAACAAGGTGCGCCGCGATACCTTCGGCGAGCGTTCGGCCACGCGTACCACCGCGGAAACCGAAAAGTGGGATTCCAAGCTGGATGCGGGCGCGCTGGCCTCCGGGTTCTCCAAGCCGCGCAACCTGGCCGCGCGCGACCTGCGCACCAGCATCGAATACCGCAAGCGCAACGGGCTGGACGCGCGCGATTACGAGGACATCTACTGGAGCCGCTGGTTCTACCCGCTCAACGTGCTGGCGCTGTGCCTGGCCGCCGTCCCGTTCGCGTTCGGTTCGCTGCGCAGCGGCGGCATGGGCAAGCGCCTGTTCCTGGGCATCCTGTTCGCGCTGGGCTTCTGGCTGCTGCAGCTGTTCTTCGGGCGCATGGCCGGTGCGTTGAAGTTCGACTACCGCATCGCCTACGCGCTGCCACCGATCGTGATGCTGGTGGTATCGGGCATGCTGTTCCGGCGCAAGTCGGGTTGACCCCCGGCGGTACCTACCGTTTCGGCAGCCGCTGCATACGCGTATCGGATGCCCGGTCATGCCACGTCCGGCGCTGCCGGTCGACCAGCGCCCACCACAGCCCCAGGCCGCCCAGCAGCACCGACACCGTACCCACCGCATAACGCAGCCACAGCTGCCGCCGGGTGGGCGCGGTGCCATCGGCGCCCACCACCTGCAACCGCCACGGCCGCATGCCCAGGGTCTGACCGCCGCGCCGCCAGCTTTCGACCGCGTACACCCCGGTCACCGCCCAGCAGCACGCCCACAACACCCACTGCAGCGCACTGAACGGCGCGATGTTGTCGCGCGGGGCGTGGCCCGTGGCGTAGCCGGCGGTGAACAGCGCGCCGACCAGCATCCACAGCGCCAGCGCCGGGAAGAAGTCGTACAGCAGCGCCAACAGCCGCCACAACAGCAGCGAGGCAGGGCGGGGCGTATCGGCAACGGCAGCAGTAGGCGTGCTCATGCGCCGAGCATATCCTGTGCGCATGCCTGATACCTCCACCCCCGCCGCGCGCCGCCAGCTGGTGCAGCACCTGCCCGAACTGCGCGACGACGACAACGCACTGATCCAGCGCTTCCTCGATGCGGTCTGGGCCGAACAGGGCCTGGCCCGGGCCAGCCTGGACAGCTACCGGCGTGACCTGGAGGGGCTGGCACGCTGGCGCGACGGTGCCGGCGGCGGCCTGGACGGGATCGACCGCGCCGGCCTGTTCGATTACCTGGCCTGGCGCGCACGCCACGGCTGGTCGCCGCGCAGCAACGCGCGGCTGCTGTCGGCGCTGCGCGCGTTCTTCGCCGATGCGGTGCGGCGCGGGCAACGCAGCGAAGACCCCAGCGCGCTGCTGGATCCGCCGCGGCTGCCGCGTCTGCTGCCCAAGGCGCTGGCCGAAAGCCAGATCGATGCGCTGCTGGCCGCCCCCGACGTGGCGCAGCCGTTGGGCCTGCGCGACCGCGCCATGCTGGAACTGATGTATGCCGCCGGGCTGCGCGTGAGCGAGCTGGTGGGACTGCCGGCCAATGCGGTGAACCTGCGCCAGGGCGTGCTGCGGGTCACCGGCAAGGGCAGCAAGGAGCGGCTGGTGCCCTTGGGCGAGGAGTCCCAGCACTGGCTGGAGCGTTACCTGCGCGAGGCGCGTCCGCAGCTGGCGGGCACGCGCGCCGTGCCTGCCGCACGCGATGGCGAAGTGCCGCTGTTCCTGGAGCCCTCACTGCACCCGCTGAGCCGCCAGCAGTTCTGGGGCCTGGTGAAGAAGTACGCCGTGCTGGCCGGGATCGACCCGGTGCGGATCAGTCCGCACGGGCTGCGCCACAGTTTCGCCACCCACCTGCTCAACCGCGGCGCCGACCTGCGCGCGCTGCAGATGCTGCTCGGCCACAGCTCGCTGTCCACCACCCAGATCTACACGCTGGTGGCGCGCGAACACCTGCAGAAGCTGCATGCCAAGCACCACCCGCGCGGCTAGCGCCGCCGTTCAGGCGCTGGATTCACCCGGTTGCCAGTCGCGCGGTACGCTCACGGCGCGCGGTTGGCCCAAGCGGGGCGGTTTCGGCGGCGCGTCGCCGGTGGGCAGCGGTCGCGCGAGCAGCGCCGCATGGCGGTCGAGCGTCTCCGGGTCGATCAGCCGGTCGGTTGCCACGCGCCCGTACGGGCCATCGCTGTTGGTCAGCATTTCCCGCCGCAGGTAGCGCACCACGCTCCATTCCGCACCCAGGCCCGCACCCACGGGAGCACGGGCCTGCAGCGCGTCGAAGACGTCCGCAATGACGTCTGATTGTGGTCGGCAGTGACCGGTGTCGCCAATCTGTTCCGCCGTTGCCAAGACTTTTGCGCGGAGTTCCTTGAGTGAGTTCAGCTGGCCGCTCCACACGGCTTGGGCCAGCGCATCCAGGGAGCCGCAGTGGGACTGTTCGGTCGATGCCATCGAGGTCCGGGAGTTCACCGAGGTACGTGACGCAAGCGACTCCAGTGATCCCGACAGACTGTGCGGGACGGGCACCGACGAAAGATTGCCGATGCGGGTCAGCAGGTTCTGCATGGATCGGCTGTGGGCGATGGGGGATGCGTCCTTGTACAGCGCCTGGCGCAGGTCGGTCAGGTGCCGGCTGCGGTCGACCAGCTGCGTCCCGGACAGCTGGTCACGCCGCCAGGCCTGGGTCAAACGCGCCTCCCGATTCTGGATCGCAACGACGGCGGAAGCGAAGCGGCTGCCGTTGCGGGGAGAGCGGACACTCAGCTCGACCTTGGCCGAGGTGCTGCCAAGCTGTGCCTTGAACCAGAGCAGTGGGGACGGAATGCGCATGCGGCCGGGGATCGATTCGGGGGATGGGATGATCCCCGCTGCAGGTGCCGCGCACTTCCAGAATTCACTCGGCCTCACAGGCTTCGCCGGGGCGGCTGTGCGAGAATCCGCCCACTCTCACCCGTGGATGTACAGATGCGTCGAGTTCTTACCGTGGCCCTGTTCGGTGCGCTCAGCCTGACCGCCTGCGCCCAG
>DGIP01000161.1 GCA_002386405.1 Stenotrophomonas maltophilia
CCAGCTGCACGTGGCCGCGCGCGACCGCAGTTACTGGTACCTGCACCTGGGCTTCTTCACCTGTGGCCTGCACATCGCCTTCCTGGTCACCCACCTGCCCGGCGAGATCGCACTGTGTGGGCTGTCGCCGACGGTGGCGTCCACCTCGATCGCCCTGATCGGCCTGTTCAACATCGCCGGCAGCCTGCTGGTGGGCGCACTCGGCCAGCGCTACCGCATGAAGTACCTGCTGTTCTGGATGTATGCCAGCCGCGCGGCCATGATCGGCGCCTACCTGCTGGCCCCGCCCACCGCGCTCACCTTCTATGTGTTCTCCGCCGCGCTGGGCTTCACCTGGCTGGCCACGGTGCCGCCCACCGCCGGCCTGGTGGGCAAGCTGTTCGGCCCGCGCTACCTGGGCACCCTGTTCGGCCTGACCCTGCTGTCGCACCAGCTCGGCGGCTTCTTCGGCGCGTGGCTGGGCGGGCTGGCGCTGGCCCACTCGGGCAACTATCTGTGGATGTGGTACGCCGACATGGCCCTGGCCGCGCTGGCGGCGGTGATCAACCTGCCGATCCGCGAGGCCCGCTACGGGTGCCATGCGGTTCCGGGCACGCGCTGACTTCACGCCTCGTTGACCAAGCAGAGCGGCCTCATACCGGTATCGCCCGACCGGCTTCCATTGCGGACATTCCTGTCCGAAAATAGCCCATGCAAAGTCAACGTGCCGATGCGGCTGCCCGCCGCGCCCTGATCCTCGATGCCGCCGACAGCGTGTTCGGCCAGCATGGCGTGACCGCACCGCTGGACCTGGTGGTCGAAAAGGCCCAGGTTGGTCGCGCCACCCTCTATCGCAACTTCCCCGACCGCACCGCGCTCATCGAAGCGTTGCTGGACCGTACCGTGGCCCGCATCGCGCGCCAGGTGGAAACCCTGGGCGACCGCGACGACGCCTTGTTCGAGGTACTGCAGGGCATGGCCTCGCGGATCGTGCAGTCGCCGGCGCTGGCCGATTACTGGCGCGCGGTGGACCCCGACGAACCCACGATCAAGGCCGCGCGGCAGACCGTGCACGGCCTGCTCAAGGCGCCGATACAGCGCGCGATCGACGCCGGCTTGTGCCGCCCGGACCTGCAGGCGGCCGATATTTCGCTGATTTCGAGCATGCTGGGCGCCGCACTGCGCGGCAAGACCCGCGAGGAACGCGCGCGCCTGGCCGGGCGCGCACTGCAACTGCTGCGCGGAGGGCTGGGCGGACAGGTCGACGGGGGCCGCTGATGCCGGAGTACCTCAAGCCGATCCCGGACTGGGAGGAACACGAAAAGCCGACCCTGCCCGGCTCGGCATCGATGCCGTGGCACCCGCCGCACCGCCGCGTGGCCTATGCGCTGGTCGCGCTGCTGGTGGGCATCACCGGCGGGCTGGGCAGCGCGCTGGTCACCGCCAACCTCCCGTTCCTGCAGGGCCAGCTCGGGCTTACCCCGACCCAGGGCAGCTGGCTGGTGGCCGCCTATGCGATGGTCAACGTCACCGCCAACCTGCTGGCCTTCAAGTTCCGCCAGCAGTACGGCATCCGCCTGTTCGCCGAAATCGGGCTGGGTTTGTACGCCACGTTGGCGGTGCTGCATCTGTTCGTGGGCAGTTTCGAGACCACCTTGATGATGCGTGCGGCCAGCGGCTTCGCTGGTGCGGCGTGCAGCACGTTGGGCACGCTGTACATGCTGCAGTCGCTGCCGCGGCGCTATACCGGCAACCTGTTGGTGATCGGCGTGGGGATTTCGCAGATGGCGGTGCCCATTGCCTGGCTGGTATCGCCCGGCCTGATCGACACCGGCCAGTGGCACAATCTGTACCTGTTCGAAGCCGGGCTCGCACTGTGCGCCTTCGCCGCCGTGGTGATGCTCAAGCTGCCGCCGGGCGCGCAGATCAAAGTCTTCGAGCCGATGGACTTCCTCAGCTTCGCCCTGTTTGCCCCGGCGGTGGCGCTGCTGGTGGTGGTGCTGGCCCAGGGCACGCTGCGCTGGTGGCTGGACACACCCTGGCTGGGCTGGGCGATGATCGCATCGATCACGCTGGGCACCGCCGGGCTGGTGGTCGAACACTACCGGCGCAATCCGCTGCTGCAGATCCGCTGGCTGGCCAGCCTGCCGATGCTGCACTTCATCGTCGGCGCCTTCCTGCTGCGTTTCCTCACCACTGAACAGTCCTATGGCGTGGTCGGGTTGATGCGCCAGCTGGGCATGGGTCCGGACCAGATGCGGCCGCTGTTCGCGGTGATCCTGGCCGGGGTGGTCACCGGCATCGCCACCAGTTCGCTCACCTTCGGGCCCAAGCGCATCATCGCGCAGCTGTTGATGGCCATCCTGCTGCTGGGCAGTGCCGCCCTGCTCGACCAGAGTCGCACCAGCCAGGACCGGCCGCATGACTTCTTCCTCAGCCAGTTCCTGGCGGCAATGGGGTCGGGCATGTTCATGGGCCCACTGATCATGCTTGGCATCACCCAGGCCCTGAAACAGGGCACCGACCACATGATCACCTTCCTGGTCACGGTGTCGATCACCCAGACGCTGGGCGGGCTTGCCGGTTCGGCGGTCCTGGGCACCTACCAGGTGCACCGTGAGCAGGTCTATTCCAGCGCGCTGGTCAGCCAGCTCGATCCCTCCGACGGCGTGGTCGCGCAGCGCCTGAAGCTGCAGCAGCAGCTGTACACGCCGCTGCTCACCGACCCGGTGCAGCGCAGTGCGCAGGGCACCGCCCAGCTGGCACAGATCACCCGGCGCGAGGCCAACGTGCGCGGCTTCAACGACGTGTTCTCGTTGAGCGGCCGGGTCGCCTTGATCTTCCTGAGCTGGCTGCTGCTGTTGTCGGTGCGTACCGCCGTGCTCAAGCAGTGGCGCAAGCGCCATCCCCGCCCCGTTTCCCTGCAATAGGTCTTTCCATGCCCACTACGCCTCCGCGCGATGACACTCCTGATGACGTCAACCCGCCGGTGCCCACCGATGCCGCGCCGGTGACCGCACCGGCTGCGCCGGCCGCCGCCGCGGCGCCCAGCAGTGCGCCCAAGTACCTCAAGCCCAGCCGGCGCAGCGTGGTGGTGATGATCGTGGTGGCGTTGATCGGCATCGCGCTGATCCTGCGCGCGTGGTCGCTGTGGCCATTCAACAGCAGCTGGGTGAGCACCGACAACGCCTATGTGCGCGGGCAGATCACGGTGCTGGCGCCGCAGGTCAACGGCTATGTCACCGACGTGCTGGTGAAGGACTTCCAGCATGTGAAGCAGGGCCAGACGCTGCTGCGCATCGACGACCGCATCTACAAGGAAAAGGTGGCGCAGGCGCAGGCGAACCTGGACAGCGCGATCGCCGCGCTGGCCAACTCCGACCAGGCGCAGGCACAGAACCGCGCGCAGATCGGTGCGGCGCAGGCGGCGCTGTCGGCAGGCCAATCGGAACTGGCGCGCTCGCGCGTGGAGCTCAAGCGTTACGAGGAACTCGCCGACCAGCAACTGGTGGCGCTCAACGACCGCGACAAGTTCCGCACCAGCGCGCAGGCCGCGCAATCCTCCGTGCAGCAGTCGCAGGCGCAGATCCGCATTGCCGAAGAAACGCTCACCTCCACCCAGGTGGCGCGCAAGAGCCTGGAAGCCGGCGTGGAAACCGCCAAGGCGCAGCTGGAACTGGCCCGCATCGACCTGGCCAACACGGTCATCCACGCCCCGCGCGACGGTCAGGTCAGCGAAGCCTCTGTGCGGCTGGGCCAGTACGTCACCGCCGGTTCGCAGCTGTTGTTCCTGGTGCCGGATACGTTGTGGGTGGTGGCCAATTTCAAGGAAGGCCAGACCTGGCGCATGCGCATCGGCCAGCCGGCCTCGTTCTCGGTGGATGCCTTCGACGGGGAACGGTTGAACGGCCACATCGAGCAGATTGCCCCGGCCACCGGTTCGGAATTCAGCGTGCTTCGCCCGGACAACGCCAGCGGCAATTTCACCAAGGTGGTGCAGCGGTTGCCGGTAAGGATCGCGATCGACCCGGACCAGGAGCTTGCACCGCGCCTGCGCCCCGGCATGTCGGTCGTCGTACGGGTCGACACCGCAGCGGAGCCGACGCGCACGCCGTGATCGGGTGCGGCTTTACCCCGCGCAGCGGGCGCACAGGCCGTGCACTTCCAGGGTCTGTGCCTGGGGCTGGAAGCCCAGCTCCTTGGCGCGCTTCTCCAGCTGGCTGACGATGTCGCGGTCTTCCAGCTCCACCGCGCTGTGGCAGCTGTTGCAGATCAGGAACGGCACCGAATGCTGCGCGCTGCTGGGGTGGTGGCAGGCCACGAAGGCGTTCACCGATTCGAGCTTGTGCACGAAGCCGTTGGCCATCAGGAAATCCAGCGCGCGGTACACGGTGGGCGGGGCATCGGCGCCCACGCCCTTGCCGCTGCGCACCCATTCCAGCAGCTCGTACGCCTTGACCGGCTTGCCGGCCTCGGCGATCAGCCGCAGCACGTTGGCGCGGATCGGCGTCAGCCGCAGTCCGCGTTCCGTGCACACGCGCTCCACCACCTTCACGAAGTCCGAAGCGTCGTGAACGTGATGGTGTGGGGCGGTACAAGCGGTCTTTGCGGACATGCGCGGTCTCCTGTGGTCAGGCCGTCGGTACTTTAGTGAGTGCGACGTCGATCCGTTTCAAGGCCTCTTCACGCCCGGCCAGGAACACGGTCTGCGAAATGTCCGGGCTGACCTGGGTGCCGGTGATGGCCACGCGCAGCGGTTGCGCCACCTTGCCCATGCCGATCTCCAGCACCGCCGAGACGTCGTGCAGGGCCGCCGCAACGCCGTCCAGCGTCCACTCGCCCAGCGCCGCCAGCAGCTCGCGGGTCTTGCCCAGCGCCAGTTCGGCGCCCGGCTTGAAGTGCTTGGCCACCGCCGCTTCGTCGTATTCGACCAGCGGCTGGTACCAGACCACCGCCTTTTCGGCCATTTCCTTCAGGGTCTGCACGCGGTCGCGCAGGGCCACCACCACGTCGGCCGGGGCCGGGCCGGCGCCCAGGTCCAGGCCCAGCTTGTTCAGCTGGTAGACCAGGTGCGGGGCAATGGCGGCCGGGTCTTCGGTCTTCAGGAAGTGCTGGTTGACCCAGCCCAGCTTGGCCATGTCCAGGCGCGAGGCCTTGGAATTGCAGTTGGTCACGTCGAACAGGTCGATCAGCTCCTGGCGGCTGAACAGCTCCTGGTCGCCATGCGACCAGCCCAGCCGGGCCAGGTAGCTCAGCAGTGCGTCGGGCAGGTAGCCGGCGTCCTTGTACTGCATCACGTCGGCCGCGCCGGTGCGCTTGGACAGCTTGGCGCCCTGCTCGTCCAGGATCATCGGCATGTGGCCGAACTTCGGCACCGGCGCGCCGATGCCTTCGTACAGGTTGATCTGGCGCGGGGTGTTGTTGATGTGGTCGTCGCCGCGGATCACTTCGGAAATGCGCATGTCCCAGTCGTCCACCACCACCGCGAAGTTGTAGGTGGGGAAGCCGTCCGGGCGGAAGATCACCATGTCATCGAGCTCGCTGTTGGCAATCTCGATGCGGCCCTTGATCAGGTCGTCGAACACCACCGTGCCTTCCAGCGGGTTCTTGAAGCGGATCACCCGGTTCGGATCGTCGCGGTACGGCAGGTTCTGCTCGCGCGCGGCGCCGTTGTAACGCGGCTTTTCCTGGCGCGCCATGGCCGCTTCGCGCATCGCATCGAGCTCTTCGCGGGTTTCGTAGGCGTAGTAGGCCTTGCCGTCGGCGATCAGCTGCTCGGCCACTTCCTTGTAGCGGGCCACGCGGTGGGTCTGGTAGATCGGGCCTTCGTCGTAACTCAGGCCCAGCCACTCCATTGCCTCCAGGATCGCGTCGATCGCGCCCTGGGTGCTGCGTTCGCGGTCCGTATCCTCGATGCGCAGCACGAACTCGCCGCCGCGGTGGCGCGCTTCCAGCCAGCAGTACAGCGCGGTGCGGGCACCGCCGATGTGCAGGTAGCCGGTAGGACTGGGGGCGAAACGGGTGCGGCAGGTCATGGAAGGCTCGGGGAAACGGGAATCCCGGCAATTTTACCTGCCCCGGCCGGCAAAGGGGGCCGGTGCGGCGTTCCGGGCTCCGGCCGGTCAGCGGACATGCTCGAACAGCGTGGCCCAGCCGCGCGCCGCCGCCTGCTCCTGCATGCGCCCGGGGTTGATCTGGCGCAGGTGGAACTGCATCCGCGTGCTGCCGGGCGTGGCCACCGCCCCATACATCTCGGCCAGGGTTTCGGCGCGGCTGTCCCCGGCCCCGGGGGCGCGGGCCGCCGCCCGGCTGAAGTAGCGCGAGCCGAACAGGTTGTTCACCCACTGGTTGAACCTGGACAGCTTCTTGAACAGCATCAGGCCGAAGTTGGGGTCGTACAGCAGGTATTCGCGCCGCCCATTGCCCAGCACCACCACCGCGCAGGCCATGCTGTGCTTGGCCCCGCTCAGGATGAACTGGCTGCTGCGCGCGGTGTTGGCCAGGAAATCGGCCAGCGCATCCACCCCGATCAACGACGCCGCCGACACCGAACCCGGCTGCAGCGCGGCCCCCTGCGCGTCGCGGACCACCGCGCGCAGTGCACTGGCGTGCGCGGTATCCGGCTCCCGGATCGCCCGCCGCAGCTGGTCCAGCACGTGGACTTCCTCGCCCTGCCCCATCGCCGTGGCCATGATCCGCGACAGGCCGGTGCACATCCCCGACGCGGACAGGCCGTTGCCTTCGCCCAGCAGGGCCTGCGAAGCGGGAATGAACTCGCCCCCGGCGATGTACACCGAGTCGTGCACCACCTCGTTGACCACGATGTAGTGCTCGGCGCGCAGCGTATTGTCCAGCCGCTCGATGATCACCGACAGCGCGCCCTGCTGCACCGGGTCGAGGTAGCCGGAGACGAACAGTTCCTTCATCTGCTGCAACGACACGGTTTCATGCGCTTCTTCGGGCGTCATCACCCGTTCCCAGTGATCCACCCCCCATC
The DNA here is from genome assembly GCA_002386405.1 of Stenotrophomonas maltophilia. Taxonomy (GTDB): domain Bacteria; phylum Pseudomonadota; class Gammaproteobacteria; order Xanthomonadales; family Xanthomonadaceae; genus Stenotrophomonas; species Stenotrophomonas maltophilia_AD. Next base: position 6,977 of record DGIP01000161.1, read on the forward strand.
TGAAGTCCTGCGAGCTGCTGTCCACCGAACGCGAGTGCGCCCGTTCCACCAGCGAGTTCAGCGAGCCCCGGTAGCTGCGTTCCACCGACTTGCGGCGCGAGCCGCTGTTGGGCGCGCCGCCACGCAGGCCCACATCGCTGTGCGGTTCCCACACGCCGTCGGCATTCAGTCGCACCGGCTGGTGGTAGAAGTTGCCCGGCTGCGGGTTCTGCAGCCGCCAGGTGCCGTGGGCGCGATCAAACGCCACCTCGTACGCGTGCCCAGCCTGGCCGATGTACTGCCGCCCCAGGTAGTCGTGCACGCCACTGTCGGCAGCCCGCGACCCGGCCAGCACCACCGGCTGGGCGTACCGCTCGGCCAGGTGTTCCAGCGGATCGACCGCCTGCTCCCATACCGGCGCCTGGAGCGCCGGTTGCAGCCGTGCGCCGTCGCGCGCGGCGAGCGCGACCAGCCG
>DGIP01000156.1 GCA_002386405.1 Stenotrophomonas maltophilia
CGCGCACCGTGGTGGTGATCGGCGATTCGATCACCGACGGCGCCACCGCCAGCCTGGACCGCGACCAGCGCTGGACCGACCACCTGGCTGCCCGGCTGGCGCCGCAGGGGGTGGCGGTGGTCAATGCCGGCATCTCCGGCGGGCGGCTGCTGCGCGACGGCATGGGCGAAGCGGCGCTGGCCAGGTTCCAGCGCGATGTGCTGGACGTGCCCGGCGTGGCCAGCGTGGTGGTGCTGGTCGGGATCAATGACATCAGCTGGCCGGGCACCGCCTTCGCCCGCGACCAGCCGCGACCGTCGCTGGCCGAACTCCAGGCCGGCTACCGCCAGCTGGCAGAGCGCGCGCATGCCCACGGCGTGCGGATCATCGGCGCCACCCTGACCCCGTTTGCCGGCGCATTGCCCGGCACCCCGCTGGATGACTATTACAGCCCGGACAAGGACGCCCTGCGCCAACAGCTCAATGCCTGGCTGCGCGAGCAGGCCCCGTTCGATGCCGTGATCGACCTGGACGCCGCCCTGCGCGACCCGGCCGACCCGGCCCGGCTGGCGCCGGCGTTCGACTCCGGCGACCACCTGCACCCGGGCGATGGCGGCAACCGGGCGATGGCCGAGGCGGTGGACCTGGCGGTGTTCGGGCAATAAAAAACCCGGGCTCGGCCCGGGTTTCCGTATCAACAGCGTCCTGACCAACGGTCAGGACCTACCGTAACGGCTGCGCCGTTACTTCCTTTTCTTGCGCACGTAGAGCACCAGCGAGTGCTCTTCCAGCTCGTAGCCGTGGTCGGCGGCGATCTTGCGCTGAAGTTCTTCGATCTCGTGGCTTTCGAACTCGATGATCTTGCCCGAGTCGACATCGACCATATGGTCGTGGTGGCCGCCCCGGTCCAGTTCGTAAACGGCCTGGCCGCCTTCGAAATTGTGCTTCAGCACCAGGCCGGCGGCCTCGAACTGGGTCAGCACGCGGTACACCGTGGCCAGGCCGATCTCGTCACCGTGCTCCAGGAGCTGGCGGTAGATGTCTTCGGCCGTCATGTGGTGCTGGTGCTTCTGGGCGTCGCGCTGCTCAAGCAGAGCAAGGATCCGCATACGCGGATGGGTCACCTTCAGGCCAACTTTGCGCAGGTCGTGGGTTTCCATAAGTCTCCGTTCATTGGCGATTTAGCGCCAGCTGCCTCGGATTGGGTCGCGGCGACACGTTCGGAGTGTATCATCGACTGGATTTCCCCAAACGCCATTCCCGATGCGCAATCTCCTGCTGGTCGCCGCCGTTGCCCTGTCCACCACGGGCTGCGGCATCATCTATAAGCAACCCATCTATCAGGGCAACCTGATCCGGGAGCAGGCCGTCGGTCAGCTGCAGGTGGGCCAGAGCAAGCAGCAGGTCAACGCGCTGCTCGGCACCCCCTCCATCGACGACCCCTTCCACGCCCAGCGCTGGGACTACACCGCCAGCCAGCGGCTGGACCGCCTCGGCCGCACCGAAGTGAAGAACTTCGTTGTCTTCTTCAAAGACGACCAGGTCACCCGTTGGGAAGGCGACTACTTCCCGAACAACGATGCCCAGCTGGCCCGGGACCAGGTGCGCCAGTTCGGCCGCAACCTGGCCAAGGACAAGAAGAAGCAGCGCGGCCGCTGATCCGGCGCACCGCCCGGCACACATTGACCGGGCGGTTGGCAATGCGGCATCAGCGCGCGCGAGCCCGTTTACGCCGGTTGTCCTTCGGATCCGCCACCAGGGACCGCAGCAGTTCCACGCGGTCCCCGTCGTTGAGCACCTGGCTGGCATTGGCCAGCAGCCCATGCACGGCCACGGCCGGGCAGTTTTCGCTGTCCTCGATCGCCGCGGCGGCAATCGCGTCGGCCACGGTGGCGCCGTCGGCCAGCTGCAACGGGCGCGCATCGGCCCGGTCGGACCAGGCCAACACCACTTCCACCCGGATCACGGCTCAGTCCTGCTCGTCGGCGACGCGGACGAAGTCATTGACCATGCGGTCGGCCAGGCCCTGGAAGCCCAGTGCCAGTGCCGGCCCCAGCAGGCGTGAGTTGGGTTCGAACTCCAGGGTGAGGCTGACCTTGCAAGCATCTTCGGCCAGCGCATGGAATTCCCAGCGGCCGTGCAGGCGCTTGAACGGCCCATCGCGCAGCTGCATGTCGATGTGGTGCGGGCGCTGGAGGGTGTTTTCGGTCATGAACCAGGTCGAAAACGACCCTAGACCCAGGTCCAGCCGCGCCACCAGCCGGTCCGGGCCGGATTCCAGGATCTGCGCGGCCGAGCACCACCGGAAGCGGCGCGGGTAGGCATCAATATCATTGACCAGGTCGAACATGCGGGCAGCCGAATGTTCAACCAGGGCACTACGTCGGATAGTTGGCATGCGAAGGCTTGGCTGGCGAATCGACCAAGGAGGCCCGAATCGGAGACAATACGGAAATGAGCAAGAACAGCGGCAAGGATAAAGCAAAGAACGCGACGGCCAACAAAACCATCGCGCTCAACAAGCGTGCCCGCCACGAATACACCCTCGAGGACCGTTTCGAGGCCGGCCTGGCCCTGCAGGGCTGGGAAGTGAAATCGATCCGCGCCGGGCGCGGCAACATCATCGACGCCTACGCCTACGTCAAAAGCGGCGAGATCTTCCTGATCGGCGCCCAGATCACCCCGTTGATCCAGGCCTCCACCCACGTGGTGGCCAACGACCGCCGCGAGCGCAAGTTGCTGCTCCACCGCAGCGAGATCGACAAGCTGGTCGGCAAGGTCGAACGTGACGGCTACACCATCGTCCCCACGGCGATGTACTGGAGCAAGAACAAGATCAAGCTGGAAGTGGCGCTGGCCAAGGGCAAGCAGACCCACGACAAGCGCGACGCCGAAAAGGACCGCGACTGGGCCCGCGAAAAGCAGCGCACCATGCGCCGCCACAACCGCGACGCCTGACCCCCCGGCGGACACCGTACCGCCTGGCGCATCATTACCACCATCGTAGAGCCGGGCCCTGCCCGGCTGCCCTACCCGCCCCAACTGTCCGGAGCACCGCGTGACCCAGGAAATCCCCCAGGAGACCGCCCCGAGCGCGGACCCCATCGCCACGCTCCAGGCTGACGTCGCCGCCTACGAGACCATCTTCGGCGAGCTGGCCCGCGCCATGGACCCGGCCGCCCTGCTCAAGGTGCTCACCTACACCCTGCGCAACGCCAAGCGCGTGGCCTCCGAGGCCCAGAGCTACGACTCGCTCGAGCACCGCCGCCTGGTCGCCCGGATCGAGGCCCTGATGGCCCGGGCCGAACCCGAAGCCCGCAAGCAGGCCATGACCCAGCGCAACGCCCAGAACCATGACCGCAAGGTCCGGGCCAAGCACCAGGCCGACAGCAAGCGCCAGCGCGAAGGCAGGTAAGCCCAAACCGGGGTGGGTGCGCCTTTCAGGTGACTGTTCAGCTGAATTGGAGTAGCATCGGCCCCGTCAAGTAGCGTCTGGTCGCAGACGGCTTGCAGTTCTTGAAGAAACCGGGGGTGCATTGGTTTCGACGGGGGTTGTGAAGTTACTTGGTGCATGCCGAGGGGGCAGCTTTCCTCGTTAATCCAGCAGCAAACTTCTAGTTGCCAACGACGACAACTACGGTTCGAACGACTTCGCAATCGCTGCCTAAAAACAGCTTTAGCGTTTAGTTCTACAGCCGCCTAAGGCGAACCCCCGAACCTACTTGTGCCCGTGCTCGTAGATGTAGGGTCATTATCACGGAACCGGCTGTGATGGCTGCCTGTCAGTCACGGCTTAACTAAAGCAGGCTGGTCCTGGGGTGCGCTTTGCACACCGTGCTGCCACAGGGCGAGATTCAACGGTGAGCTAAGCATGTAGTACCGGGGATGGAGTGCCTTCGGACGGCGGTTCAATTCCGCCCACCTCCACCATAAGACGGTCCGCAAGGACCCGAAGAGCCGGGACCTCCTTTAAACGGGGTCCCGGCTTTTTTATTGCCCCCCGCGTGCGGCTGAAGGTTCAAGTTTGACTGATCGTAGCACTCAGTGCTACCTTTCCAGCATGGGCCGCACGTTCAAGACCAGTTGGTTCGCCAAGAAGGCGAGGAAGATCGGCATCAGCGACGCTGAGTTATGCAGGGCTGTGAAACAGGTCCGGCTGGGCCAAGCGGAAGATCTCGGCGGAGGGGTTTTCAAGAAGCGCCTCCATAACAATGATTACCGCAGCATCATCCTGGCAAAAGGCGGGAAATACTGGATCTTCAACTTCATCTTTTCCAAGCAGGGCAAGAAGAGCCTGGACGATGACGAGCTGGAAAATTTCCGAACGCTTGCCAAAGCGTACGGAAGGTTGGACGAGATGCAGCTGACCGTTCTACTGAAAGACAAAGACCTGGTGGAGATCTGCCATGAAAACAAAGACGAAATATAAGAGCGATATGTCTGAAGCCCTTCACTCATCGGCCTCGGCCCTGATGAAGGTTGGCGCAATCAACAAAGCCACCATGCGCGATTTCGACGCGCGCCACTTGATCAAGGCACCCGACTTCAAACCTGAAGAAATCGTGCGGATCCGGTCGGCCAACAACGTAAGCCAGCCAGTTTTCGCTCTGTATTTGAGCACAAGCGAAAGCACGGTCCAGAAGTGGGAAACGGGCGCAAAGAAGCCCAGCGGCATGGCGATGCGTCTGTTGGATGTCGTGAAAAAGCATGGCCTTGAAGTACTAGCCTGAGCCAAGTAGGGGTAAGAGTCAACGGCCAAGCCGTTCTATCCGCCCCCCACGGTGCGCGGCTGTATTTGAACCCTGTCGGTAACTGAGGCGGCTCTCCTGCCTCAGGGCAGCGTGAACTTCCGCGCCATGCGGGTCGGCCACACCGAGGTGAAATGTGCGCCGCCTTCCAGCCGGTAGGCGGCCGACACGCTGTGCAGCACGCCCAGCCGTTCCAGCACGTCCTTGGCACGGCGGAAGGCCGGGCGCGGGTCGGCGGTGAACATGAAGAGGTTGATCTCCTTGGCGCTGACGTCGTAGCCGTCCAGCTTGGCTGCGCTGCCCAGGGCGGTGCCCAGCTCGGCCTCCAGCGTCGCCAGGAAGGCTTCGTCGTCCAGTGACTTTCTCCAGAATTTGATGATCAGCTGGTATTCCATGCGGCGGGCCCGGGGTTAGCGATGGGGGACTGCCCAGAGTACCCCTGTTCCCGTGCCCGGGTATTACTGTCCGAAAACAGCGAGCGCCGGTCTGGCAACCGGCGCAGACTCCGGGTTTCCGCCAAGAAGCCACCGCCATGAGCACCCTCCACCCGCGCTTCGAGCAACTGCACCGCTCCCCCGCCCTGTTCGTGCTTCCCAATGTCTGGGACGCCGGTGGCGCGGCCCTCGCCCAGCAGCTCGGCGCCAGCGCGGTGGGCACCACCAGTGCGGCCATGGCGTGGTCATGCGGCTATCCCGACGGCGGCGCCCTGCCCGAGGTGGCGCTGCTGCAACGCGTTGCGGAAATCGTGCGGGTCACCTCGCTCCCGGTGACCGTGGATATGGAAGATGGCTACAGTGGCGATCCGCAGGAGGTGGCACTGCGTGTGGCCAGGCTCGTCGAACTGGGCGTGGTCGGCATCAACATCGAAGATGGCGCGAACAGCCCTGCGCTGCTCGAAGCGAAGCTGCAGGCGATCCGACACCAGCTGGGCGCACGACCGCTGTTCATCAACGCGCGGACCGATGTCTACCTGCGCGGCATGGCAAAAGGCGAGCAGGCGGTGGCAATGAGCATCGAACGCCTGCAGGGCTATGCGCGCGCCGGTGCGGACGGCGGCTTCGTCCCCGGCATCGCCGACCTGGGCGGGATGGCGCACATCGCAGGTGGGCAGCCACTGCCACTCAACGTCATGTGGCTGCCCGGCATGGCCGCGCACGATGCATTGGCAACGGCCGGCGTGCGCCGCCTGAGCGCGGGACCGGCGCTTTCCACCCTCGCCTGGAAGGCGATGACCGATGGCATGCAGGCACTGCTCGGCGACACGATAGCGCTGCCCACCGATGCACCGGGCTACGCGCAGTTGAATGCGATGTTCGCCGCTTCGATATAGGTCGAAAGATCGATACAACAATTCCGATACCGACACCGCAACGCGGTAGTGCGAAGGTGAAAACGGATCCCCGGGATCCCGCGCCCTGCAACGACTTCCAAGCACAGCTTGAATGGTTTAGTCAGGTTCGATTGATGTAGTCGATTGCAGCGGCACACCCCGTGCGTAGGATCGGCGCCCTTCCGCGCCCCTGCGCCTGCCGCGACGCCCTGCCTGTGCCGACGAAGTCTCCCTCCCCCGCCCTCCCGACCACTTCGCGTGCCGTGGCGCGCGTGCCAGCCATCCCGTCGCCGCCAGCGCGCGTGCCCAGCCCGGACCAGGTGCACAACCGGGTGGTAACGGGATCTGTGACAAGGTTGCCGCTGCGCGGGGTACCCCGCGCCCAATTGGGTGCGCTGGCCGACCGTCTGGCTGCGGCGCCGATCGACACTTCCTTGTTGCACGCGCTGATTATGGGTGGATTGCCGGGAACGGCAGTCGGGGATGCCATGGCCGATTGGCTTGCAGCGCGCTGCATCCTGCCCGCGTGCGGGAACCAGGAGGTGCTCGCGTGGCGATGCGTACTGCTGCACGCGCTGCGCCTGCCGTCTGCCCAGTGGGAGATTGAATGCATCAGCGAACGGCAGCGCCTGACCGCGGCCACCGCTGCTGCCGATCCCCTGCTGCAGCGACTGCGTGATGCGCTGTATCGCCCCATGGACGCCACGCCTGCGGATTGGCGCGCGCTGCTGATCGCACGTCGCGAACAGTACGCGCAGACAGACGCGCGCGGCGTGGCACTGGATCTTCAGAAGAACCACCTCGACGGTCACGCTGACCACCTCCGCTGGGCGTGGGCCCACACCCAGCTCCAGGCGCTGGCGCCAGAGGCGTCGCCTGGAACGCTGCAACGGGCACTCAAGCACGTACGGCAGCAGCGCGATGCCGGGTTGGTCGAGCCGCGCGCAGGCCTGCCGAAGGTGTTCGAAGCACTGGATGTGGCTTCGATCAAAGCGGTTTACGCGCGCCTTGCCGCGCTTCACGGTGGTGCACCCGACGAAGGCCAGGCTCCGTCCGTGTGCGACACCGCGCCCACGTTGGCCGCAGAACTGCTTGCGGTTACCCATCAAGCAAGCGTGGACATCCCGACAGCGGTTCGGCCGCTGGGTCGCTACGACACCGCCGCGCGGGCGCTGGTCAGCGTGTTGAGCGCGCCATGGCAGTTGCCGCAGATGGTGGGGGCCGGCTTCGACATGGCCTATGCCGGTGCAGTGGGTGCGCGGCTGCTGGGTCACACTGCACTGCCGGCGCCGGAAATGGTGGCCGAGGTCGCACAGGCGCACGCCTTCGACGCGGCCTGGATGCGTCCGCTGCAGACCGTGGCCTGCACACCGGCGCGCGGCAATGCTGCTCCAGTACAGCACAGCGATGCGCTGCTCGGTCGGCAGCGCCCGGGCACGGCGCTGGCGCAGCCCGGTCAGTGCTGGGAAGAACGGCGCACCGTGCCGGGCCTGCTGCGCGCGCAGGCGGCAGCGATGGGTGCGCTGCTGGCCCGCCAGGGGCAACCGGCTGCGACTGCGCAGCGGTCGTCGACGCATGCGCTGGCACCCGCTGCAAAGGCGGGCGTTGGGCATCACCCCACGGTGAGGCCACGGGCACTGGCCGGCGCACTCACCGATATGGGGGTGCCGGCGTTCGCCCCGTCCGCCACTGCGCCGCTGTTCGGCGGCGCGGCCGCACAGGCCATGGTGCCGATGCAGGGCGCCTTGCCGCTGGCGGCGCTGGCGCC
>DGIP01000318.1 GCA_002386405.1 Stenotrophomonas maltophilia
CGCATCGTATCGCATTAGATTTTCTAACGCGACGTGCAAAACAACTCGTTTGTCGCGCCCCGGCGGGTTGGCCACGATGCCCATCCTGCCAACGGGGTGTCCGTAATGCGAATCCAGGAACTGGCTCCAGATGTGGTGATGTTCGTAGGCGATGAGGTCGAATCGGTTGCCACCGCCTTTGTGGATGGCGACCGGGCGCTGCTGGTCGACGCGCTGGGCAGCGAGGCCGATGCCGCCCGGCTGAAGGAAGTCCTGTGCGGAGAGATGGGGAAGACGGTCCATCTGATTGCCGCCACCCACTTCATGAGCGACCACATTGCCGGCATGTCGCTGTTTCCCGATGCACTTACCCTCGCGCACCGGCATCACCGCCAGGCGTTTCTTTCCCAGAACCGGCCCGTGCCCGCGCTCTATCGGGAGCCGGACATCGTGTTCGACAACATGGCGCTGCGCTGGGGCCGCCACCAGCTACGCTTCCTGCACAATCCCGGCAAGACCATGGACCACTTCAGCGTGGATGTGCCCACCGCCGATCTTGTCTGCGTGGGTGACAACATCGTGGGCAACATCGTCTACCTCTCACGCGCGGACCCGGCACTGCAGCGGGCGGCCATTGGCCGCATCCAGCAGTTCGGGCGGAGCAGGGTAGTCGGTGGCCACATGGGCGTGTTCGATGCGCCGGTACTCGACAACGCGCTGCATTACCTGCGCCGCATGCAGGACATCGTGGTGGACATCCGGCTGACCGCCACGCCGGTGGAAATGGCGGCGCTGATATCGAACATCCGGCTGGAAGACTGCATCGCGCCCGGCGTGGTGCCGACCGCGTTCGAGCGGACATGGCATGGCCACAATCTCGATGTGATCGAGACCCAATCGATCTTCGCGCTGGACGCTGTGCTGGCGGCAAGGGAGCAGGCTGCATGAATGGCTTCAATCATCGCCGCCGCTTCCTTGTGGGCTGCGCGGGCGCGGCAGGGGCGACGCTGCTTCCTTTCGGGGTGCTGGCAGCTGCCGCAGTACCGCGAACCCTGCGCGCCCAGCGGCTGGCATGGGCGGGAGTCCGCCTGCAGCTTCCCGACAGCACGCTGTTGATCGATCCGCTGGTCAGCCCGGAGGCATGGGGCAGGGCGCTTCCCGACCGCTTGGTGCCGGTGGACGACACCGTGGGCGAAACCCACGTACTGCTCACCCACACCCATTCGGACCACTTCGATGGGAGCGCAGTAGCGGCGGCACTCAAGAACGGCGGTGTATTGGCGTACCCCGCAGGCCTGCAGCCCTCACCGTGGCCGCAGGGCGCGCGTGCCCGCCCCAGTGCGCTGTGGGAGCCGCAGCTGCTGGGTGACTTCACCGCCACGCCGGTGCCGGCGTCGGATGGTTACGGGGATACGCAGGTTTCGTGGGTGGTCTCGGCCGGCGGGCGGCGCATCTTCCACGGCGGCGATACCCAGTGGCATGGCAACTGGTGGCGCATCGGCCACCAGTTCGGCCCGTTCGATGCTGCGTTCCTTCCCATCAATGGTGCGCGGTTCGGCTGGCGCGAGCCGGTCAGCGGGCAGCCGGGCGTGCTCACGCCCGAGCAGGCGGTGGCCGCTGCGGTTATCCTCGGCGCCAAGGTGCTGGTGCCGATTCACTACGGCATCAGCGGAATGGACAAGTATGTCGAAGTGGATGATCCGCTGGGCAGGGTTCGCCAGGCCGCACGCGAGCGGGATGTCCATTTGCAGATCATGGAACCGGGCACGTGGCTGCAGTGGCCACTTTCAGGGAGTTCGCATGGAAACTGAAATCCGCCAGTACGAGGAAGCCCTGCGCGTTGCGATGCTTAGCAGTGACGTGGAGGCCCTGGATTCCCTTATCGCCGACGACCTGATTTTCGTGGGGCCGTCAGGCGACGTTTTTCACAAGCAGGACGATCTCGCGCTGCATCGTTCCGGACGGCAGAAGCTGACCGTGGCCGAGTGGCAATCCGTGGACATATCCCTGCGGGACCAGGCTGCCGCAACCTCGGTAACCGCCGAGCTCACCGGGACATTCGACGGCAACGCGTTCTCCGGCCACTTCCGATATTGCCGCTTCTGGGTCAAGACGGCGACCGGCTGGCAGGTACTGGGAGGTTGCGTTATCGCGCTACCATCGGGCTGAGCCCACCGCTGGACGCACCTCATGACGAAGCTTGGCCTGCTCCTGATCGCGCTGATGACATCATCCGGGCAGGCCCACGCAGTTCCTTCATGGGGAGCGCTTACGTCCAGTCCCGCCGACACCTCACCGGCCGCGCTCAAGCCCGGCCAGTGGGTGTGGGGCGGAGACTCCAAAGCGATGGGCCCGATGGCAGTGGTGGTCAGCATCACCGAGCAGCGCGCCTACGTGTACCGCAACGGCCTGATGGAAGCCGTGTCGACGGTGAGCACCGGCAAGCCCGGTCACGAAACGCCCACGGGTGTGTTCACCATCCTGCAGAAGGACAAGGACCACCACTCCAGCAAGTACAACGACGCCGCCATGCCGTACCAGGAGCGCCTCACCTGGGATGGCATCGCGCTGCATGCGGGCGGGTTGCCCGGCTATCCCGAATCGCACGGCTGTGTGCACCTGCCCACCGAGTTTGCGCGCCTGCTGTTCGGCGCCACCAACATGGGCATGGTGGTGGTGATCGCCAAAGACGGCGTGTCGGATCCTGGGCTGGTGCATCCACTGGTCGCCAGCCCGATTGATCCGGGCACGGGCAAGGAAGTGCTGGATGTTCCGCTGGGCACCCAGGAGCAGTACCGCTGGCAGCCGGAGCTTGCACCCACTGGCGTGGTGTCGCTGCTGCTCAGCACCAGCGACCGCCGGCTGTTCGCTTACCGTGACGGCAAGGAGATCGGGCGGTCGCGGGTGGATTTCCGTAACGGCGCTGCGCCGGCCGGAACGCGCGCCTACATGGTCGCCAACAGCAACGTGGCTGCCGGTGAGCCGTCATGGGTTGAGGTGGGCATTCCGGGGGAGGAAGCAGCAGGGGGCACGGCGCTCAGCCCGGCGGATGAGCAGCGGGTGCTGCTGCCAGACGGCTTCCGCGCCGCGCTCAAGCCGATCCTGCAGCCGGGTGTGGTGTTGCTGGTGACTGACAAGCACGTGCTCCCCGAAACCACCGGGCCGGCACTGCAGGTGCTCAACGCAGAGCAGCCCGCGCTGTGAGCGGGCTGCCTGCCATTCGCTAGAGCGATGGATTCGGAAGGAAGTGCGCGACCGCTCTCACGACAGCTGCGATGGGCAGTGCAATGGCTACTGCATGCGTGAATCGGTTGCTGGGACCGCGCTGCAACGGGATCCACCCTGTCAGTGCAATCGTGCAGAGTGAAAAGACCACCACTGAGGTGCCGGTTGCCATCATCGCCAGGCAGAAGCTGATGAATGCGAAAAGTTCTACTACAAGTTCAATATAGGTACGCTGCTTCATCGATGCTCAACTATGCGGCCTTGGTCTTCCGTGACCGCATGGGTAGCGGCAAGTCAATGCTATCACGACGCATTCGCATTTAAGAGGCCTTCGGAATGTCAGTTCTTTATCCCGCAATGCAGCCCGTTCGCGCCGAACTGCGCCTGGATGTGGTTGATTCTACCGGCAACCCCACGTTTGAAATGCGCCCGGCGGACGCGCGCCCGATGGCGGTTTCGGTTCGAAAGAACAATCTGTGGTTTTCGTTCTGCATCAATGACACTACGGTGGTCGCCGTTCTGCCAGGCACCGCCGTTACATGCAACATATCCTTCATCAACCATGTTGATGCGATGCAGGAATTTCCTCGGGGAGCCTCCGTCCTGTTCGGGGATGGCGTCGCTACCAAGGGCGTGCTGCGGCTGGAGTAGTGCGATGCACTTTCAGCGCAGTCCCGGCAGCGCTGACCGCAAAGACCGCACCCGCATTCAGCTACCTGTTTCAGACATTCAGCTTCTTCACAATCCATGTACGTAGTTCAGCGCAATGATTGATCCGGCAGAGGGGGCGCTATTTACCCAAGACCCAAGAAGGAGTGCTGGAATGATCATGAACAAGAAGAGTGTGGTGTTGACGCGTACGCTGGGCGTGGCGCTCGTCGCCGCCCTGGGCCTTGGCGGTTGCGCCACGTATAAGGATGAGTTCGCGACGATCAACTCGCGCCTCGATTCCCTTGATACCAAGGTGAACAGCGCAGCGCAAAGTGCTGAATCGGCCAACCAGTCGGCTCAGCAGGCTAACCAGCGCCTGGATCAGATTGAAAGCCGTGTGCAGCGTCTGGAAACGGTCCCGCCGAAGCGTCAGCCGCGCGGCTGATCGCTTCGTCGTACATGCAGTACCGAAGTTTGTAAACCAGGACCCGGTGGCCGTTGATGGCCACCGGTTTCTTTGCTTTAGTCTGTCGTAGCTCCAAGGAATTCCCCCCTACACCATGCACATGCACCCCGCTATCCGAGCCACGTGTGGCGCACTGGCGCTGACGCTGGCGTTCGCCGGCCCCGTCCTGGCCCGTGCACAGGACCCGGCCGAGCAGCAGCCCGCTGAACAGCCGTCTTCCTCCAACGATCAATTGCCGCCGGATCAGCCGGTGTCCGACACGGTGGTTCAGATCGCCGGGTGGGTGAAGGCGAGCAGGGACGCAGAAGGTTATCCGTTCGCGGTGATGGACAAAGCCGCAGCGCAGATTTTCGTGTTCGACGGCAATGGCAAGCTGCTCGGCGCAGCGCCGGGGCTGTTCGGCTCCGCTGTCGGCGATCATGTGGCGCCGGGCATTGCGGGTCTTGCGCTCAAGGAAATTCCAGGCCGCGACCGCACCACCCCTGCTGGTCGCTTCATCGGCGGTTATGGCGACTCGCTCGACGCCGGGCGCGTGCTCTGGGTGGACTACGACAGCGCCATTTCCATCCATCCCACGGCGACCGGCGTTCCGGCCGAACGACGCGTCGAACGCCTGGCGTCCCCATCGCCGGACGACAACCGCGTCACGCACGGCTGCATCAACGTCAATCCGGATTTCTACACCAGGATCATCCAGCCCACCTTCCAGAAAGGCGGACTGTTCTACATCCTGCCGGACCAGCAGTCCTTGGCTGAGACGTTCCCGGACTTTGCGCAGAGCCGGGCAACGGCTCAGCACGACGAGGGTGGCGGTAAAGGCGCCTCCAAGTAGGATCCAGCCCGACGGTTGACGCAAACCGGTTTGCACTGCAAACTCACTTCAAGGCCACCCCTTGGAGTGCGTCATGCAATTGCCATCTGCCACCGATCCCTACAGCCGTTTCGAGGAAATGACCCGCGAGTACTCACGGTACTCGCGAAGCGCGGGCGGCATGTCCGCGATCGCCGGCGGCATTGCCTGCCTGGCCTCCTTCCTTGCCGGCGTCCTCTTGCCCGCCACCATTGAGCTGCGGGCGGTGCTCATCGCCGTGCCCGTGTTATGGCTCGCGGGCAAGCAGTGGATGGTGCACCGTTACTACCAGCGATTCGGCAAGGTCGAGGAGCAGGTCACGCCGACGGAGCGCAACTTCCAGCGGTTTTTCATCGCATTTACTGCGGTCATCAGCGCAGCAATCGTGGCGTTCGTGGTGACCCGGTTGCAGCCGATGGGCAACCTGTCGTGGGACCTGCGTGCGATTGGGTACCTTATGGTGGTAGCGCTGCTGCCGCTCATTGTCTGGCGCTGGCTGCGCACGCCGCTGGAGTTCATCGTGGGGGTGTTCCTGCTGTGCCAGGCCGCGGTGGCATTCACCGGCCAGACCTATGCGTTAGGCCCCAGCACCGTGATGTTTCCGCTGGCGGCCATTGCATTGGTGGTGGTGGGGTGGCGCGACCACCAGCGGTTCCTGCGCCTGCAAACGGAAATGCGCGCGTTCGTGGCCGCGCGGAAGCCGCTGCCATGACCCAGCTTCCCGACCCCCGCAGCCTGCTGCAGCTGGATCGCCTGATCCACGAACCGGCGCGCCTGTTGATCCTGTCGATCCTGGCCGGCGCCGAATCGGCCGAATTCGGTTTCGTCGAGCATCTCAGCGGTTTGAGCAAGGGCAACCTGTCCAGCCATCTAAGCAAGCTCGAAACGGCCGGGCTGGTCGCCATCGATAAATCATTCCGAGGCAAGCGCCCGTTGACCACCCTGCAGCTTACGCCTGCAGGGCGCCAAGGGTTGGCCGAGTACCGCACGCAGCTTGCGGCCGTCGTCGCAGGCATTCCCGATCCCCACAGCACGGATTCCTGACATGACATTGTTCCCGAAATTGACGGCAACGCTGGTTCTATCGCTGATGGCATCCAGCGGACTTGCCGCTACCCAGGACACGCGCCAGGAAGGCGCCAACATGACCTCGCAGTTCTATCAGGGTCACGTTGATGCGCTGTGGGAGCGGATGACACCGCAGATGCAGGCCGCATTGCAATCGAAACAGAGCCTGACGGCGTTGAAAGAACAGGTGCTCGCCGCAGGTGGCGAGGAAACCGACGTAGTCAGCGAAACGGTCAGCACCGATGGCGGGTATGACATCTACGTGCGCCAGGTACGATTCGCGAAGAATCCAGCCATCATCCAGATCACCTGGGCATTCGATGCCCAAGGCAAGATTGCGGGCTTCAACATCCGCCCACACCAGGCCGGTCCATCGCCGCCCGCGGCCAGCGAGCGTCTCGACTACAAAAACCGCACGCCGTTGCAGTTGCCATTCTCCGACGAGTTCTACGTGTTCTGGGGCGGGCGCAGCGTCGAGCAGAACTACCATGCGGCGCATGCAAGCCAGCGTTTCGCCCTGGACCTGCTGGTCCTGCAGGATGGCAGTTCACACCGTGCGGAAGGCAGCCGCAACGAGGACTACTTCTGCTTCGGCAAGCCCATCCTGGCCCCCGCGGACGGCAGGGTAGTGGAGGTGATCGAAGGCGTGGCCGACAACGTGCCCGGTGAAATGAACCCCGGCCAGCCCACCGGCAACCGCGTCATCCTCGATCATGGCAACGACGAATACTCGGTCCTAGCCCACCTGCGCCAGGGGAGTGTGCGGGTAACGAAAGGGCAGGTCGTGCGCACCGGCACGCAGCTCGCAGACTGCGGCAACAGTGGAAATTCTTCTGAAGCCCACCTGCATTACCAGCTGCAGGCCGGACCTGAGTTCGGCAAAGCCACCGCATTGCCCGCGCAGTTCTCCAACTACCTGGCCGATGACAAGCCGGTGTCGCTGGGTGAGCCGGTGAAGGGCCAGCGCATCCGGCAGGCCACCGTCGCACCGTAGGGTGTGAGGCTAGGGGAGCTGCACCGGCCCTGATACGGAATCGCGGCTGATCAGCTGATGCGCAAGCACCTGATTCACGGTAGCGCGCGCCGAGGAGGGCGCGCGCCGGATCTCACGCAGCAGGATGTCGATGGCGGTGTCGGCCATATCCGCCACAGGCTGATGGATGGTGGTCAGTTCTGGCCACACCATCGTCGATGCTGACGTATCGTCGAAGCCCACCACCGAAAGATCGCCCGGCACGTCCAGCCCGCGCCGGTGTGCCACCGAGACCACGGCCGACGCCATGTCATCGTTGCTGGCGAAGATCGCACTCGGCGGCTGGGGCAGGGCCAGCAGATGCTCGGCAGCCTCCAGCCCGGATCGATACGTAAAGAGCCCAGGCTGTACCAGCGTCTCGTCGTAACCAATACCGGCGTCTGCCAACGCATCCCGATACCCCTGCCAGCGTTGCGCGCTGGCAGTCTGGTTCGGGTCTCCCTTGATGTAGCCGATGCGCCTATGCCCGTGGGCGATAAGATGCGCCACCATTTCCCGGCTGGCATGGCGGTCGTCAATACGCACGCAGGACACCCTGTCGCTGAACTGGCTGGATGCGATGGAGACAACCGGAACCCCGGCATTGACGAAGATGTCGACGATCGCCTTCGATTCGCACAGGGGCGGCGGAAGAATCACCCCGGCCACGCTCTCGCACAGTTGCCGTGCCGCCTCCCGCCGGGCATTGGCGCTCAGCCCATCCCACGTAGAGATCGCCAATTGTGCCGCAGACCGGGTAGACCCGCGCAGCGCGCCCACCAGCAGCTCACGCAGGTAGCTGGAGCTGGGGTTGGTGTAGATCAGTGCGATGCAGGTGTGCTGCGCTGCGGCCAGGGCGCTTGCCGCCAGGTTGGGCCGGTAATCCAGTTCCAGCACGCTGCGCATGACCCGTTCGCGGTTTTCCTCGCGCACGCTGGAATGGCCATTGATTACGCGCGATACCGTCATGGCCGATACGCCGGCATGCGCGGCGACCTCATCGATGGTGACTGCACTGCCTTTGCGACGCACCACTTTCGGGCTGTTTTTCAAGGAAGCGTTTCCTTTGCTGCGCTGCATGATGACAACCGTGTGACCGGGTGATTAGTCTGCGCCCTGACGCGATGGTAGCGCTACCACTCAGCCAAGGTAAGGCTCAGCGGGCACCCCCCATATACCAAACGCGTGTTCTGGCAAGCCTGAAAGCGAGTTTGAATCGCAGTGCAGAAAACGCACTGCGATGTTCGGTGTGGAAGACGGGCATCGCCCGTGCGTGCCCCTTGGAGGGGCGGTACATCCATTCGATCGTATGTCAGAGGGGAGAGTCATGAGCGCTTGTGCTTTCCGTCGTACCCCAGACCTGAGGGCTCACGCATGAGCCGGAAGCTGGCGAAACTTACATCCCGGGCCATGTTCACCTTCGTGGGCGGCGTCCTGGTCATCAATCCTGCATTCGCACAGGACGCCGCAACCCAGGCACCTGCTGCCCAGCAGCAGTCCCAGTCACAGGCCACACCGACCCAGCTGGACACGGTGCAGGTAACGGGTATCCGCAACAGCCTCAGCCAGGCGATGGACATCAAGCGCGACTCGGCCGGCGTCGTGGATGCGATCAGTGCCGAGGATATCGGCAAGTTCCCCGATACCAACCTGGCCGAATCCCTGCAGCGCATCACCGGCATCTCCATCGAACGTCGTGATGGTGAAGGCGCGCAGGTCACCGCGCGTGGCTTCGGCCCGCAGTTCAACATGGTGACCCTCAACGGCCGCCAGATGCCCGGTGCCGACGCGTTCGGCGCGGCGGGGCAGGTCGCCATCGGCGGTGTGGACGGCGGTACCCGCGCGTTCAACTTCGCACAGCTTGCGGCCGAAGCGGTCAATGGCATCGAGGTCTTCAAGACCAGCCAGGCCAACGTGCCCAGCGGCGGTATCGGCGCCACCATCAACATCCTCACCGGGCGTCCGTTCGACCATGAGGGCACGGTTGCCAGCGCCGGGGCCAAGATCGTCTCCGACCAGAGCCAGCCGTTCGACAACGACATCACCCCCGAGCTTTCCGGCATCTTCAGCTACACCAACCCGGACAAGACCTGGGGCGTGGGTGTCAGCGCGAGCTACCAGAAGCGCAAGGGCGGCTCGGTGCAGGCCACCAACAACTACTGGAACATCCAGCCGTGGACCGGGACCATGCCCGGCAACCCGACGGTGACCAACGCACCGGCGATCGGCGCGCTGTACGGGCGCCCGAACGACCTGCGCTATGCCTTCGCCGATTTCGAGCGTGAGCGCATCAATGGCCAGGCGGTGCTGCAGTTCGCACCGACCGATGCAGTGACCCTGACCCTGGATTACACCTACTCGACCAACGAGATCGAAGAGAATCGTGGCGAGCAGGGCATGTGGCTGCAGAACAGCAACTACACCGATGTGGTGTTCGACACCAGCGGCGCGGTGGCCACGCCCATCTACATCCGCGAAATCTCCGGAACCAAGGACTTCGGGCTCGAACAGCAGCGCAGCATGCAGAAGTACAAGCTGGGTTCGCTGGGCTTCAATGCCACCTGGAACGTCACCGACCGCTTCAAGCTGAGCTTCGACGGCCACGACTCCAAGAACGAGAGCCGCCCGAACGATCCGCTCACCGGCGGTGGCTCCATCTTCTCCAGTATCGCCGGTACCAACAACTGCACCACCGGGCCGCAGTGCGGCGGCACCTACGTGCAGGAGATGGTCTGGAACAACGGCCTGCCGGTAGGCACCCAGGTCTGGTACCCGACCGCTGCCGATGCCATCGCCAAGACCAATGGCGTGGTCAATGGCGGGTTCGTGCCGGGCGAGATCGGCACGCAGGTGCTTCGCATCAACTCGCAGACCCAGATCAGCGAGATCAAGCAGGGGCGCGTCGACGGTGAGTGGGCCTTCGATGCGGGCCGCTTCCAGTTCGGCGTGGATTCCAGCAAGCAGACCACCCACCGCATCCAGGCCGCGGAAAACTACAACACCCTGGGCGACTGGGGCGTGGCCAATGTCAACGGCGACGTGGCCAACGGCCTGATGGACCTGCTGCAGCCGGTGAACATCGTCGGCATGTTCGACGACTTCAACGTCAACAGCTTCAGCGCGTGGCGTGGCGACGCGGGTCGGCTGGCGCAGTGGGCGGGGCAGTACTACGGCGCCAACCTCGGCGTCAGTCCGCAGAATGCCGCCGACAACCGGGTGGAAGAGAAGACGAACTCGGCGTACATGCAGATCGAGCTGGACGGCGACCTGGGCGGCCACCGTACCAACACCCGCCTGGGCGTGCGCTACGAAACCACCGACGTGGTGTCGACCTCCATCATCGCCATCCCCGAGTCCATCCAGTGGCAGGCCAACAACGACTTCCGCGTGCTGTTGTCCGATGACAAGCAACCCTTCACCGAGAAGACCAGCTACAGCTACATCCTGCCCAACCTGGACTTCAGCATCGACCTGTTGGACGACCTGAAGGGGCGCATCTCGTTCGGCAAGAGCATCGCCCGCGCGCCGATCGGCAACCTCTATGCCGGCCCGACCGCACAGCAGCCGTTCGGCTCGGTGTTGATCGATCCGTCCTCCCGGGCCAGCGGCACGGCACAGAACCCGCAGCTGAAGCCGCTGGAATCGGACAACCTGGACCTGGCGCTGGAGTGGTACTTCGCTGACGCCAGCTACGTCTCGGTGACCTACTGGAACAAGCAGGTCGACAACTTCGTCGGCAACACCATCGTGCAGGAAAACCTGTATGGCCTGCGCGACCCGACCTCCGGGCCGGACGCACAGACCGCGCTGGGCTTCCTGACCAGTGGGGCCTGTATCGCCCAGGTGGGCGCGGCGAACGCGGCGGCCTGCTCGGCCAATGACACCTCGCTGTTCACCGCGTTGGCGTTGCTGCGCAACAACCCGGCCGGGCTGGGTGCCTACAACGGCACCGACGCACAGGTGCTGGCCACCGAGGCGGCGTATGACCTGTATGGCACGGCGGCCGACCCGCTGTACCAGTTCAACGTCAACCGCCCCATCAACCAGAACCAGTCCAAGCTGCATGGCTGGGAACTGGGCGGGCAGTACTTCTTCGGTGACACCGGCTTCGGCGTGCTGGCCAACTACACCATCGTCAACGGCGACGTGGGCTTCAACGACGCAGGCGACCCGAACGTCGACCAGTTCTCGCTCACCGGCCTCAGCGACACCGCCAACGCCATGCTGATGTACGAAAAGTACGGCTGGTCGGTCCGCCTGGCCTGGAACTGGCGCGACCAGTACCTGATCCTGGCCAACCAGGGCGCCAGCCGAAACCCGTACTATGTGGAAGAGTATGACCAGTGGGATCTCAGCGTGGGCTACACGCTGAATGACAACTGGTCGTTCAGCCTCGAGGCCATCAACCTCACCGGCGAGGACGTGCGTTGGCGTTCGCGCACCTCGCAGATGATGGTGAAACTGGCTGACCAGGATCCGCGTTACATGCTTGGCGTTCGTTACAGGTTCTGAACAGGCCACGGGTGCCGCTGCTTCGGCAGCGGCACCCGTGCAGGCTCCTGCAGGGATTGGACTACACATGCCGCGTTACGAAATGCTCAACAACATCGCCCACCGGGAGCTGCGTGTAGCAACCGGTTTCGGGCCCGAATTTGGCGACGCGGTTGGCATGGTACCCGCCTACCCGAGCGAGTACGCCGAGCTGCAGCGCGAATACCCGATTTTCCTGCGCAAAGACGCGGCCACCGGGGAGTGGCAATCGGTGGTCCTGCTGGGTTTCGAGCAGCACGAAAACCTGTACCTGGACGACGGCCGTTGGAATGCCTCCTATCTGCCGGGGGCTGCGGCCAAGGGGCCGTTCCTGATCGGGTTCCAGGAAAACCGCATCGACGGTGAGCTTACCCAGGAGGCGGTGCTGCACGTGGACCTGGACCACCCGCGCGTAAGCAACAGCGCCGGTGAGCCGGTCTTCCTGCCACAGGGGGGCAATACCCCGTACCTGGACCATATCGCCAACGTGCTGCGCGGCATCCACGACGGCCATGCCTTTGGCGCCGAGATGTTCGCCATGCTCGACACCAAAGGCCTGATCCAACCGATCACCCTCGACGTGCAGATCGACCCGCAGAACCGGGTGGGCGTAAACGGCCTGCACGCCATCGACCGTGACCGCCTGGCCCAGCTCGACGGTGCCGCGCTGGCCGAACTCAACCGCGCCGGCTACCTGGAAGGCGCGTACCTGATGCTGGCCTCGCTGCACAACATGCGGCGGTTGATCGCCGAAAAGCAGCGTCGCCTGCGCATGCAGGATGCCGCCGTCGCGACGGGCAGGAACTGAACGATGGCGGAGGGCGTTGCCATGCGCACCCTCGAAGGCCTGCAGCCCGATGCGCTGCCGCTGGAGGCACTGGTGGCTGCCGGCGAGCCGGTGGTGCTGCGTGGCATCGCGCGCGACTGGGCGCTGGTAAACGCCGGGCTGCGTTCCACCCAAGAGGCGTTGGCGTACCTGCGTGGTTTCGATGCCGGCCTGCCGGTGCAGTACTCCTACGGCGGCCCCGAGATCGAGGGGCGCCCGTTCTACAACGACGATTTCACCCGGTTGAACTTCGAGGTCCGGCGCGGACTGCTGACGCAGGTGCTGGACGAGATCGCCGACACCTTCGATGCCCCGAAGCCAGCCACCTATTACGTGGCGTCGCTGCTGATCGAGCGTGCGCTGCCCGGGTTTGCGCAGGCCAACGATGCCGGCCTGGCCGGGCAGGGCATCGACGCCTCGGCCAGCATCTGGATCGGCAACCGGGTCACCGCTTCGTGCCATTACGACACCCCGGACAACCTGGCCTGCTGCGCCGTGGGCCGGCGCCGGTTCACCCTGTTTCCGCCGGAGCAGATCGGCAACCTCTATCCCGGCCCGCTGGAACCCACCCCGGGTGGACAGGTGGTGAGCGTGGTGGATTTCGACCGCCCGGACTTCGACCGCCATCCCAGGTTCCGTGACGCGCTCGCCAGCGCGCAGACCGCCGAGCTGGAACCGGGCGATGCCATCTTCATTCCCAGCATGTGGTGGCACCACGTGCGCAGCCTCGAGCCGTTCAACGTGCTGGTGAACTACTGGTGGCGCAGCGTGCCCAGCTTCCTGTCCTCGCCGCTGCCGGCGCTGCAGCACGCGATGTGGGCGCTGCGCGACCTGCCGCCGCGCGAGAAACAGGCCTGGGCGAAGATCTTCGAGTACTACGTATTCGGTCCCGGTGAGCGCGCAGGGCAGCACCTGCCCGATGCCGCCCGGGGTGAGCTGGCACCGTTCGACGAGACGCAGGCGCGCCGCACGCGCGCGCAGCTGCTCGGTCGACTCAACCGCTGATGGGGGCATCGCTTTGAACGCTGCGAACACGACAGAAGGGCGGATCCGCAAGGTGGTCATCGCTGGCGGCGGAACGGCAGGCTGGCTGGCCGGTTGTGCGTTGTCCCACCAGTTCCGCGAGCAGCTGGACATCACCCTGGTGGAGTCCGAGCAGATCGGCACCGTGGGCGTGGGCGAATCCACCGTGCCGCCCATCCGCACCTTCCACCGCTTCCTGCAGATCGACGAGCAGGAGTTCCTGCAGGCGGTGGCCGGCACGTTCAAGCTCTCGATCTCGTTCGAGAACTGGCGTCGCCCCGGCGAGCGCTTCATCCATCCCTTCGGCACCATCGGGCAAAGCACCTGGGCCACCCCGTTCCATCATTTCTGGCTGGACAGCCTGCGCCGTGGCATGCCCTCGGACCTGGGCGACTTCTGCCTGGAAAGCGTGGCCTCGCGCGGTGACCAGTTCTCGCTGCAGACCCAGCCCCAGGTCAACTACGCCTATCATTTCGACGCCGGGCTGTACGCCAAGTTCCTGCGCCGCCGCGCCGAGGCGCAGGGCCTGCGCCGGGTGGAGGGCAAGATCCGCGAAGTACGTCAGCACGCCCACGACGGTTCCGTTTCAGCGCTGGTGCTGGAAGACGGCCAGGTGATCGAGGGCGACCTGTTCATCGACTGCACCGGTTTCCGCGGCCTGTTGACCGAGCAGACCCTGCACAGCGGCTATGAAGACTGGAACCAGTGGCTGCCCAGCGACCGCGCCGTGGCCGTGCAGACCGAGTCGGTCAAGCCGCCGGTGCCGTACACCCGCGCCATCGCGCACGAGGCCGGTTGGCGCTGGCACATCGCGCTGCAGCACCGGGTCGGTTGTGGGCTGGTGTTCTCCAGCCGCCATATGTCCGATGACGAGGCGCAGGCCAAGCTGCTGCGTGACGTGGAAGGCCAGCCGCTGCGCGATCCGTGGCTGGTGCCGTTCCGCAGCGGGCGCCGTTTGAAGGCCTGGAACAAAAACGTGGTGGCGCTCGGCCTGGCCAGCGGCTTCATCGAACCACTGGAATCGACCAGCATCCACCTCACCATCAGCGCGGTGGTGCGGCTGATCCAGCTGTTCCCGTTCGATGGCATCACCCCGACGCTGACCGCGCTGTACAACGATGTCAGCCGCCAGGAAATGGAGCACGTGCGCGACTTCATCATCCTGCATTACCACGCCACCCAGCGCGATGAGCCGATGTGGAAGGCCTGCCGCGAGATGGAGCTGCCCGAATCGCTTGAAGTGCGGTTGCGCGCCTGGCGCGAACGCGCACACGCCTGGCAGGACCCCGGCGAACTGTTCCGCGTGGATTCCTGGACCAGCGTGCTGATGGGGCAGGGCATCCAGCCGGGGCCACCGCACCCGCTGGCGCGCGCGATCAGCGATGCCGACCTGCGCACGCTGCTGTCGCGGATCCAGCAGCCGATACAGCAGGCCGTGGCGACGATGCCGTCGCAGGCCGACTTCATTGAACGCTACTGCAAGGCGCCGGCAGAGGTCTGGCCGCGGAGCCTGGCCACCGCCTAGCGGGGCCACGCT
This sequence comes from Stenotrophomonas maltophilia, assembly GCA_002386405.1. GTDB lineage: Bacteria > Pseudomonadota > Gammaproteobacteria > Xanthomonadales > Xanthomonadaceae > Stenotrophomonas > Stenotrophomonas maltophilia_AD. Next base: position 15,168 of record DGIP01000318.1, read on the forward strand.
TTGCCGAACGAAATTGGTAGCGCTACCTTTCTAGAATCTACGGGGTGCATGGGATGGATCTGGTTGCAGGAATCGATGCAGGTACGCAGAGCCTGAAAGTGCTGGTCTACGACCCGGCCAAGCGCAGCGTGGTGGCCAGCGCCAGCGCGCCACTCGAACTGGATAGCGCCGCCGACGGAAGCCGCGAACAACGCCCGGCCGATTGGGTGGCCGCACTGCACACCTGCTTCGCGGCGATCACGCCGTCGGTACGCGCCCGCATCGCCGCAGTGGCGGTGTCGGGCCAGCAGCACGGCTTCGTGCCGCTTGATGCAACAGGGGAGGTGCTGGCCCCGGCCAAGCTGTGGTGCGACACCAGCACCTCGGCCGAATGCACGCAGATCATGGACGCGGCCGGTGGCACGGCGCAGACCATTGCGCTGGCCGGCAACCCGATCCTGACCGGCTATACCGCCTCCAAGCTGCCGTGGACGAAGACGCATCGGCCGGACGCGTACGCACGGCTGGCCACCATCCTGCTGCCGCACGACTACCTCAACTTCGTGCTGACCGGGCAGCGGTTCTGCGAATACGGCGATGCCTCGGGCACCGGCTGGCTGGACGTGCGCACCCGCACCTGGTCGCCCGAGCTGCTGCGCGCGACCGACCCGGACCGCGACCTGAGCGAGTGCCTGCCGCCCATCGCGCCACCGGACGCGTTGTACGACATCGCGCCCGCGGCCGCGAAATCGTTCGGCCTGCCTGCCACGGTAAAAGTAGCGGTCGGCGGCGGCGACAACATGATGGCCGCCATCGGCACCGGCTGCGTGGTGCCCGGTCGGCTGGCCATGAGCCTGGGCACCTCGGGCACGCTGTTTGCCTACTCCGACACGCCCGTGGTCGACCCGGACGGCGCTTGGGCGGCGTTCTGCTCGTCCACCGGCGGCTGGCTGCCGTTGATCTGCACCATGAACTGCACCGTGGTGACCGAGCAGGTGGCCGACGCCTTCGACTTCAGCACCCGCTTCGGCGACGGGCACCTGCGGAACACGCCGCCCGGCGCGGATGGGCTGGTGATGCTGCCGTTCCTCAACGGCGAGCGCACGCCCGACCTGCCGCACGGCAAGGGCGTGCTGGCCGGCCTGGACACCACCAACATGACCCCGGCCCACCTGTACCGCGCGGCCATGGAAGGGGCGACCTACAGCCTGAAGTACGGCTACGACGCCTTCGTCCGCGCCGGCATGCAGTTCGACCGCATCGTGCTCACCGGCGGCGGCAGCAACAGCGCCGCGTGGCGGCAGCTGGTGGCCGATGTGTTCGGCCTGCCGGTGGACGTGCCCACCCAGTCCGAAGGCGCAGCCTTCGGTGCCGCATTGCAGGCGCTGTGGGCGCTGGGCCATGCCCGTGGCGATGAGGCCAGCATCGCCGATATCGCCGAGCGCCACGTGGCGCTCGACCCGCAGCTGTCGGCGCGCCCGGAACCGTCGCGCACGCCCGCCTATGCCACCGCCTATGCGCGCTTCCTGCGCTACCTCGACGCCGTCACGCCGCTGCAGCGCGGCTGATCTCTCTACGCGACACCCCGCACAACGAAAGGAACTGCACCATGAGCACCCAGCCCTACATTGGCGCCAAGGAATACTTCCCCGGCATCGGCCGCATCCCCTTCGAAGGCCGCGGGTCGGACAACCCGCTCGCGTTCAAGGTCTATGACGCCAACAAGGTGATCGGCGGCAAGACCATGCAGGAGCACCTGCGCTTCGCGGTCTGTTACTGGCACACCTTCTGCAACGCCGGCCACGATCCGTTCGGCCCGGGCACCCGCCATTTCCCTTGGGAAACCGGCTCGCCGCTGGCCACCGCCGAAGCCAAGGTGGATGCCGCGTTTGAATTCTTCACCAAGCTGGGCGTGCCGTACTGGTGCTTCCACGATATCGACCTCTCGCCGGATGCCGACGATGTGGGCGAGTACGAAAAGAACCTCAAGCACATGGTCGGCCTGGCCAAGGAGCGCCAGGACGCCACCGGCATGAAGCTGCTGTGGGGCACCGCCAACCTGTTCTCGCACCCGCGCTACATGAACGGTGCGTCGACCAACCCGGACTTCGCCGTGGTGGCGCGCGCCGCCGTGCAGGTGAAGGCAGCCCTGGAAGCCACCGTGGAACTGGGCGGCGAACATTACGTGTTCTGGGGCGGCCGCGAAGGCTATGCCTCGCTGGTCAACACCCAGATGAAGCGCGAGGTGGACCACTTCGCCCGCTTCCTCACCATGGCGCGCGACTACGGCCGCAGCATCGGCCTGAAGGGCAACTTCCTGATCGAGCCCAAGCCGATGGAGCCGATGAAGCACCAGTACGACTTCGACAGCGCCACCGTGGCGGGCTTCCTCAAAGAGCACGGCCTTGAGAAGGACTTCAAGCTCAACATCGAAGCCAACCACGCCACGCTCTCGGGCCATACCTTCGAACACGACCTGCAGGTCGCCTCCGACCACGGCCTGCTGGGCAGCATCGACGCCAACCGCGGCAACGCCCAGAACGGTTGGGATACCGACCAGTTCCCGAGCGACCTGTACGACACCGTGGGCGCCATGCTGGTGGTGCTGCGCCAGGGCGGGCTGGAAGGCGGCCTCAACTTCGACGCCAAGGTGCGCCGCGAATCCACCGACCTGGACGACCTGTTCATCGCCCACATCGGCGGCATGGACGCGTTCGCCCGCGGGCTGGAAGTGGCCCATGGGCTGCTGAACGACTCGCCGTGGGAACAGTGGCGCAAAGAGCGTTACGCCAGCTTCGACAGCGGTGCCGGCAAGGACTTCGAGCGCGGCGGGCTCAGCCTCGTTGAACTCGCAGCACTGGGCGCGAAGGGCGGCGAGCCGAAGCAGATCAGCGGCAAGCAGGAGCGTTACGAAAACCTGATCAACCAGTACCTTCTGCGTTGAGTCCAACCGCAAGGATGAGCACCATGACCCACTCACACGCCACCCGTCGCACCGGCTTCCTGCTGGCCGCGCTGCTGCTTTCACTGGCTGCCTGCAAGGGCGAAGACAAGCCGGCCGCACCCGCCCAGGCCGAGGCCAAGACCGATGCCAACCCCTGGCCCCAGGTGACCTGGCCGTTGCCCGACGATCCCGCGATGGAAAAGCGGATCACCGAGTTGATGGCCGGCATGACGGTCGAGGAAAAAGTCGGCCAGCTGGTGCAGGGCGACATTGCCAGCATCACACCGGATGACGTGCGAAAGTATCGATTGGGCTCCATCCTTGCCGGCGGCAATTCCGATCCTGGTGGCCGTTACGACGCCAAGCCGGCTGAATGGCTGGCGTTGGCCGATGCGTTCTACGCGGCGTCGATGGACACCTCGACCGGCGGCAAGGCCATCCCGGTGCTGTTCGGCATCGACGCCGTGCACGGCCAGAGCAACATCGTCGGCGCCACCTTGTTCCCCCACAACATCGGGCTGGGCGCGGCCCGCAACCCCGACCTGGTGCGGCGGATCGGCGAGATCACCGCACTGGAAACCCGCGCCACCGGCATGGAGTGGGCGTTCGCACCCACCGTGGCGGTCCCGCAGGACGACCGCTGGGGGCGCACCTACGAAGGCTATTCCGAATCGCCTGACGTCGTGGCCAGTTATGCCGGCGGGGTGGTCGAAGGCCTGCAGGGCAAGGTCGGCTCGCCCACCTTCCTGGATGGCCGCCACGTGATCGCCTCGGTCAAGCACTTCCTCGGCGACGGCGGCACCACCGATGGCAAGGACCAGGGCGACACGAAGATCAGCGAAGCCGAGCTGGTGCGCATCCATGCCGCCGGCTATCCGACCGCGATCGCGGCCGGCGCGCAGACCGTCATGGCATCGTTCAACAGCGTCAACGGCGAGAAGATGCATGGCCACAAGGCCTACCTCACCGATGCACTGAAGGGCCGCATGAACTTCGGCGGCTTCGTGGTGGGCGACTGGAACGGCCACGGCCAGGTCAAGGGCTGCACCACCACCGATTGCCCGGCCACCATCAATGCCGGGCTGGACATGGCCATGGCCTCGGACAGCTGGAAGGGCTTCTACGAGACCACGCTGGCGGCGGCGAAGGCTGGCACCATCACCCAGGAACGCCTGGACGATGCGGTGCGCCGGATCCTTCGGGTGAAGATGCGGCTCGGGCTGTTCGAAGCGGGCAAGCCGTCGTCGCGCACGGTGGGCGGGCAGTTCGCCCTGATCGGCGCACCGGAGCATCGCGCCGTGGCACGCCAGGCCGTGCGCGAATCACTGGTACTGCTGAAGAACCAGGGCGGCGTGCTGCCGTTGGCGCCGAAGCAGCGCATTCTGGTGGCCGGTGATGGCGCGAACGATGTCGGCAAGCAGGCCGGCGGCTGGACGTTGAACTGGCAGGGCACCGGCACCACCCGCAAGGACTTCCCGAACGCGGACACCATCTTCGAAGGCATCGCCCAGCAGGCCAAGGCCGCAGGCGGCGAAGCGGTGTTGGCGGTGGACGGGAAATACACCGCCAAGCCCGACGTGGCCGTGGTGGTGTTCGGCGAGAACCCCTATGCCGAATTCCAGGGCGACCTGGCGACCCTGGCCTACAAGCCCGGCGACGATTCGGATCTTGAACTGATCAAGCGCCTGAAGGCCGATGGCATCCCGGTGGTGGCGGTGTTCCTGAGCGGCCGGCCGCTGTGGGTCAACCGCGAGATCAACGCCTCCGATGCCTTCGTGGCGGCGTGGCTGCCCGGCTCGGAAGGCGGCGGCATCGCCGATGTGCTGCTGCGCAAGGCCGATGGCAGCGTGCAGCACGACTTCAAGGGCAAGCTCAGCTTCAGTTGGCCGCGCACCGCGATCCAGTACACCAACAATGTCGGCCAGAAGGACTACGACCCGCAGTTCGCCTTCGGCTTCGGCCTGACCTACGCCGACAAGGGCGACCTGGCCCCGCTGCCGGAAGTGTCCGGCGTGACCGGCAACGAAGGTGCGGCCGGTGTCCTCTTCGCACGCGGTGATGCCGGCTCCGGCATGGCGCTCCGGCTGGAAAGCAGCACCGGGCAGGGCGTGACCGTCACCAAGGTGCCGGAATCGCTCGATGGCGACCTGCTCAAGGTCACCGGCGTGGACCACCTGGTACAGGAAGACGGCCGCCGCCTGGCGTGGTCAGGCAAGGGCGAGGCAACCGTTGCGGTGCAGTCGCACGTCCCGCTGGACCTGCAGCGCGAGAGCAATGGCGACCTGATGCTGATCACCACGCTGCGGGTGGATGCTGCACCCAAGGGCGAGGCATGGCTCTCGGTCGGTTGCGGCGCCGGGTGTACCGCCCGCGTTCCGCTGGCCCCTGCGCTGGCCAAGCTGCCGGCGGGCGAATGGAAGCGCGTAGGTGTGCCCTTGAAGTGTCTCTCGGCCGCCGGTGCGGACGTGGGCAAGCTGGACCGGCCCTGGTCGATCGGCACGGCAGGCGCCATGACGCTCTCGGTGTCACGCGTCGCGCTGGGTGCCCTCAACGAAGCGGACGCCACCGTCGCATGCCCAGGCGCGTAACCATGCGCCCAGTGCCATCACCGCTTGGGCGGGTGCGCGACCGAATCGCGCATTACCAGGCGGTGGGGCAGCACGTGGTCGGTCAGCACGCGGGTGTCGTCGGTGCGGTGGCGGATGCTGCGCAGCAGGATCTCGATGGCCGCATCGGCCATCGCGGCGATGGGCTGATGCAGGGTGGTGAGCTCGGGCCAGACAGTGGTGGCCGCAGAGGTGTCATCGAAACCCACCACGGACAGATCACGCGGCACGTCGAGGCCCTGGCGGTGCGCCACGGAAATCGCGGCAGCGGCCATGTCGTCGTTGCTGGCGAAGATCGCGGTGGGCGGCAGGGGCTGGGACAGCAGCTTCTCGGCGGCATCCAGGCCCGAACGGTAGGTGTAGTCCCCCTGCTGGACCAGGCTGGGCTCAACCTCCAGCCCGGCCTCGTGCAGGGCGGTGGCGAAGCCATCGTAGCGACGCGCGCTCGCGCTGAGATCGTTACGGCCGCGGATGAAGCCGATGCGGGTGTGGCCCTGCTGGATCAGGTGTTCGGTCATCTCCTTGCCGGCGTGGAAGTCATCGATGCGCACGCAGGAAACATCGTCACGCAGGTGCCCCGATGCGATGGCCACCACCGGGGTGCCAGCCTTCACCAGCTCGGTCACGGCCACCGGCGATTCGCACAGCGGGGGCGGCAGGATCACGCCGTCCACGCGGCCGGCCAGGGCGCGTGCAGCCTTGCGCTCGGCAACGGGGTCCAGGTTGTCCCAGTAGTGGATGACCAGTTGGATGGCCGCATTGGACGCGCCCCGCAGCAGGCCCACCAGCAGTTCGCGCAGGTAGGCGCCGCTGGGATTGGTGTAGATCAGCGCAATGCGCGTGTGCTGCGCGGCGGCCAGCGTACTCGCCGCCAGGTTGGGCGTGTAGCCCAATGCCTGCACCGCACGCATCACGCGCTCGCGGGTGTCGTCGCGCACCTTGCCCTGGTTGATCGCCCGCGACACCGTCATCGGCGACACCCCGGCCAGCGCCGCCACCTCGTCGATCGTCACGCCACTGGTTTTGCGGCGGACCGATTTCTTCGGCTTGTCCAATACGCACTCCCGTTCTTCTTTGTGGCGCTGTGGCGCCCAAAGCACCGCCTGAGCTTACAAGGTTTGCTGCCCACGCTGCGGTGTCGGCGGCGTGTCGAGCGGTGTCATTGGATGTTGGGAGTTGCGGTGACATTGATGGCCTGCAGCGCGGGCGTGCGCGCGGAGGACGGCTACGACCTCTGGCTGCGCTACGTACCGCTGGAACCTGCGCTTGCCGCGGACTACCGCGCACAGCTGGGCGCGGTTGCCGCCCCTGACAGGACGCCCACGCAGCGTGTCGCGCGTGACGAGCTGGTTCGCGGGCTCACGGGCCTGTTGGGCGGCGCGCCCCGGATCCAAAACGAAACTACTTTTGGTCAGGTGCTTGCGATTGGTACGCCGCAGTCGTCGGCGTTGGTCGCACCGTTCCGTGACGAGGTCGAGTCGCTTGGCGAAGAGGGCTATCTGCTCAAGCGCACGCGGCGTGATGGGCGCGAGGTGCTGCTGGTGGCCGCGCGTACCGATATCGGCGTGCTGTACGGCACGTTCCATCTGCTCAGGTTGCTGCAGACGGGCACGGCGCTGGATGACCTTTCGGTACGCGAGTCGCCCAAGGTGCGGCTGCGCATTCTCAACCACTGGGACAACCTCGACGGCTACGTCGAACGCGGCTATGCCGGCCGCTCGCTGTGGGACTGGCAGACGCTGCCGGAATGGAGCGACCCGCGCTACACCGTTTACGCACGCGCCAATGCATCACTGGGCATCAATGGCACCGTGCTGAACAACGTCAACGCCAGCGCACAGAGCCTTGCGCCGGACTACCTGGCCAAGGCGGCCGCGCTCGCGGACATGTTCCGACCCTATGGCATCCGCGTGTACCTGAGCGCGCGCTTCAGTGCTCCCATCGAACTGGGTGGGCTCAAGACGGCCGATCCGCTCGACCCGGCGGTGCAGCGCTGGTGGCGCGACAAGGCCGCCGAGATCTACCAGCGCATTCCGGATTTCGGCGGCTTCCTGGTCAAGGCCAACTCCGAGGGGCAGCCCGGCCCACAGGACTACGGCCGCAGCCATGCCGACGGCGCCAACCTGCTTGCAGACGCACTGGCACCGCACGGCGGCGTGGTGATGTGGCGCGCGTTTGTCTATGCGCACGACGTACCCGCCGACCGTGCCACCCAGGCCTACACCGAGTTCGCCGGGCTGGACGGCGCGTTCCGCCCGAACGTCGTGCTGCAGGTGAAGAACGGCCCCATCGACTTCCAGCCGCGTGAGCCGTTCCATCCGCTGTTCGGCGCCATGCCGCGCACGCCGCTGATGATGGAGTTCCAGATCACCAAGGAATACCTGGGCTTCGCCACCCACCTGGTGTACCTGGGACCGTTGTTCGAGGAAGTGCTGCACGCCGATACCCGTGCAGGCGGCAAGCACCTCACCGTGGCGCAGTCGCTCAGCGGTATCGCCGGCGTCGCCAACATCGGCACGGACCGCACCTGGAGCGGCTCGCACTTCGATCAGGCCAACTGGTATGCGTTCGGTCGCCTTGCCTGGAATCCCGATCAATCGTCCCGTGACATCGCGGCCGACTGGGCGGCGATGACGTTCTCGCCGGACCTCGCAGTGGTGGAGCCGATCGTCGGAATGATGATGGCCTCCCGCGAGGCCGCGGTGAACTACATGACCCCGCTGGGCCTGCACCACCTGATGGCGCGCGGCCACCACTACGGCCCGGGCCCATGGGTGGACGGCGGCCCACGCGCGGACTGGACCTCGGTGTACTACCACCGCGCCGACCGCAACGGCATCGGCTTCGACCGCACCGCGCAGGGCAGCAACGCCGTGGCCCAGTACGCCCCGGAACTGGCCGCGAAGTACGCCGACCTGACGCAGGTACCGGAGGCGCTGCTGTTGTGGTTCCACCACGTGCCGTGGGACCACCGCATGGCCTCCGGCCGGCCGCTGTGGGACGAGCTGGTGGGTCGCTATTCGCTGGGCGTACGCCAGGTCGACGCCATGCAGGCCACTTGGGAGAACCTGCGGGGAAGGGTGGATGCACAACGGCACGAACAGGTCGCCGCCTTCCTCCAGATCCAACGCCGCGAAGCGCAATGGTGGCGCGATGCCAGCATCGCGTACTTCCAATCGATCAGCGGCAGGCCCTTACCAGCGGGCGAAGCGCCACCACCGCACCCACTGGCGTACTACGAAGCGCTGCAGTTTCCATCGGCACCGGGAGATGGGCGATGAGCGGTAAACCGAGGATGGGATGGATGTTGGGCAGCGTTCTGGCGTGCTTGGCCGCACCGGCCATGGCGCAGGAAGCCGTGACGCCACTGCTGCACCCGCTATTCCAGGACCATGCCGTCCTGCAGCGCGACCAGCCGATTCCGGTCTGGGGCCATGCCGCCCCGGACACCACCGTCTCGGTGAAGTTCGCCCGCCAGAGCGCCACTGCGCAGTCAGATGCACAGGGTCGCTGGCGCATCACATTGAAGCCCATCGCTGCGGGCGGCCCCTATGAAATGCGCGTACGGGCAGGGCAGGCAGACCAGACCGTGAGCGACGTGCAGATGGGCGACGTCTGGCTGTGTTCCGGCCAATCCAACATGGAACTGCCGGCGCGGCGCGCGCTCAACGCCGACAGCGAAATCGCATCGTCCACGCACCCGGACATCCGTTTGTTCACCGTACCCAAGGCCCCGGCCGTGACGCCCCAGGAGGGGTTCGCCGGACCTGCCTCCTGGCAACCCGCAACACCGGACACCGTGCGCGACTTTTCCGCTGCCTGCTACTACTTCGCGCGCGAACTGCGGAAGACCATCAACGTACCGATGGGGCTCATCCAGTCCGCGTGGGGCGGCTCGCGGATAGAGGCGTGGACCAGCGCCGATGCGCTGCGCTCGCAGGGCAGCATGGACGAAGCCCTGGATGTGCTCGCGTTGCATGCCAGCGACCCTGCGGCGGCAAACGCAGCCTGGGGCAAGCACTGGCAGCAGTGGTGGGAGCAGCGCGACGGCGCCACGCCCGGCGATGCCCCCTGGCAGCCCGACGCCGACCGCACAGGGTGGCGCCAGGCCCCAGCCCAGCTCGGCGCTTGGGAGCGCTGGGGCGTACCGGCGCTCTCGGCTTACAACGGCATGGTCTGGTACCGCACGCAGGTGAAGCTGAGCGCCGCACAGGCCGAGCAGGGAGCACGCCTGGAGCTGGCACCTGCCGACGAAACCGACGTGACCTGGGTCAACGGCGTGGCGGTGGGCAGCCAGAACGCACCGGGGGATCCGCGCTCGTACCCGCTGCCGCCCGGCCTGCTGAAGGCCGGCATCAACAGCGTGGTCGTCAACGTGCTCGACACCTGGGGCGACGGCGGACTAGCCGGCCCCGCGGATGCCCACGCCCTGCAGCTGGCCGATGGCACCCGGATCGTTCTGGATTCCCCTTGGCTGTACCGCATAGCCCCCGGCAACCAGGCACCGCCACTCGCCCCTTGGCACGCCGCCACCGGCCTTTCCACGCTGTACAACGGCATGATCGCGCCCTTGGGCAGCTATGGCCTGCGCGGCATGCTCTGGTACCAGGGCGAATCCAACACCGGCGATGGGGCTGCCTACGCGGACCGGTTGCGCGCGTTGCGCGACGACTGGCGCAGGCAGTTCGGCGCAGAAATGCCGCTGCTCGTAGTGCAGCTGGCCGGCTATGGCCAGCCGCCCGTGGCCCCGGTGGAAAGCGGCTGGGCGCAGGTGCGCGAGGCGCAGCGGCGCGTTGCCGCAGAAGACCCGCATACCGGTCTGGCACTCGCCATCGACATCGGCGATGCCTACGACATCCATCCGCCGAACAAACAGGAACTGGGCCGGCGTCTGGCGCGGGTGGCACGCCATGTGGTCTATGGCGAACGGGCAGTAGCGGCCACCGGTCCGACCGCAGGCAAGGTTTCCCGCACACGGGTGGAGGTGCGCATCGCGTTCGCCGATGTCACTGGCACGCTGGTCGCAACGGGTGCCAACGGCCCCATCGGCTTCGAACTGTGCGATGCCGAAGCGAAGCACTGCACCTACGCCGACGCCACGCTGGATGGCAACGCGGTAGTGCTGAACAGCCTGCAGGCCGCAACCGCCGCCAGCGTCCGCTACTGCTGGGCAGACGGCCCCATCTGCACGCTGCGCGACAGCAGCGGTGCACCTGCCGGTCCGTTCGAGCTTCCACTCACCCCTGCAGGGGAACCCTGATGCGCTTGCTGCTTGCCACGCTCCTGCTGCTGTCCGCCGCGCTTCAGGTGCAGGCAGCCACACCCGCGCCCCCGGTCTACTTCGACTGGTTCGAATACGCCGGCAACGACACCGCGTTCGAGCCGCCGCTGCCCGCAGGCCATTACCGCAACCCGATCCTGGCCGGTTTCCACGCGGACCCGAGCATCACAAGCGCTAGCGGGAAGTTCTACCTGGTCAACTCCAGCTTCACCTACTTCCCGGGCATCCCGGTGTTCGAGAGCGTGGACCTGGTGCACTGGAAGCAGATCGGCAACGTCATCGACCGCCCCTCGCAGCTGGACTTCGATGGGCTCAGCGTCTCACGCGGCGTCTTCGCGCCGGCCATCTCGTTCCACGACGGCGTGTTCTACGTGGTCACCACGGCAGTGGACAGCGGCGGCAACTTCATCGCCACCGCCCGCGATCCGGCCGGCCCCTGGTCCGACCCGCACTGGCTGCCAGGCATCGAAGGCATTGACCCGTCCCTGTTCTTCGACGAAGACGGCAAGGTCTACCTGCTCAACAACGACGTGCCACCTGGCCCACCGCGCTACGAAGGCCACCGCGCCATCTGGATGCAGCAGCTGGATCTGGCGTCGTTCAAGCCGATAGGCCCACGCAAGGTGCTGATCGACGGCGGCGTGGAGCCGGCCAAAAACCCGATCTGGATCGAAGGCCCGCACATCTACAAGCGCGAGGGCTGGTACTACCTCTCCGACGCCGAAGGCGGCACCGGCCCGCAGCATTCGCAGGTGGTGCTGCGCAGCCGCGAAGTGTGGGGCCCTTACGTGCCATACCCGGGCAACCCGATTCTCACCCAGCGCGACCTGCCGCAGGACCGGCCGCTGCCGATCACCAACGCCGGGCACGCCGACCTGGTGGAGGGCCCAGACGGTTCCTGGTGGGCGGTATTCCTGGCCAGCCGCAACTACGACACCCGCCACTACAACACCGGGCGCGAAACCTACCTGCTGCCGGTGGAATGGCGTGACGGCTGGCCGGTGATCCTGCCGGCCGGCCAGACCATCCCGTACGCGGCCAAGGCGCCATCGTGGATGCAGGGCGAGGCAAAACAAGCCCCTTCCACCGGCAACTTCGTAGAACGCAACGAGTTCGACACCGCCACGCTCGGCAACGACTGGCTGCGCGTGCGCGTCCCAAAACGGGACTGGGCCGACCTCCGCGAGCGCCCCGGTTCCCTGGCGTTGCACCCGCTGCCGGAAGACCTCGACACGCTACGCAACCCCGCGTTCCTCGGCCGTCGCCAGCAGCACCTCCGCTTCGAGGCCAGCACCCAAATGACGCGGCCAGCAGAAGGCGTAGCGGCAGGATTGGCCGCCTTCCAGAGCGAAGCGTACTGGTACTTCCTCGGCGTCCGCAGCGTTGGCGAAGAGCGCGTGGTGATCTTCCTGGAAGCGCGTGACGGCGGCGGCGCAACAAATACACTCGCGTCGCGCGAAGTGGCAGCGGCAGCCCCGCTGCGCCTGCAGATAAAAGGGGACGGAGGACGTTATGCCTTCGCCTTCGACACCGGCGACGGGCACGGCTGGCAGACGCTCGCCGATGACGTGGACGGAACGGTATTGAGTACGGATCGTGCAGGCGGCTTCGTTGGCGCGCTGCTGGGACCATTCGCGCGCGACGAGCGCGCCTTGAGGAGCAAATGATGACGCGCAGGCCCCTGTTCCGCACGTTGGCGCTCTGCGCCGCCATCACCCTGGCCACCGTCGGCCACGCCGCCGCGCCGCAGCCGTGGCTCGACACCTCAGCCAGCTTCGAGACCCGCGCCGCTGCGTTGGTCGCGCAGATGACGCTGGAGGAAAAGGCCGCCCAGATGCAGAACGCCGCGCCCGCCATCGAACGGCTGGGCGTTCCCGCGTACGACTGGTGGAACGAAGGCCTGCATGGCGTGGCCCGGGCAGGGCAGGCCACCGTGTTCCCGCAGGCCATCGGCCTGGCCGCCACCTTCGACGTGCCGTTGATGGGGCAGGTAGCCACCACCATCAGCGACGAAGCCCGCGCCAAGCACCACCAGTTCATCCGCGAGGGCTCGCATGGCCGCTACCAGGGGCTGACCTTCTGGTCGCCCAACATCAACATCTTCCGCGACCCGCGCTGGGGCCGGGGCCAGGAGACCTACGGCGAAGACCCGTACCTCACCGCGCGCATGGGCGTGGCCTTCGTGCACGGCCTGCAGGGCGATGACCCGGTGTACCGCAAGCTCGACGCCACCGCCAAGCACCTGGCCGTGCACAGCGGCCCCGAGGCCGACCGCCACCACTTCGACGCCCGGCCCAGCAAGCGCGACCTGTACGACACCTACCTGCCGGCGTTCGAGGCGCTGGTGAAGGAAGGCCAGGTGGATGCGGTGATGGGTGCCTACAACCGCGTGTACGGCGAATCGGCCAGCGCCAGCCACTTCCTGCTGCGCGACGTGCTCCGCCGCGACTGGGGCTTCAAGGGCTACGTGGTCTCCGACTGCTGGGCCATCGTCGATATCTGGAAGCATCACAAAATCGTGCCCACCCGCGAAGCCGCCGCCGCGCTGGCAGTGAAGAACGGCACCGAGCTGGAGTGCGGCCAGGAATACGCCACGCTGCCGGCAGCAGTGAAGCAGGGCCTGATCAGCGAAGCCGAGATCGACGAAGCGGTGACCCAGCTGTTCACCGCGCGGATGCGGCTGGGCATGTTCGACCCACCGGAGCGCGTGAAGTGGGCGCAGATTCCCGCATCGGTGAACCAGGCGCCCGCGCACGACGCGCTGGCCCTCAAAGCGGCACAGGAATCGCTGGTGCTGTTGAAGAACGAGGGCGTGCTGCCGCTGTCACGCGACCTCAAGCGTATCGCCGTGGTCGGCCCCACCGCCGATGACACCATGGCGCTGCTCGGCAACTACTTCGGCACCCCGGCCGCACCGGTGACGATCCTGCAGGGCATCCGCGATGCGGCGAAAGGTGTCGAAGTACGCTATGCACGCGGCGTGGACCTGGTGGAAGGGCGCGACGACCCCAGCGCGACCCCGCTGATCGAAGCAGCCTACCTGCGTCCGTCCGCCGATTCCCCGGAACGCGGCCTGCGCGGCGAGTATTTCCGCACCGCCGATCTTTCCGGCACGCCGGCGCTGGTCCGTACCGATGCCCAGATCGGCTTCGGCTGGGACCGCGGCTCGCCCACCGACAACCTGCTGGCCCGCGGTGAAGCGGCGCCGGGGCAGGGCATTCCCAACGACAACTTCAGCATCCGCTGGAGCGGCCAGCTGCTGCCGCCGGTATCCGGCCGTTACCGCATCGAGGCCGCCGCCGACGACGGCTTCCGTCTCTACGTGGACGGCAAGCGCGTGCTCGACCACTGGGCCAACAGCGACCGCCTGCACGGCGACGGCGTGGACCTGGACCTGCAGGCCGGCCGCGCCTACGACCTGAAGCTGGAGTACTTTGATGCCGAGCGCGACGCCGGCGTGCGGCTGGGCTGGCGCATGCCCGGTGCAAAACCGCCGTTCGAAGAGGCACTGGATGCCGCCCGCAATGCCGATGTGGTGGTGTTCGTCGGCGGCCTCACCGGCGATGTCGAAGGTGAGGAAATGAAGGTCAACTACCCAGGCTTCGCCGGGGGCGACCGCACCGACCTGCGCCTGCCCGCGCCCCAGCGCGCCCTGCTGGAAGCACTGCACGCCACCGGCAAGCCCGTGGTGATGGTGCTGACTGGCGGCTCCGCGATGGCCGTGGAGTGGGCCCAGGCGAAACTGCCCGCGATCCTGATGAGCTGGTACCCCGGGCAACGCGGCGGCACCGCCGTCGGCGAAGCGCTGTTCGGCGATACCAACCCCGGCGGGCGGCTGCCGGTGACGTTCTACAAGGCAGACCAGGCTATGCCGGTCTTCGACGACTACACCATGGAAGGCCGCACCTACCGTTACTTCCGCGGCACGCCGCTGTACCCGTTCGGGCACGGCCTGTCGTACACCACATTCGACTACGGCAAACTCCGCCTGGATGCACCCCGCATCGCCGCGGACGGGCAACTCAAGGTGCAGGTGGACGTGGCCAACACGGGCAAGCGCGCGGGCGATGAAGTGGTGCAGCTGTATGTGCGGCGGGTGGATGCGGCACCGGGTGATGCGCAGCAGGCGCTGCGCGGCTTCCAGCGTGTCCAGCTGGCGCCGGGTGAACGGCGCACCGTGGCCTTCGATCTGGACGCAACGCAGGCCCTGCGCCAGTACGACGAAGCGCGGGCGGCGTATGTAGTACCGCCGGGTGCGTACGAGGTCAGGGTAGGCAGCTCCAGTGCCGACGCCCGCGCGCAGGCCCGCTTCACCGTGGAGGCTGCCCGTGACTGAGCACGTCCTGTCGGTACGGGAAAAGCTGGGCTACAGCCTGGGCGATCTCGCGGCGAACCTGATCTTCCAGACGCTCATCACCTACCTCGCGTTCTTCTACACCGACGTGTACCGGCTGCCGCCGGCCACGGCGGCGACGATCATCTTCGTGATCGGCCTGCTGGGCGCCTTCGTGTTCACCCCGCTGATTGGCATTGCCGCCGACCGCACGGCCACCCGGTGGGGCAAGTTCCGGCCATGGATCCTGTGGACGGCGGTGCCCTTCGGCGTGCTCTCGCTACTGGCCTTCAGCACGCCGCAGCTCGGCGCACAGGGCAAGATCATC
This sequence comes from Stenotrophomonas maltophilia, assembly GCA_002386405.1. Classification (GTDB taxonomy): domain Bacteria; phylum Pseudomonadota; class Gammaproteobacteria; order Xanthomonadales; family Xanthomonadaceae; genus Stenotrophomonas; species Stenotrophomonas maltophilia_AD. Next base: position 30,639 of record DGIP01000318.1, read on the forward strand.
TACGCGCTCGGCACCTATGGCCTGCTGATGCTGGTGTACGCGGCCAACAACCTGCCGTACTCCGCGCTCAGCGGCGTGCTCACCGGCAGCATGGCGCAGCGCAACAGCCTCTCGGCCTACCGTTTCGTGGCGGTGATGATCGCGCAGTTCATCATCCAGGTGCTGCTGTTGCCGCTGGTGCTGATCCTCGGCGACGGCGACCGCGTGCTGGGCTTCGAGCGGGTGATGACCGTGTTCGCGGTGGTGGGTACCGTGTTCTTCCTGATCACCTTCGCCACCACCCGCGAGCGCATCGTGCCGGCCAAGGAACAGACTGGCGGGGTGCTGCAGGACCTGTCCGACCTGCTGCGCAACCGCCCGTGGCAGGTGATGCTGGCCCTCACGATCCTCGTCTTCATCAACCTGGCCCTGAAGGGCGGCACCTACATCTACTACTTCCAGTACTACATGAGCGAGCCGGCTCTTGCGGGCTTCCTCGACAACACCGGCTTCAACCGCTTCATCGGCGGATTGAACGCCACGCTCAACGGCATGGGGCTGTCCGGCTTCGCGTGGCCGGAGGATCCGGCAACCTCGGCGTTCAGCCTGTTCAACGCCTGCGGCATCCTCTGCATGATCCTGGGCATCGGGGTCTCGCGATGGCTGGCCGACCGCTTCGGCAAGCGTGATGTGTTCGGCGGCGCGCTGCTGGTCTCCACCGTGTTCCTGCTGGTGTTCTACTTCTTCCCGCCCACCGCCGTGGCCGTCGCGTTCGTTTCCTTCATGCTGCACGGGTTCTTCTACGGCATCACCATTCCGTTGCTGTGGGCGATGATCGCCGACGTCGCCGACTACTCCGAATGGAAGAACAACCGCCGCGCCACCGCCATCATCTTCTCCGCGATGCTGTGCGGCCTGAAGATCGGCCTCAGCATCGGTGGCGCGCTGGTCGCCGGCATCCTGGCGTACTACGGCTACCAGGCCGGCGCGGAACAGCAGCCCGAGGGCGTGGTCAACGGCATCCGCCTCACCGTGAGCGTCTACTGCTCCATTCCGTTCCTCGTCGCCGTGGCGATGCTGTTCCTCTACAAGATCGACAAGCGCATGGAAACCCGCATCGAGCAGGACCTGCAGCAGCGCCGCGAGGGCAACAACCTGGGGCACCTGGCGGCCCGTGCCATCTCCCAGCCGCTGGTGACCCACATCTACACCGCCGATCCGTCGGCCCATGTGTTCGAGGGAAAGCTGTACATCTATCCCTCGCACGACATCGATGCCGGCGCACCGTTCGACGATGAAGGGGGGCACTTCGGCATGGAGGATTACCACGTACTGCGCATGGGCAGCCCCACCGGCGAGGCCACCGACTGCGGCATGGCGCTGCACGTCCGCGACGTGCCATGGGCGGCAAAGCAGATGTGGGCACCAGACGCGGCGCACCGTGACGGCCGCTATTACCTGTACTTCCCGGCCAAGGACGGGGAGGGCAGGTTCCGCATCGGCGTCGCCGTGGCCGATCGCCCCGAGGGGCCGTTCACCGCCGAACCGGAGCCGATGGCCGGCACGTACTCCATCGATCCGGCCGTATACGAAGACGACGACGGCGCGCATTACCTCTACTTCGGCGGCATCTGGGGCGGCCAGCTGCAGAAGTACCGCGACAACCGCTACGACGCCGCACACGAAGAACCCACCGGCGATGCGCCTGCGCTGGGCCCGCGTGTTGGCCGACTGGAAACGGGCATGACCCAGCTGACAGAGCCCACGCGCGAGGTGATCATCCTGGACGAGCATGGCCAGCCACTGCGCGCCGATGACCACGAGCGCCGCTTCTTCGAAGGGCCGTGGCTGCACAAGTACCAGGGCAGGTATTACCTGTCGTACTCCACCGGCGACACCCATCTGCTGTGCTACGCCATCGGCGACAGCCCGTACGGCCCGTTCACCTATGGCGGCGTGATCCTCAAGCCGGTAGTGGGCTGGACCACGCACCACTCCATCTGCGAGGTCGAAGGGCAGTGGTATCTGTTCTACCACGACGCCTTGTTGTCCGGCGGGGTCACTCACCTGCGCTCGGTCAAGTGCACCCCGCTGCACATGGAAGCGGACGGCAGCATCCGGACTATTGATCCCTATGGCAACTGAGCGCGCGTTACCCATCGACGACGCGCAGGCGCCCCTGCTGTCGGGCTGCCTGCGTTGGTTGCGCGCGGGAAGGCTCGAGGTGGCGCTTGCCCCAGAGGCGGGCGGACGCATCGCTCGCATCCGCCATGAAGGCGTTGAGTGGCTGGTGGACGAGCAGGAGGGCGGGGCGGCCACTATCGCATGGGGCTGCTACCCAATGGTGCCGTGGGCCGGGCGCATCCGGCACGGGCGCTTCACCTTCGATGGCAGGGCGTACGCGTTGCCAACGAACTTCGGCGAACACGCCATCCACGGCGTAGGGTTCGCGTTGCCGTGGCAGATCGACAGCATCGCGGCGGACAGCGCCTCGCTGTCACTGCAGCTTCCCGAGGACGACTACTGGCCCTTCGGCGGCACCGCAACACAGGTCATACACCTGACGCCGCACAGTCTCGAACTACGCCTCGCCGTGCAGGCCGGCACCCAGCCGATGCCGGCGATACTCGGCTGGCACCCGTGGTTCCGCAAGCCGGATCAATTGCTGTTCGAGCCCGACGCCATGTATCCGCGAGACGAGGAGGGCATAGCCAGGCTGCCACTGGTAAGCGCATCCCCCGGCCCATGGGACGACTGCTTCATCAACCAGAACGACATAACCCTGGTCTACGGCGGCCAGCGCCTGACGCTGCAATCCAACACCCACCACTGGGTGGTCTACGACGCCGCCCCACACGCCACCTGCGTAGAACCCCAAACCGGCCCACCCGACGGGTTCACCCTCGCACCGACCAGACTGGAACCCGGCCAACACCTGGAGCTGACCTTCGAACTCGCGTGGAATACGCCACGATAACGTCGCGCCAACGGTAGGGTCGGTTCCCAAACGACCGCCGATAACGGTGATCGGCACGGTAACGCATGACCTCAAATCGAAAGCGCGCGTCCTCCGTTCGAGGTCATGCCCTAAAGGGATAATCACCACCCCGGCGGTTGATCGGGATGCAACCCTACCGGTGGCCCAGCCCGGCACGCGGGGCTATAGTCGGCCGGAAGGCTCGGCCCAAATCGACTCATGGAAGGTCAATGAACTGGTTCTCACGCCCGCCAAATCAGCCATATCGAAACCTGTTTTTCGCGGCATTCATTGGCGTCCCGGTGGGATGCCTGATGGCCTCGCTCCATAAAGCCCTCTTCGACGCCACCTCACTTCAGCAGGCGTTGAAGTTCATTGCCTTTGCGTTGCCCACCTCAGTCTCTGGTTACCTGGTCATGGTACCGCTGCTTGGGGCCTACGGGCTTCCGGCACTCTGGCTGGCCTTGAAGGTCCGCCTCGCCGGGCCGGCGACAGCGTTCGCAGTCTCCGTTCTCCCTGGACTGCTCGTGTGGCTTAGCGCCAGCCAGAAAGACACGGTTGCCTGGCTGACGCTGGCCATATCCGCAGCCACAGGCGTGGCATTTGTGGCGTTGGCCTACCGCGACCCCGGCCGGAATTCTGGAACGGGTAGGGTCGGTTCCCAAACGACCGCCGATAACGGTGATCGGCACGGTAACGCATGACCCGTAATCGAAAGCGCACCGCCTGCGTTCGAGGTCATGCCCGGCATGCCTCAGCCTGAAACCCGGAGGTCATCCCGCGTCGTTGCTTGACGCCACGCGGCCACGTACCGGAGGTACTTACCGATGAAGATCCCGGTGAAACCGCCCGACAGCAGCAGATACGCAGCCCGGAAACCAACATCCCCCGCAAGCGTCGGCGACATCGCCAGCGCGGATTCGAACCCGTACTTCACGGCGAACGTCACCAGCAGCAGCGGCAGCAGGCTGTAATCCGCGCTGCGCCACAGCTTCCCGGTTGCCCGGTTCGCGGTCAGCGTCGCACGGCGGAGCATCATCCAGCCGATGCCCGCACCAGCAGCGATTCCGGCCAGCCACAGCGCCCACGCCTGCCAGAAGGTGCCATAGCGGGCACTGATCGACCACAGGCCCCACGCGGTGAACAGGGCAGGCACCACGGCCAGCCGCCCCAGCGTGATCTCACCCGGCTTCATCGCCGCGATGCCGCGCGTGATCAGGAAGATCAGAAGCGCCCATACCCAGAGCGGGGTGTGCGAAGCAAACTGCTGCAGCATGTTCATCGGGGGTCCTTGGCTTGGGGTGGGTGCCGGCCGTGCAGCGCCGTGCGGGAATGGGGTAATTCTCTCTCTGGGCCGAAACGGAACAAGTGACAGCTGTCAGCCATCGGGGAGTACAGGCTGGCGGGTACCATAGGGCCATGACGAAGCACGACACGGACGCCACGCAACGATTCCACGCCACAGGCATCGGTCCCGCCAGATATATCCAGCGCATTACCCAGCCGGCGCTGCTGGCACTGGCCCTCGGCATCGCGCCAGCCTGGGCAGAGGCGCCCCAGGCATTCGTCCTGCAGGCCAGCGGGTTCGAAAGCGGCCTGGTCGCCAACGATCAGGGCCGGCTGATCCAGGAGTGGCCGGGGCGGCCGCAGCAGGTTGCCCCCAATCGCTGGCTCGTCGTGGATTTCGAGAGAAGCAGCAGCGTGTGGTTCGATGACGCTGGCCGGGTGTCATTGAAGGGCCCGTATGTCGAGCTCCGATCCGACACGGCGTTCGAGCGTCACCGGGACGACCCGGACCCAACCTCACTGTTCAGCACCTGGTCCAGGGCAGGGACCGCCCTGTTGCGCGCCGATGGAAGCACCTTCGTCGACTGGCAGCCAGGCAGCGGCGAGTGGTCCATCACGGCGCACCCGCAACGCTACAGCTGGCGCTCGCGGGAAGCAGGCGAACGCATCTTCGATGCGCATGGGCAGCTTCGGATGCAGCTGGCCAAGGGCGAGCTCCGGGCGGCCGGGCCGTTCCCGGAGCGCACTGAGTATCTGGTCTGCGACCTCAACCCGGGCACACCCTGCGCGCTGCGCGATGAGGCAGGAAAGACGCTGTGGACCGAGCGCATCGACAACCTGATTCCGCTCAGCAACGGTAGCTGGCTTGGGCTGCAGGGAAGGGCGTGGCGCCGGCTGGATGCGGGCGGCCAACTGGCCGGAGATCGCACGCTCATCTACGTGGTGGGCTACTCATCGGCGCGGTCGCGCAGCCCCGCCTCTGAAGACGTGGGCAGCTGGCCGCGCTGGGCAACCGAATACCGCGTCATCCGCGAAGACGCAGAAGGCATCTTCGCGAACGAAGCCGACGCCGTGGACGGCCTCATGTACCCGGACGGGCGCTTCATCAAGATCGCGGGTGCGACCTCCGGCGAGGAGGTTTGCCCAGGCATATGGCGCGCGCGCATGGGCGATGCCGGTGACAAGCTGGTTGGTGCAGACGGCCAGGTGCTTGGGCCATTCACCGCCTACGCGTGGAAGGAGGTTGAAGGGCGTCCCGAGCTGCGGCAGGCGATAGCCGAAGACGGGCAGGAAACCCTGGTCGACTGCAGGGGAAAGCTGCTGGTCCAGACACCGCCGCTCAGCCGCCTGAGCGCAGAGGCCACAGGCTTTTTCGGCACGCTGGACGGCGAATCCCAGCCACGGTTGTGGCTCGACGCCGCGCTTGGCCAGCACCTGCTGCCAAAGGGCACCTGGATCGACCAGGTCAGCGCTGACGGCGCATTGCTCCTCGTACGCAGCGACGCGGAGGGATCCCGCCTGTATCACGTAAAGCGCGAGCGTTTCGTGGGCGAGACCATCCGATATGCGGAAGCGCTGCTCCCAAGCGGCGTCGTGTTCCTGCGCGAGGGCTACTACGGCTTCATCGATGCTGACGGGATCGAGCGGCTGCCAGCTCGCTACACCGCGATAACCCCATGGGGCGAAGATCGCTTGTGGACGTCCCGCTACCTCGCCGATGACGCGCCGGGCAGGATCACGACCCTGCATCGCATGGATGGCTCGCCCATCGCCAGCTGGCTCAATGCCTCGATGAACGACAGCCCCATCCTCCGCAGCCTTCCCAATCAAGGATCGCTGACGGAGCTGATCGGCCCAACCTTCGAAAGGGACGACGGGGAGTACCTCGGCCAGCAATGGGTAGACCGCAACGGCCGCACCGTGTTCCTGTCACTGGACTGCCAACGCGGCTCACAAGAGACCGATGGCAGCGTGATCGAACCGCGTACCGGACCCGCGCGACGCCAGGGCACCGATTGCAAGATCCCGGACGACATCCGAGCCGCGATGACCGCGACCCGCACCAACTGACAACGACGCGGCGAGCTGGCGCGATTGAATCGCCACTCCCCGAAACGTCAGGGGCAGGGTAGGGTCGGTTCCCAAACGACCGCCGCCAACAATAATCGGCACGGTAACGCATGACCCAGAATCGAAATCCGCTGCCACCGTTCCAGATAATGCCCTGAAGGGTAATCACCACCCCGGCGGTTGATCGGGATGCAACCCCACCGATGACCTGCGCCGGCAGATGCACACCCGCTAAATAATGTGCACAATCCCCCCGGGACCGGGCATGACGCCGGGTAAGCTCCGTGCCACGTCCGGGGGGACGGCACGGAGCAGGACAACAGGGGGATGTAGATAATGGATTCGCTCTATCCGGCGGGGCCGTCGGCCGTGCCCGCGCAGCTCACCGCACCCAGTTCCGCCTACCGCCGCCATGCATGGCTGGCCGTGGCCGGGCTGCTCAGTTTCGCCACCGCCTACTTCGCCCTGATGGGCTGGTTCGGCTGGACCGCCTACCGGGTACTCCGCACGATGCTGGCCGGCGACGGCGGCAACACGTTCGCCAGTGTCCTCGTCGGGGCGTTCGCGCTGTTCCTGGCCGCGTTCATGGCCAAGGGCCTGGTCTTCCTCAAGCGCGGCCAGGCTTCCAGGGAGATGGAGCTCAAGCCGGCCGACCAGCCCGAGCTGTTCGCCTTCCTGCACCGCCTGGCCGATGAGGCCGGCGCGCCGCGGCCCAAGCATGTCTATCTGTCGCCGCGGGTCAACGCCGGCGTCTTCTACGACCTCTCGCTGGTCAACCTGCTGCTGCCCTCGCGCAAGAACCTGGATATCGGCCTGCCGCTGGTGAACGCCCTGAACCTGGGCGAATTCAAGGCCGTGCTGGCCCACGAATTCGGCCACTTCGCCCAGCGCACCATGGCCGTGGGGCGCTGGGTGTACGTGGCCCACCAGATCGCCAGCCAGCTGGTGGCCCGGCGCGACGCGCTCGACACCATCCTGGCCACCGTGTCGCGCCTTGAC
>DGIP01000227.1 GCA_002386405.1 Stenotrophomonas maltophilia
AGCACCACCGGCTGGGCGTACCGCTCGGCCAGGTGTTCCAGCGGATCGACCGCCTGCTCCCATACCGGCGCCTGGAGCGCCGGTTGCAGCCGTGCGCCGTCGCGCGCGGCGAGCGCGACCAGCCGCCGCGTGCCCAGCGGTGCGGACAGGGCAAGCCCGAGCAGGCCACCGGCCGCCGCGCCGGCGCCCGCGCGCCGTTGCTGGACGGTGTCGCCGTTGAGGGCCTCTTCAAGCCCGATCCCCAGCTCGGCCGCCGAGCCGATCGCCACCACCGGCAGCAGCGCGGGAATGAAGATGCTGGCCACCCCCACCGCCTCGTCAAAGCGTTCCAGCCGCGGCAGCCATCGGCGCCGGAACGCCTCCCACGGCGAGGTCATCAAGGTCTGCGCATCGCGCCGTGAGCGCTCGCGCAGGCGACGCACCAGCGCCTGCGAGGCATCGCCTTCGATCGGCACCGCCACGCGGCCCGTGCCGAATATCGCCCGCGCGCCGTTGCCCAGCGCCGTATGCACGCCGTTGGAGATCCAGCCATCCTGCAGATCGGCCAGGTCGAAGGCGCCCTCCAGCCACCGTCGCCCCACTTCGGTGGCCACCGCGCGCTCGACCCAGCCGGTCATGTCGGCCGTGCTGGCGAACTCGTGGAAGCGGTTGCGGTCGTGCGCGAAGTACAGCAGCACTTCCGGGCCACGGCTGTCGCCGATATGCAGCACGCTCGAGGGCGTGCCATGGATTTCCAGCCAGCCGGCGTGCGTGCCATTGGCCGGCACCGGCGTGTAGCCCGGCTGCTGCGACTGGCCTGCGGTCATGCTGCCGAACACGCCCAGCGCCAGCTGCATGCCCCGTTGCGAAAGCGAGCCTTCGGCATGCTGCTGCCAGCACGCGTACAGGTAGCCGCCACGCAACGTGGTCAGCACCTCGGTTTCGTGGCGCTGCCAGAAGGCGTCCAGGGCGGCCAGGTACTCGCCCTGCACGTCCAGCTCGCGCGCCATCGACAGCAGCTGGCCCGCCTGCAGGCCAACCACTTCGCTGTTCTCGTCGAAGAACGCGCTGTCCCCGGCGGTGTACAGCCCCAGCCGCTGCGCCGATATCTCCTCGAATCCGGCGGCGCGGCTCATCGCACACTCGGCGAAGCTGGCCACCTGCTGCCGCTGGGCACGCGTGTGCACCCAGCCACTCTGGGCCTGCTCACTGGCAACGCCCCCACTGAAGGCGACCACGTAGCAGCAGCTGCTGTCGAAGGCGATGCGGTAACGGCGCATGATTTCATCGTCCAGGCGCTGCTGCACGAAGGGCACCAGCATCGGGTACGCGCGTTCCAGCAGGCTGCGTCCCACGCTCAGTGCATGCAGCCAGCGTGCGCCGTCCAGGCCGGCGTTGCGCAGCGCACCGGGCGTGTCAGGCGGGAAGCGCGCCGTCCAGTGCGCCGCACGCCGCGCGGTCAGCCCCGCTACATCCAGCGCCACCAGCTCCCCGGCCCCGGCCAGGACCGGCACCGGCACCGGCAGGTGCTGCAGCGCCAATGACGCGTCCAACGTATTGAAGGATTCACGCAGCTGGGCCGGCGTGCGCGCCGGCATGCGCAGCTGTGCATGCCGCAGCTCCAACGCCTGCAGGAACATCGCCCAGCGGAAATCGCCATCGATCACATACGCCTGCACCACCGGCAGGCTGCCGTTCTGCCAACGGGCATGCTCGCTGGCGGCCACCCGTGCGTACAGCTGGTGCGGGACTTCGCGGGACAGCTGCTGCAGCGCCTGGCCGCTGGAACCGAATGCCTCCACCAGTGGGGTCCGCGTGGTACTGATGACCAGGGTGACTGGCTCGGGCTGTTCGGGCGTCGGGTTGGCCGTCACCAGCAGCACCCCGTGCAGCGGCACGCCGTGGCCGCTGGCATTGGCCGCCAACGCATGCACGTCGATCTGCCGCCCCGGCATCACAAGTGCCCGACCGTTGGAGGCTTCGTTGAGATCGAACCGCGCGGGGAATCCGACCAGCACGTTGATCACTGAAGCGACTTCGTCGCTCAGGTGCCCGGCGGCGTTCAACAGCACCGCCGCCCCTGCCAGGCGGCGCCCGATCCCGGCCAGGAAGCGCTCCGACCCCGTGCTGGGGTGGCCGTGCCAGGCCTGTTCCACGCAGCTGTCGTAGTAGCTGCGGAACGCGGCCAGGTAGTTGCGGCCGCGCACCGCCTGGGTGAACTGCGCCAGCGTGAGCTCACGACACTCCTGCACGGGGAAATAGGTTTCCGGCGCGCCCCGGTAATACAGGGCGGTATGCACGCTGTCTGCCTCCACCGGCAGCAGCGCCGCGCTGACCAGCGTGTGCGCGCTGACCAGGCCGCTGCGCACGCGCCGTTCGTACGGAAGGCGGAGGTGCAGGTTGCGGAACGTGGCACCGGGAGGACGCAGCTGGTGGGCCTCCCATGCCGGCCAGGGTTCACTGAGCAGGAAGGTGTTGCGGTAGATCCCGGTCGGATCGATGACCTTGCCGGTCACGTTGCGCAGGTCGGCCGCTACCTGCTGCGCCAGGTGGGCATCCAGCTGCGGCAACGCCTCGTAGGCAGCCGTCAGGGCCTGCTCCGATGCAACGATGTCCCGCCACGCCGCGGTCAACCGGTGGTGCTGCGCGCTGGCGTTGCGGCCCATGGACTGCACCCAGGTCAACATCCGCGACCGGGTGAGCTCGACATCCAGGCTCGCCGGCGCGCCGAGATCGCCCACGCCTGGCTCGGGCACCTGCTCTGCCATGTCGATCAGCGAGCGGCTGGCGAGCTCCAGCTGCGCGCGCTCATTCGCCTCCAGCGCGCCCGTGTATCTGGCTCCGGTGGTGGCGACGGATCGGCGCGACCGGCTGGGAACCTCCGCGACCGCGTTTCCATGTGGTGGGGCCAAGGCAGCGATGACTTCGTGCGCTACGTCGTTTGCTTCAAGCAGGTCGGCAACGTTGGCGGCCAGCGTCGATACAGGCTGTGGGCGTTGCACACACTGCCAGATGCCGTGCCAGATCGAGTCGCCACCATCCCGTTCGATCAATGCGTCGAGCAGGTCCACCGTTTTCGCTACCGCGTCCGGCGCAGCGCTTGGCGCTTCACCGAACGCCCATCGCCAGCCCAGCCCGGCCAGTCCAAGCCCGCTGCCCACCAGACCGCCGGCCAAGGCCAGCAGGCCGCGCCCGCCGCGTCGTGCAGAGGCGCCGGATGCAACCGAAGCGATGGACGACGGTGCAGCCGGTCCTGGCCACTGCACGCCACGCGTGGATGCGACGGACGCGGCGGTTCCAGGGGTTTGCAGGCGTTCTGCAATCAACCCCTGCACGCGCGGCGCCGCCGATGCGACGAACAGCAACGCATCGGCCAGTGCCGCGCGCAGGCTTGCCGCCCGCTGCGCGGCGGGATCCACGTGCTCGGCCACCGCCAGCAGCCAGCCCCCCAATCGATCCCCCGGACCGCCGCTCGTCGCCAGCAACGGATCGGCGGGCCCACCGGCAAGCCGCTCCAGGTCCGCCAGCACCGAGGCGCGCTGCGCATCGGTGACCAGCGCGCAATGGTCCAGGTCCACCGCGTCGAACAGATCAGGCAGGGCCGCGCGTGGATCGATCCGGGTGCCTTC
>DGIP01000323.1:0-7256 GCA_002386405.1 Stenotrophomonas maltophilia
CGCCGCGACAGCTGGGTGGACACATCGGCCAACCCGGCAAAGCCCGCCTGCGGGCCCATCGGTTCACCGGCCCGGCAGCGCCGGTCGCCCAGCGCCGCCGCAGCGGCCACGGCGGCGGCAATCGCCCCGGCGGAGGTACCGCCGATGTTCTTGAAGCGGTATTCGCGCGCCAGCGACAGCACCGCATTGGGGTACACGATGCCGCTGGTGATGCCGCCCTTCATGACCAGATCGCAGTACTTGTCCGCCATGTCGCCGCCCTCTGTCCGCCTTGGGGTGCAGTATCGCCCAAGGCCTTCTCAGGGCCTGAGAACCGCGCCGCAGTTACGGTTTCGGGCGGTTGGTGGCGGCTGACTGGGGCACCCGGCGCACCTGCGACAGGTCGTACCCCAGCGCGGCAATCCGGGTCATGGCCGCCTGGTAGTCCTGGTCGGACATCTCCGGGGTGCGCGCCATCAGCCACATGTAGTCGCGCTTGCTGCGGCCGACAATGGTCTGCTGGTAGTCATCGTCCAGATAGACGATCACGTATTCGGCCTTGATCGGCCACACGAACTGCATGCCCCACTCCGCGCCGTTGGTGCCTTCCTTGACCGTCCCTATCGGGTGCATGGTTTTGATCGGGGCATCGAAGCTGCCCTTGCGATAGGTGAAGGTGGTCTGGATGCGGCCGTCCGGGCGCAGCGCATAGGATTCGACGGCATCGAACGCCTCACGTTCGGGCCGGCTGGGAATATGGGCGATCACATACCAGTCGCCCATGAAGCGCGGAACATCCACGTGCGCGACCGGCGGAATGGGACGGGTGTTGCCACCGCAGCCGCCCAGCAACATGCCGGCGGCGAGCAGGGGAAGTAGTGGGCGGAGCTTCATGGCGTTGTCCTCACGAGGGGTCAGGCGCGATCGAACAGGTAGTGGGCCACCATCCACTGCTGGCCCTTCTGGTAGCCGAACAGCTCGGCGCAGGCCATCCAGAACATGCGCCAGCGCTGGAACCACAGCGCGGCGGCAGCCTCGCCGTAGCCTTCGCGCAGCACCTCCATCACCGCATCGCGGTGCTGGTCCTGCCGCTCCAGCCAGTGGTTGGCGGTGCGCTCGTAGTGGGTGCCATCCAGCAGCCAGCGCTGCTGCAGCTGCATGTACTGGGGGAAGTGCAGCAGGGTGTCGGCGGCCGGCATCAGCCCCCCGGTGAAGAAGTGCCGCCCCATCCAGTTGTCATCGCCCTCGGTCTCGAACGGGTACATCAGCGTGCGGTGCACGAAGATGTGCACGAACAGCTTGCCGTTCGGGCGCAGCCACTGGTGGATGCGCTGCAGCAGGCGGGCGTAGTTGCGCACGTGCTCGAACATCTCCACCGAGACGCAGCGGTCGAAACTGCCTGGTTCCAGGATCAGCTCGTTCACATCGCGGGTCAGCACCGTCACGTTGGTGAGGCCGCGCGCTTTGCATTGGCCCAGGATGTACTCGCGCTGGCTGTTGGAGTTGGACACCGCGGTGATGCGCGAGGCGGGATAGCGCTCGGCCATCCACAACGTCAGCGAGCCCCAGCCGCAGCCCAGCTCAAGGATGTCCTGGCCGTCGGCCAGCTCGGCGCGTTCGCCATACAGGGCCAGCATCGCCTCCTCGGCCTGATCGAGCGTTTCGGTGCCGGTGGGGTAGTAGCAGCTGCTGTACTTGAGCCGTGCACCCAGGCAATCCTGGAAGAAGGCGGCGGGCACTTCGTAGTGCTGGCGGTTGGCGGCATCCACGTGCAGCGCCAGCGGACTGCGCGACAGCGACACGATACGCGCGGAGAAGCGCTGCGCCTGCTCTTCCACGGTGCCGGCACTTTCCTCGCGCAGGCGCGCCTCGCACTGGCGGCGGATGCCCAGCCGCAGCAGCGCATCCGGCAGCAGGCCGCGTTCGGCCAGGCCGGTCAGGCCGGGCGCGTACTCGGGCAGCGGCAGCGATTCTCGGGCGACATTCACGGTGAAGACTCCTTGCGGGGCGAAGCAATGCGGGAGGGGAACCACGGAAACAGCATCGGCGTGCTGCGCTGGTAGTCGCGGTAGTCCTCGCCGCGGGTGCGCAGCGCCTGCGCTTCGGTGAACGGAATGCCGCTCACCCAGCGCAGGAACACGTACATCACCACGGGTCCGGACCAGGCCAGCCACCACAGCGGCGAGTGCACGGCCAGCAGCACGTAGGTGAACCAGTGCAGCCATTCGAAAAAGTAGTTGGGGTGGCGCGAGTAGCGCCACAGACCGCTGCGGCAGGTCCTGCCCTTGTTGGCCGGGTCGGCGCGGAAGCGGGCCAGCTGGCGGTCGGCCAGCGATTCGCCGCCCACGCTGAGCAGCCACATCGCGACGGCGGCGATGATCCAGCCGACCGGCAGCGCCGCGCTCTGCGACACCGCCACGAACGGCAGTGCGAACAGCACGATCAGCACTGCCTGGAACTGGAAGAAGCCGAAGATCTTGCCCTGGTGGCCGTTCCAGTGCCGGCGCAGGTGCTGGTAACGGCCATCCTCGTCTTCGCTGCGCACGCGCTTCCACAGGTGCAGGGCCAGCCGTGATCCCCACAGCCCGCCCAGCACGGCCAGCGCGATGCGCGGCGCGGTTGCGCCATCACCCAGCCACGCCAGCAGCAGCGCCGAAGCGCCCACGCCCTTTGCCCAAAGCACATCGACCACGCCGATGTTCTGGTGACGGCGTTGCCACCACCAGCCCCAGCACATGATCAGTGCGGCATACAGCCAGACCCCTCCGAGATGCATCATGCGTGCGCTCCATTGGTGTTCGTCGCCACAGGCGCCGTGCCCCGCTGCCAGTGGCGTGCGCAGGTGGCCAGCAGCGGCAGCGCGATCGCCCAGCCCAACGCCAGCACCGCCACGCCCTGCCAGGACGGCGCAGGAAACTGCACCGCTGCCCAGCCGCGCGCGGCCGAGATATACGCCATCGGTGCGATCAGGCCGAGGAGCGCGGCCAGCCAGAGGCGCCGTTGAAGGACCCTCAGCGAGACGGTAAGGGTCATCGCGAATGCGGCCCACAGCGCCAGGATCCAGACCGGTGCCAGCCAGCGGGCGGGCCACGCAGCGCCGTACACCACCTGCTCTGATCCCCCCGCCACGCCATCCACGACCAGCCCGCACAGCACCGCCACGACCAGTAGTTTCAGCTCCACCATCGGCTGCGCGGACAGCATCAGCTGGCTCGCCACGTAGATAGCAGCGGCCAGCAACGCCGGCCAGCGCAGCCCCTGCCCCGCGCCGACCACCGCGCACAGCCAGACCAGCTGGTTGCCGATGACGTTGGCCCAGAAGTGGCGCATGTCAGTGGGTGCCCTCTATCGGTGCCGGCCGGTAGCCGGGGCGCGCCAGCAGCAGCTGCGATACACCGATGGAGCGTTCCAGGAAGCCGCCCTCGCAGTAGGCCAGGTAGAACTCCCACAGGCGGATGAAGCGCTCATCGAAGCCCTGCGTGCGCACCGCCGGCAGCTGGGACAGGAAGCGAAGGCGCCAGGCACGCAGGGTGAGCGCGTAGGACTGGCCGAAATCATGCTGGCCGATCAGCTGCAGGTCGCTGCTGCGGGTCTTGGCCGCCATGATGGCGTGCAGCGAAGGAATGAAGCTGCCGGGAAACACGAAGCGCTTGATGTAGTCCACGCTGCGCCGCGCCTGCTCGTAGCGTTCGTCTTCGATGGTGATGGCCTGCAGCAGCGCCAGGCCTTCCGGCTTCAGCAGCCGGGTAAGCGTGGTCATGTAGGTGTCCAGGTACTGCGCACCGATCGCCTCGATCATCTCGATGGAGACCAGCTTGTCGTAGTGGCCTTCCAGGTCGCGGTAATCCTTCAGCAGCACCGTCACCTTGTCCTGCAGCCCCGCGCTGGCCACCCGCTCGGTGGCCAGCGCGTACTGCTCCCTGGAGATGGTGGTGGTGGTGACGTGGCAGCCGTGGTGAAGCGCGGCATACACCGCGAAGCCCCCCCAGCCGGTACCGATCTCGACCACGCGGTCGCCCGCCTTGAGCTGCAGCTGCTCGCAGATGCGCGCCAGCTTTCGCTGCGAGGCCACTTCGAGCGTGTCGCCCGGTTCGGCGTACAGCGCCGACGAATACATCAGGTCGCGGGACAGGAACAGCGAGAAGAACGCATTGCCCAGGTCGTAATGCGCGGCGATGTTGCGGCGGCTGCCTTCGCGGGTGTTGCGGCGCAGCCGGTTCCAGCCCTGCAGCAGCCAGCCGCCCAGCCGCGCCGGGCCGCGCTCCATGCCATCGAGCAACGCGCGGTTGCGCACCAGCAGCTGCACCAGCCCCACCAGGTTGTCGCAGCGCCACTCGCCGCGGATGTAGGCCTCACCGGCACCCACGCTGCCCTGCGCGCCAACGGCGCGGTAGAAGGCCGGGTTGTCGACCCACACCGTCACCTGCAGCGGTGCGTCGGCATCGCCAAGGGAGACATCGCCCAGTGCATCACGCAGCTGCAGCCGGCCGCCCTGCAGCGGGGCCAGCTGGGCCAGCAGGCGGCGGCGCAGGAACGCTTCCAGCGTGCTGGGCACGGGCAGGGCAAGCGGTCGGGTCATGTCGTTCATGGGTGCTTTCCAGCAATGGAAGGGTGGTCGTGGACGGGCGTGCGCTTGAGCCACAGCCGCAGCGCCTGCCAATGGATGGCGGCCACCACCTGCACCGTCATCAGCGGGTGGCGCAGCAGCACGCGGGCCAGGCCGGGGCCGGTGAGGGGATGGCGCTGCAGGGCCAGGTCGGCATCGAACTGGCGCGCGCCGTTGCGCCACACCTGCATGTGCACGTGCAGGTCATCGCCCGGCGCGGTGAAGCGCCAGCGGTATTCGCAGTCCATCGGCAGGAACGGGGACACGTGGAACTGCTTGTCGAAGGTCCAGGCCAGCGCGCGGCCGCGCGCGTCGGCCTGCGCCACCGGCAACACGTAGGCATGGCGCTCCTGCCACGGCGTGTTGGTGATCTCGGCCACGATGCACTCCAGCGTGGCGCCATCGGCGGCGTAGCAGTAGTAGAAGCTGACCGGGTTGAAGATGTGCCCGGCATGGCGCAGGTGGGCGAGCATGCGTACCGGGCCGGGAGGTGCATGGCCCAGCGCCTGTGTGATGCGTTCGCGCACCGCATCGGCCAGCGGTTGGTCCGGTGCGCCCAGGTAATCGCTGCGACGGAACTCGGCCAGGTTGCGGCGGTTCACCGACCAGAACCAGCGCCCCTCAAACAGGTGGTCCAGCTCATCCAGGTCGATCAGCAGCTGCGCGATGGGGTAGTCGAACGCGTGCGGCTGCGGCGCATGCCGGCGGTGCTGCATCCTGCCGCGATAGATCGCACTGACCGTCATGCCGGCACGCCCTGCGACAGCGGCCAGTACGCTTCGGCATCCAGCGACTGCAGTGCGTCCACCACCCGGCGCGCACTGCGGATGCCGTCTTCATGGAAGCCCCAGCCCCAGTAGGCGCCGGCAAACCAGGTACGGCGACGCCCCTGCACTTCGGCCCAGCGCCCTTGTGCGCGCACCATGGCGTGGTCATGCACCGGGTGGGCGTACTGCATCCGGCGCAGGATCTTCTCCGGCGCAATCGCATCGGTACGGTTGAGCGTCACCACCAGCGGCGTGGGCGTGTCGATGCCCTGCAGCAGGTTCATGCAGTAGCTGACCGTGCATGGTGCCAACGGGTCGCGCGGCACGTGCGCGTTCCATGCCGCCCAGGCCTTGGGGTTGCGTGGCAGCAGGCTGGCATCGGTATGCAGCACCACCTCATTGGGCTGGTAGCGGATCGCGCCGAGCACGCTGCGCTCGGTGGGATCTGCATCGGAAAGCAGCGCAAGTGCCTGGTCGCTGTGGCAGGCCAGCACCATCTGGTCGAAGCCTTCCAGCCCATCGGCGGTGAGCACGCGCACCCCATGTTCCTGCCGCTCCACGCCCAGTACGCGGCATTCCAGCCGCTCGCGTACCCGCCAGCGCCGCCGCATCGCTTCCACGTAACGCGCCGAACCACCCTGCACCACCCGCCACGCCGGGCGCCCGGTCATCTGCAGCATCTGGTGGTTGGCCATGAACTGCACCAGGTAGCGCGCCGGGAAGTCGGCCAAGGCCTGCGTCGGCGATGACCACAGCGCAGACGCCATCGGCAGCAGATGCTCCTGGACGAAAGCCTCGCCGTAGCGCCCCTGCTTCAGGTACTCGCCCAGCGACGGCCCCTCTTCCCCACTGTGCAGCAGCGCAGGCGCCTCGCGATAGAAGCGGCGCAGGTCTGCCAGCATCCCCCAGAAGCGCGGCGAGAGCAGGTTGCGGCGCTGGCAGAACAGGGTATCCAGCGAGGTGGCGTTGTATTCCAGCCCACTGCGTTCGCTGTGCACCGAGAAGCTCATGGTGGTGGGCTGCGAAGCCACGTTGAGTTCTTCGAACAGCGCGGTCAGCAACGGGTAGTGCTGCGGGTTGAACACGATGAAGCCGGTATCCACCGCGCGCAGGCGGCCATCCACCTGCACCATCTGGGTGTGGGTGTGGCCGCCGAGGTAATCGTTGGCCTCGAACAGCGTCACTTCATGGCGCTGGCTCAGCCACCACGCGCTGGCCAGCCCGGCGATGCCCGATCCGATCACGGCAATGCGCATGTCAGTGCTCCGCCTTGGCCAGCACCCAGGCCGGCACCGGTTTGAGGTCGCTCACCAGGCACAGCGCGGCCATCGCGCGCAGGCCGTACCAGGTGATGTCCACTTCCCACCAATAGAAGCCCTGGCGCACCGTGCCC
The DNA here is from genome assembly GCA_002386405.1 of Stenotrophomonas maltophilia. GTDB lineage: Bacteria > Pseudomonadota > Gammaproteobacteria > Xanthomonadales > Xanthomonadaceae > Stenotrophomonas > Stenotrophomonas maltophilia_AD. Next base: position 6,746 of record DGIP01000323.1, read on the forward strand.
GGGAAGAAATGGTGGTTGTTGTGCCAGCCTTCGCCGAAGGTGAGCAGGGCCAGCCACAGGTTGTTGCGGCTGTCATCGCCGGTATTGAAGCGGCGCCGCCCGAAGCGGTGTGCCAGCGAATTGATCGTCACCGTGGCGTGGAACAGCACCACCGTGGAAATGAAGAAGCCCCACACCAGCATCTGCCCGCCGCTGGTGCCCAGGCCCGGCGCAACGTGTTCCAGCAGTGCGCCAAGCCCGTAAAGCGCGGCGGCCAGGGCCACCGGCACCAGCGTGTCGAAGCGGTCCAGCCAGCGCAGCTCGGGGTACTTCGCCAGGTCCGGAATGCGCGCCCAGTCGGTGCGGAAGCCTTCGGTGGTGAGGAACCAGCCCATGTGGCTCCACCAGAAGCCATGCACGGTGGGCGAATGCGGGTCGGCGGCGGTTTCGGTGTGGCGGTGGTGGTTGCGGTGGTGCGCGGCCCACCACAGCGGGCCGCGCTGCACGCTGGCCGCGCCGATCAGCGCGAACA
>DGIP01000323.1:7468-7822 GCA_002386405.1 Stenotrophomonas maltophilia
CGCGCCGATCAGCGCGAACACGAACTGCACCACGCGCGAGGTGCGGAAGGTGCGGTGTGCGAAGTAGCGGTGGTAGAACGCGGTAATGGCGAACATGCGCACCGCGTACAGCGCCAGCGCCACGCCCACCGCCACCCAGGAAACCCCCACCCAGATCACCGCCAGGCAGGCCAGGTGCATGCCCACGAAGGGAATCGCCCGCAGCCAGTCCACCCGGTTGCCGCTGCCCTCGGCCGCCGGCGCGGCGGCGCCGGTGTCGAACCAGCGCATCACTGTGGCCCAGCGGCCGCGCGGGGCGCGGGCGGGTTCGTCGGGGGTGGAACGGGACAGCATGTCGCGCGTCTCCTGAGCGGT
>DGIP01000321.1 GCA_002386405.1 Stenotrophomonas maltophilia
GAGATCGTTGGTCGGTTCGTCCATCACCAGCAGGTTGGACGGCTGCGCGAACAGCTTGGCCAGCAGCAGGCGGTTGCGCTCGCCACCGGACAAGCGGGTGATCGGCGCGCGCGCACGTTCCGGCGTGAACAGAAAATCCTGCAGGTATGCATGCACGTGCTTGCGCTTGCCGTTGACCTCGAGGAAATCGCGGCCTTCGGCCACGTTCTCGATCGCGGTCCAGTCTTCGCGCAGCACCGAACGGTACTGGTCGAAGTAGGCGATCTGCAGGTTGGTGCCGGCGCGCACTTCGCCGCTGTCCGGCGCCAGGTCACCCAGCAGCAGCTTGAGCAGCGTGGTCTTGCCGCTGCCGTTGGGGCCGATCAGGCCGATCCGGTCGCCGCGCAGGATGGTGGTGCTGAAGTCCTTGACCATCACCCGATCGCCGAAGGCGAACGAGATGTCCTTGACGTCGATGACCTTCTTGCCGGAATTCTCCGCCTGCGAGGCTTCCATGCGCACGTTGCCACCGAGTTCACGGCGCTGCGAACGTTCGCTGCGCATCGCCTTCAGGCGGCGCACGCGGCCTTCGTCGCGGGTGCGGCGGGCCTTGATGCCCTGGCGGATCCAGACTTCTTCCTGCGCCAGCATCTTGTCGAAGCGCGCGTTTTCCTGCGCCTGCGCATTCAAGCGCTCTTCGCGGCGGCGTTCGTAGTTGGCCCAGTCGCCCGGCCAGCTGGTGACCTGGCCGCGGTCGATCTCGACGATGCGGGTGGCCAGCGCGCGCAGGAAGCGGCGGTCATGGGTGACGAACACCACGCTGCCGTTCCAGTTCTTGAGGAACATTTCCAGCCAGTCGATGGCTTCGATGTCCAGGTGGTTGGTCGGTTCGTCGAGCAGCAGCAGGTCCGGCGCGGACACCAGCGCGCGGCCGAGCAGCACGCGGCGCTTCATGCCGCCGGACAGGCGCGCGAATTCGGCATCGCCGTCCAGGTCGAGCTTGGTCAGTGTTTCGCTCACGCGCTGGTCCAGGCCCCAGCCGTTGGCGGCATCGATCTTGGCCTGCACCGCCGACAGCGCATCGCCATCGAACTCGTCGGCCACGCTCAGGTGGTGGAATTCGGCCAGCCACTGGCCCAGCTCGCCCAGGCCATCGGCGACCACGTCGAACACGCTGCCGGCCGCGCCGTGCGGCACTTCCTGCTCCAGCCGGGTGATGCGCACCCCCTGCTGTACGCGCACTTCTCCGTCGTCGGGCTTGTGGTCGCCGGACAGCAGCTTGAGCAGGGTGGATTTGCCGGCGCCGTTGCGGCCGATCAGGGCGATGCGTTCGCCCGGCTCGATCGACAGTTCGGCTTTTTCCAGCAACAGCGGGCCGCCGACGCTGAAGTCGACGTTTTGCAGAGTAATCAGAGGCATCCCGCCATTGTACGGGCTGGCGGCCTGCGGCGTCGCTCAGCCGGACGCAAAAGCGGATGCCGGCAGCTCCAGCAGTACGGCCAGTTCCGCCGGCACCCGCTTGCCCGGGTGGTGGACCACCCAGAGCTGGCGCGACAGGGGCGGCAGCGGGGTCTGCAGGATCCGCAGGCTGCCCAGCGCGACCAGGTCGGCCACCGCGTGCCTGGACAGGCAGGCCAGGCCCAACCCCGCCGCCGCCGCCTGTTTGATTGCCTCGGTGCTGCCCAGCTGCATGGCGCGCCCGAAGTGGTGCAGGTGCGGCAGCAGGGCCTGTTCAACGGCCTCGCGGGTGCCCGAACCGGGTTCGCGCAGCAGCCAGCGCGCCGCGGCCAGGGCAGCCACGTCCACCGTATCGGGCAACGGCGAGGCCGCAGCCGCCACGATCACCAGGGCATCGCGCTGCCACGGCAACACCTCCAGGCCACTTTCGTGGCATGGGCCCTCGATCAGGCCCAGGTCGACCTCCAGCCGCTGCACGGCCGCCACCACGTCGGCGCTGTTGCCGATCCGCAGGTCCACCTGGGCCTGCGGGTTGGCCGCCAGCAGGGAGGCCACCCGGGTGGGCAGCAGGTAATTGCCGATGGTGGTGCTGGCGCCTATCCGCAGCTGCAGGGGAAGTGTGCCGGCCGCGTGCGCCTGCCCTGCCCCGGCCTGCCGTTCCAGCTCCATCGCCGCCACCAGCAGCGCACGCGCCGGGTCAAGCAGTGCACGCCCGGTGGCGTTGAGTACCAGCCGCCGCCCGATCCGGTCGAACAGCGGTGCTGGCAACTGCCCTTCCAGTTCGTTGAGGGCGGCACTGGTGGCCGACTGCGACAGCTGGAGCTGGGCGCCCGCCGCAGCGGTGGAACCGGCATCGGCCACGCTCACGAACACCTGCCATTGGCGGAGCGTCAGGCGCATCGGGATTTAACCATCTTTATAGGTTGATTTAACGATTAGAATGCGTTTTACCAGTTGATCGGTCAAGCGCACGCTGTCGTCCTGTTTCGACGAGAACGCGCCGTGACCCCTTCCCCTGCAAGCCTGCCCACCCCGGGTGCCCTCCAACGCTGGCGCGGCCGGGCGCCC
>DGIP01000322.1 GCA_002386405.1 Stenotrophomonas maltophilia
CTGGCAAAGTAAAGGAGGAGGTGTCGGCCTCCGGCCGACGCCGGGGGACATTTGCACAGGGGCCTGCCGGCCGCGGCGGGGCCCCCAACGCCCGCGATGAACCTGACCGAAGACGGAGGAAGAACCGTTTGCTGGGCAAGGTATGATGGCCGCTCCCCCCACGATCGTTCACACCATGTGAACGATTGCGACTGTTCTCCTCTCCCCCAAGGACCTCTAGTTCGCATGCGCATCCTGCTTGCCCGCCACGGCGAAACCCCCTGGAATGCCGAAGGCCGTTACCAGGGCCAGATCGATATCCCGTTGTCGCCGATCGGCGAAGCCCAGGCCCAGGCCCTGGGTGAACGCCTGAAGTCGGTGGACATCACCCGTGCCGTTGCCTCGCCGCTGTCGCGTGCGCAGCGCACCGCGCAGCTGGCCCTCGGTGCCGACCGCGCCGACATGCTGCTGACCGAGCCGGAGCTGCAGGAAATCGCCCACGGTGAGTGGGAAGGCCTGCTGGCCAGCGAGATCAACGAAAAAGACCCGTCGCGCCTGCAGGCCTGGCGCGACGAGCCCGATACGGTGCTGATGCCCGGTGGCGAATCGCTCCGGCTGGTGCTGGACCGCAGCTGGCGCGGCCTGGCCCGCGCCGCCGAAGGGCTGGGCGAGCACGACACGCTGCTGGTGGTGGCTCACGACGCGGTCAACCGGGTGATCCTGTGCCGGATCCTGGGCCTGCCGTTGTCGCGCCTGTGGACCTTCCGCCAGGCGCCGACCACGCTCAACCTGCTCGAAGGCGCCGACCTGGACAGTCTGGAAGTAGTGCGCCTGAACGACTGCGCGCACCACACGCCGTTCTTTGGCGAGGCCAAGCACCGCGCGCTGTGATTCCACCCCGTTTTCGTTTTCCGTTCCACGACCACCACGATCTATCGCCATGACGACCGCCCGCCCGCATTCCCTCGCCGAATGGCTCAGCTACATCGAGCAGCAGCACCCGGCCACCATCGACATGGGGCTGGAGCGCGTACGTGCGGTGGCCACCGCCATGGGCCTGGGCCAGCCGGCGCCGCACACCATCGTGGTGGGCGGCACCAACGGCAAGGGCTCCACGGTGGCCTTCATCGAGGCCATCGCGCGGGCGGCGGGCTGGAAGGTGGGGGCGTACACCTCGCCGCACCTGCTGCAGTACAACGAGCGCGTGCGCATTGACGGTGAGGACGCCTCCGACGCGGCGCTCATCGCCGCCTTCAATGCCATCGAAGACGCGCGCGGCAGCACCACGCTGACCTACTTCGAGTACGGCACGCTGGCCGCGTTGCACCTGTTCGCGCAGGCCGGGCTCGACCTGGCCGTGCTGGAAGTGGGGCTGGGCGGGCGCCTGGATGCGGTCAACATCGTCGACGCCGACGTCGCGGTGATCACCACCGTGGACATCGACCATGCCGACTGGCTGGGCGAAGACCGCGAGGCGATCGGCGTGGAAAAGGCCGGCATCATCCGCGGCTGGAAGCCGGTGATCCTGGGCGAGACCGATCCGCCGTCCAGCGTGCTGGCGCGCGCCTACCTGCTGGGCGCCAACGCGATCCGCGGTGGCAGCGATTTCTTCGCCGATGCCATCGACGGCCAGCACTGGTCCTGGCGTGACGTGGGCTTCCGCATTGAACTGCCGATGCCGGCGCTGCGCGGCCCGATCCAGCTGCGCAATGCCGCCTCGGCGATTGCCTCGCTGCGCGCGCTGGACAAGCCACTGCCGCGTGCGGCCATCGTCGAGGGCGTGGCCCAGGCCCGCATCCGCGGCCGCCTGCAGGCGCTCGAGCGCAATGGCGTGGAAGTGCTGGTGGATGTCGGCCACAACCCGCAGGCCGCGCGTGAGCTGGCTGCTGCGTTGAAGGCCGCGCCGATCACCGGGCGTACCGTGGCCGTGTTCGCCGCGCTGCAGGACAAGGATGCCGAAGGCGTGGTCGAGGCGCTGGCTGATCGCGTCGATGGCTGGCACCTGGCCGGGCTGGAAGGTGCGCGCGCACAGAGCGCGCCGGCCCTGCAGGCACGCCTGGCCGGCACCGCCGCCGCCGGTGCGTCCACCCATGCCGATGTGGCCACGGCACTGCAGCAGGCCCTGTCATCGGCCAGGGCCGGCGACCGCGTGCTGGTGTTTGGTTCCTTCCATACCGCCGCGCAGGCCTTGCTGTGGCTGGAAAACGCCCGCTGAGGCGGGCAGCAAGCGACAACGTTCAGCCGTCTTCGACGCCGCACACGCGTGCGCCCGTATAATCGCCGTGGCATTCCGCCGCGCCGCCCTGCCTGCCTTCCGTGGATACTCCTCTGAAACAGCGACTGATTGGTGCCATCGTCCTGGTGGCGTTGGCCGTGATTTTCCTGCCCATGCTGGTCAAGGGGCCTGCCCCTGACAGTGGCGTGGCCAACGTACCGATCACCGCGCCGGACGCGCCGGCCGATGGCCAGTTCCAGACCCGTGAACTGCCGCTGGTCGCGCCGACCGGTGGCGCCACCGGCCTGCAGAGCGGGGTCTCCAGCACCCAGCCGCTGCAGCCCGACGCAGCCGCACCGGCCGAGCCGGCTGCCGCCGATACCTCGCCGGCGGTGGCCGCGGGCAACTATGCGGTCAGCTTTGGCGCCTATGGCAGCCAGGCCGACGCCAACGCGGTGATCGCGTTCCTGAAGAAGGCCCAGCTGCCGGGCTTCAGCGAACCGGCCACGATCAATGGCCGCCAGGCCTGGCGCGTGCGCGTGGGGCCGTATGCCGATCGCGCGCAGGCCGAAGCGGCGCGCCTGGAAGCGGTCAAGGTGCGTAACGACGTCAAGGCCGAAGTGGTGACCCTGGACGCGCGCGCCGACACTGCCGTGGCTGCTGCGCCGGCACCCACTCCGGCCGCCACGACGGCACC
>DGIP01000070.1 GCA_002386405.1 Stenotrophomonas maltophilia
TGTTGAACGGCGACGCGGCGGCGCCGCCCAAGGCCGGGGTCACGGCGCTGTCGGCGCGGGCGCTGCCACCCGGCAGTTTGACCTGCACGCTGCGCTTCTGCGGCGGGTAGCACACGCCGGCATCGGCGCAGCCCTGGTAGCGCACTTCCAGCGTCACCGTATCGGTACCGTCGGCGGCCTTGCCCGGCAGTACCGCGGTCAGCCGCTCGCGGTAGGTTTCCACCTCGCCGAAGAAGTCGTCGTGGTGCTTCTTGCCGGCCGGCATCTGCAGCGCCTCGGCACTGAAGCCGGCGTCGCTCTTGACCGTGGTGCGGTGGCGGTAGAGGTAGTAGCCCGGTGCGATCTTCCAGCTCACCTCGATGCGGTCGCGGTCGCGCGCCTGCGCGCTCAGCCCGAAGGCCTCGTCCACCGGCAGCAGGTCTTTCTCGCTGACGGCCAGCGCCGGCAGGGACACCACGAACAGCGCGCACAGCGCGGCAACACGACGAAACAGCGTCATCAATCAGTTTCCTCTCGGGTCTGGGCCCGAATCCAATCCAGGTACGCCGGCAGGCCGGCGCGGGTTTCGACCGCGATGCACTCGGGGAGTTCATACGGGTGCAGTACCTGCACGCGCGCGATGGCCGCATCCAGGCGGTTGCCGGTGGTCTTGATCAGCAGTTGGACCTCGTGGTCCTCGGTGACCTCACCCTGCCAGCGGTAGGTCGAATGCGCCCCGTCCAGCCGGGTGACGCAGGCGGCCAGGCGTTCTTCCACCAGTGCGTGCGCGATCCGCGCGGCGGTGGCCGCATCGGGGCAGGTGGTCAGAAGAATGAATACGGGATCGGGGGTCGACATGACCGCCGAGTATAGAGATCACGGCCTGACGATGCCGGCCGGTCCCAAAAAGGAACCGGCCGGGTAGTGATCAGTTCGCCAGCTCGCAGGTCGCCGGCTTGGCCGACGTGAACAGGGCGGGCGTGCCCCATTCCGGGTGGTCGATGAACGGGTTGCGGTTGCCCTGGAAGCTGTAGATCACTTCATTGCGGGCGCGTTCGGCCGCATCCGGCGGGTCTGACAGGTGCCAGTCGATCAGGGTCGAGAGCAGGCCCATGTAGGCCGGCGACGCCGAGGTCTTCACGATCCTGCTGCGGTCGTCGGTCAGCTCCAGGTCCGGTTCGGACTGGCCGGTGGCCGCATCCTTGCCGCCCTCATAACGGATCGCCATGTACATCACCGCACGCGCCATGTCGCCCTTGCGGTGGCCCCAGACCTCGAAGGTGCCGCCGTTGCCGTCGGGGGTGCGCACCCAGTTGGAATTGCCCGGGTAGCCGCCACTGCCGCCGCCGGTGCCATTGTTGGCCTCGGTGGCGCGCTCGCCGCAGTTGCTGTCGCACTTGGCAAACGGCTTGTTGCCGCGGTCCGCGTTCCACTGCGCATCGGTCAGGTACAGCATGTGGGTATCGGTGTAGGGCGCGTACGGCAGGCCCTTGTCGCCGGTGGTGCTGGCAAAGCCCAGTGAATTGGGCCAGGTGTGCTCGCGGTTGTAGGTCAGCCCGCTGCCGGTGCCGGCCCGGTCGCTGACCTTGGCGTAGCTGCGGTTGCGGTACGCGTCCAGGATCCGGCCGCTGTTGTTGGGATCCTCGTCGGCGATTTCCAGGATGGTCCAGGTGCTGGTGCCCGAGCCGCTGTACGGGTAGGAGGTGTGGCCCTTGATGGTGGCGTGCAGCGAGCAGCGCAGCTGGCTGGGGCTGGAGGTGTTGACCTTGGAGTAGTAGCTGCCCGGGTCCGGATCGGGGCCGGGGTCGGTACCGCCGCTGGCGACGGTGAAGGCGATGCGGGTATCGGCGGCCGGGCGTGCGCCCTGCGCGTCCTTGATGCGGGCGGCACGGATATCGAAGCGGCACGCTTCGCCGGCCACCAGCGCGGTGTTGGTGGACAGCGTGAAGCGGGTGCCGCTGCTGGCGTGGGTCAGCGGTACCGCGCCGGACTGGCCGCAGCTGAGGGTGAAGGCGCCGGCGCTGACGGTGACGCTTTCACTGAAGGTCACGGCCAGGTCGGCGGCGGCCGGGAAGCTGGTCGCGCCCTGTTCCGGGGTGGTGGTGCTCACCGACGGGGGCGTGTTGGGGCCGGTGCTGCCACCGCCGCTGAAGGTCTGGCCGGTGTTGCAGGCACCGAAGGTCTGCGCGGCCGATCCGGCCCAGGTGAAGTGGGTGTACTGGCTGCCGCTGCCGGTGAGCTGCAGGGAGGTGCCCGGGGCGGTGCTGTTGCTCTCGCTGACCGGGATGTTCTGGCTGGTCAGCCCGGCGGCCGGGCCGCCGGACGCGGTGATGGTGCCTTCGTAACTGATGAACTGGACCACCTTGCCGCTGGCATCGACCAGCGCGATGCCGTCGTTGGAGCCGTTCTGCAGGCCATTGGTGGGGTAGGTGACGGTGGCGATGCTGGCCTTGCCGCAGCCGGCGGCGGTACCGGCCGGCACGGCATTGTTGGCATAGACCGTGGCGGCCGACGGGGTGCTGCCGTTGTACAGGTACAGCCGGTAGGTACTGAGGTCCTCGCCGCCGGTGGCGACGGCCTTGGCTGCTGCAAAGCTGCCCAGCGCCACCCGGTCAATGGTGGCCTCGCTGCCGCCGCACAGCGCCATGTCCGCCTCGTTGTTGCGGATCAAGCGTGCCGCATCGCCAATCGCCTGGATGCTGGCGGCGCAGGCGGTGACTGGCGCGCCCAACGGTCCCTTGAGCTGGTGGCGGATGGAGACCTGGCCGGCAGCCAGATTGGCCAGAAAGG
>DGIP01000071.1:0-568 GCA_002386405.1 Stenotrophomonas maltophilia
CGCTCTTCCGATCTGGCGGCCAGGCGCGCCTCCATCGGCAGGTGGCCCTGGTCCTGCAGCTTCGCGGCCACGTCGGCTTCGCTGGCGGCCTCCATCTGGCCGTCGAACAGCTCGCCGTGCGCGTTGAGGGCCTTGTAGCGGTACTGCGCCATGCTCAGCTTTCCTCGGTCACGCGCAGCACTTCTTCGAGCGTGGTGTGGCCCATCAGCGCCTTGGCCAGGCCATCCTCATACATGGTGCGCATGCCGGCGGCGCGGGCAATCTGTTCCACTTCGCCCATTCCGGCGCGGCGCATCACCGCGCGCCGCAGCTCGTCGTTCATCACCAGGAATTCCATGATGGTGGTGCGTCCCAGGTAGCCGGTCGGCGCGATCGCCGAGGGCTGCGCGCGGTAGAGGTAGATGTCCCCTTCCGGTTGCAGGCGGCGCAGCCCGAACTTCTCGATCTCTTCCGGCGAGGCCAGGTAGCGCAGCGCGTGCTGCGGTTCCAGCCGGCGCACCAGGCGCTGGGCCAGGATGCCGTTGATGGTGGAGGTGAGCAGGTAGTCTTCCACGCCCATGTCGAGCAG
>DGIP01000071.1:721-5569 GCA_002386405.1 Stenotrophomonas maltophilia
TTCCACGCCCATGTCGAGCAGGCGGGTGATGCCGCCGGCGGCGTTGTTGGTATGCAGGGTGGACAGCACCAGGTGGCCGGTCAACGCGGACTGGATCGCGATGCGCGCGGTTTCCAGGTCGCGCATTTCGCCGATCATGATGATGTCCGGGTCCTGGCGCACGATGCTGCGCAGCGCGTTGGCGAAGTCCAGCCCGATCTGCGGCTTGGCCTGGATCTGGTTGATGCCCTCGATCTGGTATTCGACCGGGTCCTCGACGGTGATGATCTTTACATCGGCCGTATTGAGCTGGCTCAGCGCCGTATACAGCGTGGTGGTCTTGCCCGAGCCGGTGGGGCCGGTGACCAGCAGGATGCCGTGCGGCTGCTCGAGCACCTTGCGGAACTGCGGCAGGAACGCATCGGTGAAGCCGAGCCGGTGGAAATCGAACACCACGGTGTCGCGATCGAGCAGGCGCATCACCACGCTTTCGCCGTGCGCGGTGGGCACGGTGCTCACGCGCAGGTCCAGTTCCTTGCCCTGCACGCGCAGCATGATGCGACCATCCTGCGGCAGGCGGCGCTCGGCGATGTTCAGCCGCGCCATGATCTTGATGCGGCTGATCACCGCGGCGGTGAGGTTGGCCGGCGGGCTTTCGCCTTCGATCAGCACGCCATCGACGCGATAGCGCACCTTCAGCCGGTTCTCGAACGGTTCGATGTGGATGTCCGACGCGCGCAGTTCCACCGCACGCTGGATGACCAGGTTGACCAGGCGGATCACCGGGGCTTCGGAGGCCAGGTCGCGCAGGTGCTCGATATCGTCGACCACGCTGCCTTCGCCGTCGGCGGTTTCGATGATGGCGCCCATCGCGCTGCGGCCCTGGCCGAACCAGCGTTCGATGACGTCATCGATCTCCGAGCGCAGGCCCACGTGCAGGCGCACCGGCACCGCCATCGCCAGCTGCACCGCATCGGCGGTGTACGGCTCCTGCGGGTCGCTCAGCCACAGGTCGAGCACGCCGTCGTGCAGCGCCAGCGGGCAGGCATGGAATTGTTTGAGGAAGCGCAGCGACAGCGGCAGCGCGTCGATCAGGGATTCGGGGGGCGCTTCGGGCACGCCCTTGCCTTCCAGCAGCGGCAGCCCCAGCACGTCGGCACAGGCCTGCGCGTGGTCGCGTTCAGACACCAGGCCCAGCCGCACCAGCAGCGGCAGCAGGCTGCCACCGGCTTCACGCTGCAGCGGCCGGGCGCGGGCCAGGTCGGCCTCCTTCAGCCGCCCGTTGCGCAGCAACAGCGCCACGATGCGGGTTTCCGCATCCATGGCTGACTCTTCAGCAAGATCGTGGGTTACCGCATTCACGAAAGCTCTCCTGGCGACCCGCAGACTTTAGCAGTTCGCCGTGATGCCACATGCGGTGGTGGCCAATGAAAAACGGGAGCCCGTCACATGACGGGCTCCCGCAGGGTGCTGCCGACCGTTACTGGACGGCCTGGATGCTCACGTTGCTGTAAGCCGATTCACCCACCAGCTTGATGTAGTAGGTGCCCGCCGCCGGCGCGGTGAAGCGCACGGTTTCGCTGTTGCCCGGACGCGAGGACTTGGCATCGAAGTCGGTCGCGGTCGGCTCGGCGCCGGCGCTGACGTACAACGACACGTTGCCGCCGCCACCGTAGGTGAGGAAGCTGAGCGTCTTGCCCGCCGTCGCTTCGAAGCTGTACAGCGTTTCGCTGCCACCGGCACCGGTCAGCCCGCTGACCGCCACGCGGTTGGTAAGCGGCGTCGCATCCGGCGCGCAGTCAACCGTGCACGGCTCTTCCAGGGCCTTGTCCAGCGCGGCCTTGGCATCGACGATGCCGCTGCCGATCGGGGTGGCCGCCGGGATGGTCACCGGGAAGTTGCGGGCGCTCTGCTTGAGCAGGGTCTCCAGCTGCGCCGGGGTCAGCGGGTCCTTGCCGGCCGAGGCCAACGCGCCCTGCACCAGCGCGGCCACGGCGGCCACGTGCGGCGAGGCCATCGAGGTGCCGCCCATGCCCATGTAGCTGTAGGCGCCGGAGGTCGGCGTGGTCAGGCCGTTGTAGCCGGCCTGCCAGACGTAGCCGCCCGGGTTGCCGTCGACGCTGCCGCCGCCGCCCGGACCGGACAGGTCCACCGCGGTGCCGAAGTTGGAGTAGTAGGCGATGCCGCCGGTGATGCGGGTGGCACCCACGGCGATCACGTTGGCGCAGCTGGCCGGACGGTAGCCGGAGGCGTTGGAGGCCTGGTTGCCGGCCGCCACCACCACGGTGGTGCCGCGCGAGACCGCGCCGTTGATCGCGTCCTGGTAGGCCGGATCGCACGCGCCGCCGCCGCCCAGGCTCATGTTGATCACTTCGGCCGGGTTCGGGTTGGCCGGCACGCCGGTCACGGTGCCACCGGAGGCCCAGGTGATCGCATCGGCGATGTCGGAGAGGTAGCCGCCGCACTTGCCGAGCACGCGCACCGGCAGCACCTTGGCCTTGTACGCCACGCCGGCCATGCCGACGCCGTTGTTGGTGGCTTCGGCGATCGTGCCCGACACATGCGTGCCGTGCCACGAGCTGTCTTCGGCCAGCGAGCCGTCATAGCACTCGTTGTCGTTCTCAACCCAGTCGCCGTAATCCAGCGCGCCCGGCACGCGGGCGTCGGTGGGACGACGCGAGGTTTCGGCATCGCTGATGAAGTCATAGCCTTCCAGCAGGGTGCCGGCGGCGAAATCCGGGTGCTGCGGCAGGATGCCGGTATCGAGCACCGCCACCACCACGCCCTCGCCCTGCGCCACGTCCCACGCGGCCGGTGCGTTGACGCCGCCGGTGGCGCTGTTCAGGTGCCACTGGTACTGCGCGTAGTACGGGTCGTTCGGCACCAGTTGCGGGGTTTCCTTGGCACGCACGTCGGCGCGCTGCAGCTTGACGTCCACCGCAGCGTACTGGACAGACGGGTCGGCCTGGATTTCCTTCAGCACTTTCTGCAGGTCGGCCTGGCTGAGCTTGCCCTGCAGGCGGATCACATCGGCACCGGTGCCGAGCCGGCGCAGCACCTGCGGGCTGGCCGCCGCGGCACGCGAGGCGGTGGCGCCAAGGCTGGCACGCGAGACCGCCGAGGTCACCGTGGACAGCTTGGCCGAGCGGTCGGAGGCGGCCGCGCTGCCGGGCGCGTACTTGACGATGATGCGTTGGGAACCCTGTTGGGCGACGCTGGCCTGCTTCGCGGGTTCCTTGACCGGCAAACCGGCGGCATAGGCGCTGGCGCCCACGGACAGCGACAGCACGGCGGCTGCCAGCACGTTGATGCGAAGGTTCTGCTTCTTGGTCACGGTGTAATCCTCTTCAAGGTCATGGATCAAACGACTGTTCAGGCCAAACACTCCATGCGGAAACCCCGGCCGGCCCTGGCCAGGGTTTCCGTGACCCGCCCCCTCAGGCCTTGCATTGCGTTGCTTACCAGCCGAAGCCGGCACCGACGCCGACCGAGCTGTCATCGCTGCTGAACGCACCGCCGACAGTGACGGTGGCGCGCTCGCTAAGCGCACGCTGGTAACCCAGCGACAACGCCGATTCGCCGCTCTGGAAGCCGACACCGACGCCGACGCGGTTCTGCGTGCGGATGCCGGCGGCACTGGTGGCCATGTTGAGCATCGCGGCGTTCATCGCCCCCTGGCGATCGATGCGACGGTCCTGGTGACGCAGGCGTTCGTCGATTTCGCCCTTGTAGATGTCGAACGTGTCGGCCATCGCGCTGTAACGCTGGTCGGTGTAGCTGTTGGCGGTGGCGATGCCACCGTCCAGCTGGCCCTTGTTGACCGCATCGGTGGCGGCGCTGCCGGCGGCCACGTTGGTGACCTGGCGTTCGGCACCGACGGCACCCACCGAGACCGTGTCGGCGCGGTCGGCGACCGAGCCCTGGCCCAGCGCGACCGAGTTGGCGGCCGTGGCGCTGGCCCCCTGCCCGATCGCGGTGGCCGAGGCCCCGCTGGCCACCGCACCGTCGCCCATCGCCACTGATGTGACCGGTGCCACCGCCGCCACCGGCTGCGGGGCGCCGACACTGGCAGCGGTCGGCGTGCCTTGCACGACCGGCGCATCGGCACTGGCCACGCGGGCGGTGTCGCTGCTGGCGGCCGTGGTCGCCGCGGTATCGGCAGCCTCGGGTGCGGCAGCCACGCTGGCGGTGGACGCCGACGCGGTGCGCGCACGCGCCGCGTTGCTGCCGCCGTTGGCCACGCGCTGGTCGAGGTCGCTGACCTTGGCATCCAGCGCGCCCAGCGCATCGCCCACGTTGTTGTAGGTGGTGCCCTGGATCACGTAGTTGGGCGCCACGAACACGCCCTGCATGCCGATGCTGGCGCCGCCACCGAGGAAGCTGGCGGTGTCGGTCAAGGCCTGGAACAGCTGGCCGCCGTTGACGGCCTGGCGGCTGCCGCTGGCGATCGAACCGGTGGCGACGTTGTCCAGCGTGGTGCCGTCCAGGCCGGACAGGGTAAGCGTGTCGCGGGTGCTGTCGTCGTAGGTCAGCGCGTTGGCGGTGACGTTCTCCACCGAGCCGATGCGGTCGTCGATGTCACCGACCCGGGTTTCCACCGCGCCCACGCGCTGGTTGGTGGTGTTGAGCTGGCCGCCGGTCACCGCATCGGTGCTGCCGGCGGCGATGCGACCGGCCGCGACATTGACGATGCGACGGGTGGCCGGCGAATCGGTGCCGTTGCCGCCACCGACCGAGACCACGTTGGCTTCCACCGCACGCGAGCCTGCGCCCAGGGCCACCGAATTGGCCCCGGATGCACCCGCGCTGGAACCGATGGCGATGCCGTTGGCGCCGTTGCTCACGAACGCACCGTTGCCGATGGCCACG
>DGIP01000071.1:5741-5896 GCA_002386405.1 Stenotrophomonas maltophilia
CCGTTGCCGATGGCCACGCCGTTGGTGGCGTTGGTCGAGGCCAGGCGGCCGAGCACCGTGCTGTTGTCGCCGCGTGCGGAGGCATCGGCGCCCACGGCGGTCGCGCCGGTGGCGGATGCGGTGGCCGCGGTGCCCAGCGCGCTGCTGCGGGTGCC
>DGIP01000317.1:0-13730 GCA_002386405.1 Stenotrophomonas maltophilia
CGCTCTTCCGATCTACCGAGGGCGGCAGCTCCCAGGCCGCCGCGATGCGGCTGGCCACCGGCAGGGTCCAGGCATCCAGCAGGGTGCTGGCCAGCTGCGGTGACGGCGGCACGCCCTGCTCACGGGCAACATCCAGCAGGTGCCGCATCACCAGGGCCGCGCCCAGGCCCTGGGTGAGCCCCATCCACTGCGCGGCGAAGCCGTCGTCATGGGTGACCAGGCGGGCGTGATCGGCCGCAGCCCGTGAAGCCAGCAGCGCGTGCTCCCAGACCACGGTGCCGAACTGCGGAAAGGCGTCGCTGTGCAGTTGCATGACCGGTTGCACCAGCACCGCGCTGATGATCTGGCGGATGCCCTCGGTACCCACCAGCGTGACCGCACGCTGCAGGCTCTCCACCGGCTTGGCCTGCAGCCGATAGACCGGGCTGTTGGCGATGCGCAGCAGGTTGCCGGTCAGCACCGCATCCTGGCCGATGATCGAGGCCATGCTGCGCGCCGACGCGTCGCTGTCGTTCACGGTCTGGATCAGCTGCGGCAGCAGCTGCGGCCGGCGCGGGAGATGCCGGGCCGACCAGTCCTGCGCCTCCAGCGCGGCCGCCACCGCCGCCAGCAGGGTCGCGTCCTGCCCGCCGGTGGCCTGCGCGCTGCCAATGCCCGGCAGCAGCGCCAGTGCATGCAGGCCGGCCTGCAGCACCTCGCCGGCCTCGGCGCCTGAGGACTCCGTCAAAGCCGGTGGCTGCGGCTGCGCGCGGCTCCGGCTGCGGGTGCCCTCCGGTACCGGAACCGAACCCGCCCCTGCCGGGCGGCGGTACAGCCCCCAGCCCAGGAATGCCACGACCAGCACGCCGGCCGCCCCCGCCAGGATCGCCATCATCGGGCCGCGCCCCTGCCGGTGCGGCACCGCACCCGAATTGTCGCCACTGCACCCACGTGTTCCGTCCTGGCTTGCCGGTACTGCGCACCGTTGCCACGGCATCGGCCCGGAACGGGCCAACTTTAGCGCGCGATGGTCATCCGGCGCTGACAACACCGTCCGACGGAATGCACTAGAATGGCGCCGCGCGACCCGTCCTGCCCAACCGACGACGTCGCTTTTTTTGTTTTACACCCCACCTTTTGCTGGTACGTTCGCCGGCGTTTGCCGCCGTTCGCACCATCGGAGTCACCATGTTATTTGAAACCCTCGAAACGTCCGGTCATGAACAGGTGGTGTTCTGCCACAGCCGCGATGCCGGTCTGAGGGCCATCATCGCCATCCACAACACCACGCTGGGCCCGGCGCTGGGCGGCGTGCGCATGCGGCCCTACGCCAGCACGGACGACGCACTGGCAGACGCGCTGCGGCTCAGCCGCACGATGACCTACAAGAACGCGCTGGCCGGCTTGAATGTCGGGGGTGGCAAGGCAGTGATCATCGGCGACCCGCGCAGGGACAAGACCGAGGTGCTGTTCCGCGCGTTCGGCCGCTACGTGGATTCGCTCGGCGGGCGCTACATCACCGCCGAGGACGTTGGTACCGACGTCAATGACATGGAAAACATCTACCTGGAAAGCGAGTACGTCACCGGCGTGCACCAGGTCCACGGTGGCTCGGGCGACCCGGCCCCGTTCACCGCCTACGGCGCGCTGCAGGCGCTGATGGCGGCCATGCAGCACAAGCTCGGCCACGAGGAAGTGGGCAAGGTCAGCATCGCGGTGCAGGGCCTGGGCCATATCGGCATGGAACTGGTCAAGCTGTTGCGCGATCGCGGCGCCAAGCTGTTCGTCACCGACCTGGACGCGGCGCTGGTAGAGCGTGCGGTGACCGAGTACGGCGCCGAGGCGGTCAAGCCCGATGACATCTACGACGTCAACGCCGATGTGTTCGCGCCGTGCGCGCTGGAAGGGGCGATCAACCCGCAGACCCTGCCGCGCCTGAAGTGCAGGATCGTCTGCGGCACCGCCAACAACCAGCTCTCCACGCCGGAGATCGGCGATGAGCTGCATGCCCGCGGCATCCTGTATGCCCCGGACTATGCGGTGAACGCGGGCGGGGTGATGAACGTGTCGCTGGAAATCGACGGCTACAACCGCGAACGCGCGATGCGCCTGATCCGCAGCATCTACCACAACCTCGGCCGCATCTTCGCGCTGTCCCAGCAGGAAGGCATTGCGCCGCAGCGCGCGGCCGACCGCATCGCCGAAACCCGCATCCAGTCCATCGGCAAGCTGAAGATGCCGCTGGGCCGGGCGCGGCCGCGGCTGGGAACGCTGCGCGGCGGCTGATCCGGACGGCAGGCAAGAAAAAGGGCGCGATCATTTCGCGCCCTTTTTCGTTGCCCCATCGCGCCTTGATCAGAACGCTGCGGAGTACCGCAGCGCCACCTGGCTCAGGTCGCCACGCGGGCCGAAGCGCTGGTCGTAGCCGAACGAGAGCTGCGAGTTGCGCGTCAGCCAGGACTGCACCGACAGGCCGAACAGACCGCCGGAGCGTGCCGGCTGCAGCCCGGCCACCGGTGCCCAGGCATCCACGCCAACGAAGCTGGCATCGAAGGCCAGGCCATCGCTGGACAGCGTCTGCTGCCACTCGGCATAGCCGCGCAGCGACCAGCCACGCAGGCGCGTTTCCGCACGCAGGCCGGCCAGCGCCTGGCTGCGGCTCGACGCACGGCTGTCCGCACGCAGGCCGAAGCCGAAGCCGCCGTCTTCGCTGAAGCTGTCGCTGTCCAGGCGCGCGTAGTCCGCACCGAGGTACGGCGTCAACGATGCCCCTGCGCCGCCGAAGCGGTAGCCCGATTCCACGCTGGCGGTGCTGAAGTTGCCGCCGTAACGGGCATTGACCCCGTACTGCCCCGCGCCCAGCAACAGCTGGCGGTCGATCTCGCGGGTGAACTGGCCAGCGCCCAGCTGCGCCAGGGTGTAGGCCGCCCCACTGTTCCAGCCGGCGTACAGCTGGGCCTGCGACTGGCGGTCACGACCGCTGTCGCCGCCCCACTCGCGGCTGCTGTTGCTGCGGGTTTCGCCAAAGGCAAAGCCCATCACGCCATTGCTGCCCAGCGCCATGTCCTGGCCCATCATCCAGCCCTGGGTCTGGAAGCCGCTGCCGGCGAAGCTGCCCTGCCCGGCTTCACCCAGCGCACTCTGCCAGGCGCCGCGCAGGCGCGGTGCGGCCGACACCGCATCGAAGCGGGTCGACAGCGCGCGGCGGTTCATGTCCAGGTTGTCGAAGGTCATGCCGTTGGCCAGGCTGTGGGCCTTGCCCGACAGGCTTTCCAGGCTCGCCTGCAGGCCGGCCGCGCCCTGCACCCGCTGCAGTTCGCCCGCCGCGTCGGCAAAGCCCGGCGTGCCGAGGCCCGTGCCGGTATCGAGCACGTCGAACGCCTGCTCGACGCGCAGGGCCGAAGCGGCCGAAATGGCACCGAGCCCCGCCGACGCCGCAGCGCCGGTCACGCTCACGCGATCGATGTTCAACCCCACCGAGTAGTGGTCGTAGGTGAACGTCGCATCCAGCAGCACGACGTTGCCGAGCGCTGTGTAGCGATCGAACGTGCCGGTCAGGCCCTGCGCGGCGGTGATCAGCTCCTGCCGGACACCCGTCTGCGGGACATAGCCTTCCACCGCACGGTCGATCTGCACGGTGCCGCCGTTGAGCTGGGCGGTGCCGGTCACCTTCAACGCCTGCGCACCGAGCGCGGTCGAGAACACACCGGTGGCCTCGTGGGTGTAGTTACCCTGGATCACGGCGGTAACGCCGGCCTCGAACAGGTACAGCGTGCCGCTGTTGACCACGTTGCCCGAGACCCCGGTGGTACCGGCGCGGAACTGCAGGCCGCCGGCCTGCAGGACCTGCACGTCGGAACCCAGCGACGCGCCATCGGCCAGCGAGAGCGCGCCCGAGCGGACGATGGTGCCGCCGGTGTAGGTGTTCTTGCCGCCCAGGATCAACGTTCCGGCGCCGGACTTGTCCAGCCCGCCGGCACCGCTGATGTTGTTGCTCCAGGTACTGAAATTGGACGAACCCGGCAGGTCGACCACCATGGTGCCCCAGTCGAAGCGGCCGGGGCCATTGATCGCCCTGCCCACGTTGAGCAGGCCGTAGCCGAACACGCTGTCCACCCCGGCCGCGCCGAGGTCGGTGGCGGTGCCGAGCAGGGTCTGCCGCACCTGGTCATTGCTGAAGTACGGGTACTTCTGCCAGACCAGCGCCGCCGTGCCCGAGACCAGCGGGGCCGCGTACGAGGTGCCGCCGCCCCAGAGGTAGCTGGGCGTGCTGCCGGTGGTGCTTTGGGGATCGACGAACACCGCTTCGCCCGGCGCGGCCAGGCAGTAATTGGCCGCCACGCCACAGGCATTGGCGTAGGACGCCAGGGTATCGGGCTGGTTGGAATTGATGGCGGTCACCGCCAGCCAGCCACGCTCCAGGTCCGCAGCCGGACGGGTACCGTTCGGACCGGCCTGGCTTGGCAGCGCGGCCATGTTGGACGGGTCCGCCTTGCTTTCGTTGCCGGTGGCGAACACCACCAGGCCGTTGTTGGTGGTGATGAAGGGCCGGTACTCGGCCGCAATGGCAGCGGTCGCGTTCGGGTTGGTCCAGTACAGCCCGCCCCAGGAGTTGTTCATGATCTTCACGCCATCGGCGATCAGGTCCTGGTGCACGGCGGCCAGGCCCAGCGGGCCATTGACCTGGTTGCCGTTGCCGGTACCGTCATCGGCCGGTGCCTTGTCGGCGATGATGCGCGCCGACACGATCTGCGCCTCGGTGGCGACGCCACCCGGCCAGTCGCCGTATGCCGCGCCAGCGGCCAGCGACGCCACGGTGGTGCCATGCCCGACCACATCGTCCACCGCCAGGTTGTTGGCGGCCGGATCCACGTAGCTGTGGCTGGCAACGACCCGGCCGGCCAGGGTCGGATGGGCGCGATTCACCCCGGAATCGACCACGCCGATCCGGATCCCCGCGCCGGTCAGGTCCTGCCGGTCCTTGCCGTTGATGAGGGCAAGATGCGCGTCGATGGCCGGCTGGGTCGGCTTGACCGGCGGCGGTGTAACCGGCGGCACCACGACAACCGGAGGCGTGATCGGCGGGACCACCGGGGCTACCGGAAGGTCTCCCTTGCTGTTGCCGCTGCCGCCACCGCACGCGCTCAATGCCACGGCCAGCGCGGCGGCCAGCACGTTCCTGCTGAAAACTACCTGATTCATCCCTGCTCCCCAAAACGTAATTGAAACCACGCCTGGCGTCCTGCCTGTCCGGCCGACACCGGTGGTAAATGCTGACCCTCTATACTGGGCCACCCCCACGCAGTCTGCCGGGAAACGCGTCGCCATACCATGCCCTGCGTTCCCTTTTCGTAAATCGCTCACGCAATAACGAGATTGCCATGCCCAACATTGTCATCGCCGCTGCCAAGCGGACCGCCATCGGTTCCTTCCTCGGCCAGTTCAACGGCGTGCCCACCCCCACCCTGGGTGCCACCGCGATTGCCGCCGCCCTGGAACAGTCCGGCGTGCCGGCGGCGGACGTTTCCGAAGTGATCATGGGCTGCGTGCTTCCGGCCAACCTGGGCCAGGCCCCGGCCCGGCAGGCTGCCGTGGCAGCAGGGATCCCCTACGCCACCGGCGCGACCACCCTGAACAAGGTCTGCGGTTCGGGCATGAAGGCCATCATGCTGGGGCATGACCTGATCAAGGCCGGCTCGGCCAGCATCGTGGTCGCCGGCGGCATGGAATCGATGTCCAACGCCCCGCACCTGCTGCCCAATTCCCGCACCGGCAACCGCTTCGGCAACTTCCAGGCGGTGGACCACATGGCCCACGACGGCCTGGTCAATGCCTACGATGGCAAGGCCATGGGCGAATTCGCCGAATGCGCGGTGGACAAGTACCAGTTCAGCCGCGAGGAACAGGACGCCTATGCGATCGAATCGGTGCGCCGCGCGCAGGCCGCGCAGGCGGCCGGTGCGTTCGATGACGAAATCGTGGCCGTGAAGGTCGCCGGTCGCAAGGGCGATGTGGAGTACAGCCAGGACGAACAGCCCGGGCGCTCGGACATCGCCAAGATCCCGACCCTGCGCCCGGCGTTCAAGAAGGACGGCACGGTGACCGCCGCCAGCTCGTCGAGCATTTCCGATGGCGCCGCTGCACTGGTGCTGCTGGCCGAAGACGACGCGGCCGCCCGCGGCGTGCAGCCGCTGGCCCGGATCGTGGCCCACGCCACCCACTCGCAGGAACCGGAGTGGTTTACCACGGCCCCGATCGGCGCCATCCACAAGGTGCTGGAAAAGGCCGGCTGGAGCCTGGACCAGGTGGACCTGTTCGAGATCAACGAGGCGTTCGCCGTGGTCGCCATGGCGCCCATCCGCGAACTGGGCATCGACCCGGCGA
The DNA here is from genome assembly GCA_002386405.1 of Stenotrophomonas maltophilia. Classification (GTDB taxonomy): domain Bacteria; phylum Pseudomonadota; class Gammaproteobacteria; order Xanthomonadales; family Xanthomonadaceae; genus Stenotrophomonas; species Stenotrophomonas maltophilia_AD. The sequence goes on from DGIP01000317.1 coordinate 6,364, forward strand.
AGGTCAACGTCAACGGCGGCGCCTGCGCACTGGGCCACCCGATCGGCGCCTCGGGCGCCCGGCTGGTGGTGACGCTGGTCAATGCCTTGCGCAAGCGTGATGCAAAGCGCGGAATTGCTACACTGTGCATTGGTGGCGGGGAAGCAACCGCCATCGCCATCGAATTGATTTGATTGGTTTTAACACCCGTTTCGCAAAACTGAATGCGGGATCGCTTGACAGCCCAACGTGGCTTGTCATCATGTTGCCGGGCGCGCAATAGCGCGTTGCCTAATCTAACGACGAGGATTCACACAAATGAGCATCAACAAGCTGCTGATCGCAATGGCCCTGGGCCTGGCTCTGACCGCCTGCTCGAAGCAGGAGCAGGCTGCTGACGCCGCCGCTTCGGCCAACGAAGCTGCTGCCGACGCCCAGGTCGCTGCCGACCAGGCCGCTGCTGCTGGCGCCCAGACCGCCGACGCTGCCCAGGCTGCTGCCGACACCGCCACCACCGCTGCTGACGCTTCGGCTGACGCCGCTGCCCAGGCTGCTGGCGCTGCCACCGACGCTGCTGCCGGCGCTGCTGCCGACGCTGCCAAGGCCGGTGAAGCCACCGCCGAGCAGGCCAAGGACGCTGCTGAAGAAGCCAAGAAGTAATAACTTCTTTCTTCAAGCAAGTCTGAAGAAGCCGCTGGTTCGCCAGCGGCTTTTTCTTTGGCTTCACGGCGGGGTGAATAGGATCAGCGTCCCTGGAACCTGACGGAGAACGCCATGAAGATTCGTTCGATCACTACCCCCCTGATGGCCGCCTCCCTGCTGCTGGCCCTGGTGGCCCGCGCGCTGTGGCCGACCTCGCGCTACTGGATCATCCCGCTGTGCGTGGTGTTCTTCGTCATCGACCTGGGCTTTGTGATTGCCAACGGCGCCAAGCTGCTGCAGGGCGCCTGGTTCCCGGTGGTGCTGGGCATCGTGCTGTTCACCATGATGCGCACCTGGCGGCGTGGCCGCGAGCTGCTGCGCGATGAGATCCGCAAGGACGGCATCCGGCTGGATACCTTCCTGCCCGGGCTGATGCTGGCCCCGCCGGTACGGGTGCCGGGCACGGCGGTGTTCCTCACCGCCGACCCCTCGGTGGCCCCGCATGCGCTGATGCACAACCTCAAGCACAACAAGGTGCTGCACGAGCGCAACGTGTTCCTGCACGTGGAAACCCTGCCCATCCCGTACGCGATGGAAGGCAAGCGCCTGAAGATCGAATCGGTGGGCGATGAGTTCTACCGCGTGTTCGTGCGCTTCGGGTTCATGGAAACCCCGGACGTGCCGCTGGCGCTGATGCGCTCGTGCGACCACGGCGGGATCTACTTCGACCCGATGGACACCACCTTCTTCGCCAGCCGCGAAACCATCGTGGCCACCGCCAACCGCGGCATGCCGATCTGGCGCGACAAGCTGTTCGCGCTGATGCACCGGAACGCGGCGCCGGCGACCGGGTTCTTCCGGATTCCGGGGAATCGCCTGGTTGAGCTGGGCGCCCAGGTCGAGATCTGAGGCGACGACCGAGCAACGGTCGGCCGCTACCGCGTGATTTTCAATGCCCCGGTAGGTGACGACCGTTGGTCGTCACCCGTTTTGCCGCATAATCGCGGGATGACCGACGACCGCATCATCGGCGCCGGTGCCACCCGCGAGGATGACACCACCGACGCCAGCATCCGCCCCAAGCGCATGGCCGATTACCTTGGCCAGGCGCCCGTGCGCGAGCAGCTGTCGATCTACATCGAAGCGGCCAAGGCCCGTGGCGATGCGCTGGACCATGTGCTGATCTTCGGGCCGCCCGGCCTGGGCAAGACCACTTTGAGCCACGTGATCGCCAACGAGCTGGGCGTGGCGCTGCGGGTGACCTCCGGCCCGGTGATCGAAAAAGCCGGCGACCTGGCCGCGCTGCTCACCAACCTGCAGCCGCACGACGTGCTGTTCATCGATGAAATCCACCGCCTGTCGCCGGTGGTTGAAGAAGTGCTGTACCCGGCGATGGAAGATTTCCAGATCGACATCATGATCGGCGAGGGCCCTGCGGCCCGCTCGATCAAGATCGACCTGCCGCCGTTCACCCTGATTGGCGCCACCACCCGGGCCGGCCTGCTGACCGCGCCGCTGCGCGACCGCTTCGGCATCGTGCACCGGCTGGAGTTCTACACCCCCGAAGAGCTGACGAAGATCGTCCGGCGCTCGGCGGCCATCCTCGGCATCGACTGCACCGCCGATGGCGCGGCGGAAATCGCGCGGCGTTCGCGCGGCACCCCGCGTATCGCCAACCGGCTGCTGCGCCGGGTGCGCGATTACGCCCAGGTCAAGGCCGCCGGCCACATCGACCAGGACGTGGCGCAGGCCGCCATGCAGATGCTGAAAGTGGACCCGGAAGGCTTCGATGACCTCGACCGGCGCATGCTGCGCACGCTGATCGATTACTTCGACGGCGGCCCGGTGGGCGTGGAATCGATGGCGGCGGCCCTGTCCGAAGAGCGCGGCACGCTGGAAGACGTGGTCGAACCCTACCTGATCCAGCAGGGCTTCCTGGTGCGCACCGCGCGCGGCCGCATGGCCACCCAGAAGGCCTACCGCCACCTGGGCCTGAAGCCGAAGACCCCCCCGGCCGACCTGTTCGCGGAGGTCCCCGATGTTGGTTGACCCGCGGTTCAGTTGGCCGACACGCATATATTGGGAAGATACCGACGCTGGCGGGGTGGTCTACCACGCCCGCTACGTGGCCTTCATGGAACGGGCGCGCACCGAATGGATGCGGGCCCTTGGCTACGGCCAGGAACGCACCCGTACCGAACATGGCCTGGTGTTCGCGGTCCGGTCGATGACCATGGAGTTCCTCAGGCCGGCGCGGCTGGACGACGCGCTGGACGTGACCGCCACGCTGGTGCAGTGCAAGCGCGCCAGCATGGTGTTCGACCAGGCGGTGCGTCGCGGCGATGAAACGCTGCTGACCGCGCAGGTGAAAATCGCGGCACTGGACGCTGCCACATTCAAGCCGCGCGGCATGGACGATGTTCTCCACGCCGCGCTGAAACCCCACGAAATTCAAATAGCCGCATATTGAGGAACAACGGATGATCGGAATGCTCCTGGCCCTGCAGGCCACGGTGGTCGAAGCGCTGCCGCAGGAAGTCACCAGCGCCGCGTCGCAGACCGTCGCCCAAGCCGCGCACAGCGGTGGCATCAATTACCTGGACCTGATGATCAAGGCCAGCCTGCCGGTGAAGATCATCGTGCTGCTGCTGCTGGCCGGTTCGTTCATCAGCTGGGTGATCATCTTCCGCAAGTCGCGCGTGTTCAACGCCGCCAACCGCGAAGCCGACGAGTTCGAAAGCCGCTTCTGGTCGGGCGCCGACCTGGGCAAGCTGTACAGCGCCGCCACCGACCGCAACCGCAAGGTAGGCGGCCTGGAGGCGATCTTCGAAGCCGGTTTCCGCGAATTCACCCGCCTGCGCGACAAGCGCCGCCTGGATGGCCGCGCCCAGCTGGAAGGCGCCCAGCGCGCCATGCGCACCACCTTCACCCGTGAAGTGGACCAGATGGAGCGCAGCCTGGAGCTGCTGGCCAACATCGGTTCCACCGCCCCGTACGTGGGCCTGGTCGGCACCGTGTTCGGCATCATGGTGACCATGCACGACATGATCAACAGCGGTGAGCAGGCCGGCATTGCCTCGGTCGCGCCGGGCATTTCCGAAGCCCTGTTCGCCACCGCCATCGGCCTGTTCGTGGCCATCCCGGCGGTGTGGGCCTACAACCGCTTCACCACCCGCGTCGAGCGCCTGTCGGTCCGCTTCGAAACCTTCGCCGAAGAGTTCAGCTCGATCCTGCAGCGCCAGTCCGCGGGCGACGAGTAAGCGCCCAGCACAAGGACACTGCCATGACCGCTGCCATCGGCCGCCGCAAGCGCCGCAAGCTCAAATCCGAAATCAACGTCGTGCCGTACATCGACGTCATGCTGGTGTTGCTGATCATCTTCATGGTCACCGCGCCGCTGCTCACCCTGAGCTTTGAAGTGGACCTGCCCAGTTCGCAGGCCAAGGCGCTGGAGAGCAAGCAGGACCCGGTGATCGTCTCGGTCCGCCTGGACGGCCAGCTCAGCCTCAAGCTGCCCGAAGCCAAGGAGCCGGCCCCGATGGACGCCGGCCAGCTGCAGGCCCAGCTCGGCGCGCTAGCCGCACAGGACAAGAACCTGCGCGTGATCGTGGCCGCCGACAAGGCCGTGGCCTATGAAAAGGTGGTCGCGGCGATGGACGTGATCAAGCGCGCCAACGTGGAAAAGGTGGGCCTGGCGACCGATGCACGCTGAAGCCCTGCCACCGCAGCGCCAGCCGGAAGCCCAGTGGGGCCTGCCGATCGCCTTGGCGATCCTGGTCCACGTGCTGCTCGCTCTGGTGTTCATCGCCGCCTGGCTGTGGTCACCCCAGCGCAGCACCGAAGCGGCCGCCGGCGATCCGGCCATTGAAGCCAGCCTGCAGCTGTCGGCCTCGGAAGCCGCCGCGGCACGCCAGGCGCTGCGCGCCTCGGAAAAACTGCCTGACCTGCCCGAGCCGGTGGCCGAGCCGATCCCGGTGGAAGAAGACACCGTGCCGCCGCCGCAGCCGCTGCCCGAGCCGCGCCCGCAGGACGCGCCCACCCCGCAGCAGCAGAACGCCCAGGAACGCATCGCCCAGCCCGATACGGTCGACCAGACCGCGGTCAACGCGATGTCGATCTCGGCCGAGAAGGCCAAGCAGGAACAGGAAGCCAAGCGCCGCCAGGAGCAGATCGACCTGACCGAGCGCAAGCGCGTGGAAGAGGCCGAACAGAAGCTGCGCTTGGCCAAGCAGCAGGAAGAGGCCGACCAGAAGAAGAAGCTGGCCGAGCAGGAGCAGAAGGCCAACGACGCCAAGGCCGCAGAAACCGCGAAGAGGCTGGCCGAGATCCGCGCCAAGCGCGCGCAGCAGGAAAGTGAGATCAAGCGCGCGGAACAGAAGCTCCGCGAGGTCACCGCAGCGCGGGCGGCCGCAGGCCAGTCCACCGCTGGTTCCAGCGGCGCCGCCCAGCCGGCCGCCGGTGGCGGCGGTACCAGCGACGACCTGCGCGCCAAGTACGCGGCAGCGATCCAGCAGAAGGTACTGGCGGCGTGGACCCGACCGGACAACGTGCCGTTTGGCCAGCGCTGCAAGATCATTATCGTGCAGCTGCCCGGTGGCAACGTGAATTCGGCCAATGTCAGCCCGGATTGCCCGTTCGACGAGGCCGGCCGCCGCTCCATCGAAGCCGCCGTGCGCAACGCCCAGCCGCTGCCGTACCGCGGCTTCGAAGAGGTGTTCTCGCGCCAGCTCAACTTCACCTTTACCGCCCAGGACAACTGATCCCGGGCGGGCAGGCCGTGCCCGGTTTCGTTAATGGCCCGTGATCTTTCGTGGGGCGACCACTCGGATTTCACACCCTGTTGGTTCATGATTGCGAAACTGTTCACCGCACTGCTGTTATCCCTCGTTCTGGTTTTCCCCCTATAGAGCGCCCATGAAGAAGATGCCTCGCTGGTTTGCCGTGTTCGCGGCTTTGTTGTTCCTGCCACTTGCCGCCGCTGCGCAGCAGAGGGGCCTGGACATCGACATCATCGGCGGCAACGCCTCCGCGCTGCCCATCACCGTGGTGCCCATGCCCTACCAGGGCTCGGCGGCCGCCCCGCAGACCGACGTGGCGCAGGTGGTCCGCGCCGACCTGGAGCGTTCGGGCCAGTTCCGCACCCTTCCCGAAGCGCAGATCGTCGAAAAGCCCACCCGTGGCGGCGAGATCCAGTTCGCCACCTGGCGCGCGCTGAAGCAGAACTACATCGTGGTCGGCCGGGTCATGGACGCCGGTGCCGGCGCCTACCGGGTCGAGTACGAGCTGTATGACGTGCCCAAGGGCGAGCGCCTGCTGGGCCTGGCGATGACCGCCCGTGGCAATGCCATGCGCGACGTCGCCCACCAGATGGCCGATGCCATCTACGAAAAGATCACCGGTGTCCGCGGCGCCTTCTGGACCCGCATCGCCTATGTCACCGCCAGCGGCAAGGGCGATGCCATGCGCTACGCGCTGATGGTGGCCGATTCGGACGGCTTCAACCCGCAGACCATCGTGCGCTCGGCCGAACCGCTGCTGTCGCCCTCGTGGAGCCCGGACGGCAACCGCCTGGCCTACGTCAGCTTCGAGCGTGGCAATTCGGCGATCTACATCCAGAACATTGCCACCGGCGCCCGTGAGCTGGTCACCAGCTTCCGCGGCATCAACAGCGCCCCGTCGTTCTCCCCGGACGGCCGCCGCCTGGCCCTGTCGCTGTCGCGCAGCGGCAACCCGGAAATCTACGTGATGGACCTGGGCAGCAAGCAGCTCACCCAGCTGACCAACCACTTCGCCATCGACACCGAGCCGACCTGGAGCGCCGACGGTTCCAGCGTCTACTTCACCTCCGACCGTGGCGGCCGCCCGCAGATCTACCAGGTCTCCTCCAGCGGTGGCAGCGCCTCGCGCGTGACCTTCCAGGGCAACTACAACGCCACCCCGAGCATGTCCTACGACGGCAAGAAGCTGGTCGTGGCGCAGGGCAGCGGCAATACCTACAAGATCGCGATGATGGACAGCAGCCTCGGCTCACCGCGCTGGAGCACGCTGTCGCCGGGTTCGCTTGACGAGTCCCCCACGTTTGCGCCCAACGCAAGCATGGTGCTGTATGCCGCCCGCGAGGGTGGTCGTGGAGTGTTGTATGCCGTGTCGGCTGATGCGCGCGTGCGCCAGCGGCTGGTCCTGGCCGACGGTGATGTTCGCGAACCTTCTTGGTCGCCATACCGTACAAAGCGCTAACAGAGTGTTAAGATCCGCACGTATTCATCCCTACATCCGGCTTTAGGAGCCTCAAAGGTAACTACATGAACAAGACCACCCGCGTTTTGCTTGTCTCCCTGCTGTCCGTGGCCGCTCTGGCCGGTTGCTCCAAGAAGGTCAAGGAACAGCCTGCTGCTCCGGTCGACACCGGCAGCACCTCGCAGCCGACCGGCCCGTCGACCTCCGGCCTGTACGGCCCGGGCGACCTGGACACCGACGCCTGCCTGCGCCAGCGCGTTGTGTTCTTCGACCTGGACCAGGATGCAATCAAGCCGGAATTCCAGGCTCAGATGGCTTGCCACGCCAAGTACCTGCGTGACCGTCCGTCGGCCCGCATGACCCTGCAGGGTCACACCGACGAACGCGGTTCGCGCGCCTACAACCAGGCCCTGGGTGAGCGTCGTGCCAACGCCGTGTCCTCGGCGCTGCAGGCCAACGGTGGTTCGGCCAGCCAGATCACCGTCGTTTCCTACGGTGAAGAGCGTCCG
>DGIP01000317.1:13842-14232 GCA_002386405.1 Stenotrophomonas maltophilia
TCCTACGGTGAAGAGCGTCCGACCTGCACCGAGTCGAACGAAGGTTGCTGGTCGCAGAACCGTCGCGTCGAAATCGTCTACACCGCGCAGTAATCCATGCGCATCGGCATCACATCCCTGATGCTGGTCGTTGCGGCAGCCCTCGTGGCTGCCGCACCGGCGCAGGCCCAGCGGCAGAGCCTCGCCGACCGCGTTGGCGCGCTTGAGCAGCAGGCCTACAACAACAGTTCCAACCAGGACCTGTTGAACCAGGTCAACCAGCTTCGGCAGCAGATCCAGCAGCTGCAGAGCACGGTTGAGCAGCTCCAGAACGAAAACGCCCAGCTCAAGCAGACCTCGCAGGACCAGTACCTGGACCTGGACGGGCGTCTGAACCGTATTGAAGGTGGC
>DGIP01000275.1:0-18130 GCA_002386405.1 Stenotrophomonas maltophilia
GCCGGGTCGATCAGGAACAGCACCTGGCCCTGCTTGACGTCCTGGCCTTCCTGGTAGACGCGCTTGAGCAGCACGCCCGGCACGCGGGCGCGCACGTCGGCGCTGCGGTACGGGGACAGGCGGCCCACCAGCTCACGCTGCAGCGGCAGCGTATCGGCCTTGGCTTCGATCACGCCCACTTCCGGCGGCGGGGGCGTCTGTTGTTCCGGCTTCTTGCAGGCGGTCAACGCAACGGCGACAGCGCACGTCAGGGCGAGGGTGCGGAGTGGGGCGATCATCAGGAGAAACTCCGGTGTTGGTTTGAATGCGGTAAGCGGATCGCCTCGGGCGCAGCGAACGCGCGCAGGAAACTGTCCACGGAAAATTCGGCCCACCGGCGCCGCTGTGAGGCGTCGGCACGATGGGGGGTATGAAAGCGCTGCTTCTCGAAATCCTGTCCCGCGATCATGCTCAATAGCAGTTCAGCCATGAAGTGCGGGTCGTCATGGCGCAGCAGGCCGTCCTGAATGCGATGTTGGATCCATTCAGCAAGGTGAAAGGTCAGTGCCCCCGCCCCATCCCGATACAGGGAACGTGCTTCATCGGGAAAGCGGGCCGCCTCTCCCGCGATCAGCCGGCGGGTCTGGACCACGTGCGGCTCATTGAAGTGGTCCAGGTAGTCGAAGGCGAACTGCAGCAGGCAGCCGCGCAGGTCATCGCCTTCCAGTGCACGCAGCCCGGCCGTGGCCCGGCACAGGTGCCGCTGCAGCACCCGGCGCAGCAGTTCCTGCTTGCTGCCGTAGCGGCTGTAGAGGGTCTGCTTGGAACAGCCGGCCTGCTGGGCCACCGACTCCATGCTCAGCTGCATGCCCTGGGTGGCCAGCAGATCGCGCACGGCATCGAACACGCGATGATCGCGCGCGTCCAGGAAGGCGGCGGCAGGGGCGGGGGAGTTCACGCGGTGGACTATACCGTCCAGTTCAGAATTGGAGAAGCGTTGCTTTCGGCACTGTCGGCCCCGCTGTCGTCAACGTGCCACGGAGTGTGCCGATGCTGGCGATCGGCACGCAGCGCCGTGCGCATCCGTACTGCCGCGCACTGATGGCATGCGATGTAAACGCCACCCAACTGAAAAACCTTATTCCGTCCTGCAGCAAGGCCTTTTCATGCGGTAGGGCTACAATTTCATCTTTCCAACTGGGCAACACGCACCGCTCTGCCATGAAACCGCAAAAAACAGCAGCCAAGACCGTGAAAAAAACGACCAAACCAGCCGATACGCAGACTGTTTCACCAGTGGGCTTCTCGCTGGAACCGGTGTACACGGCCTTGCGCAAGCGTTACCCGGCGGCCGGGCAGGCCGAGGCAATGGCGTTCGCCGCAGACTTCTACAAGCGCATGGAAGCGGACGAGTTCCCGCACCACACCGCTGAAGAATGGGCCGCACTGGCCGGCGACACCCTCGAATTCGCCCGCGTGCGCAAGGCCGGCAAGGCCAACGTGCGCGTGTTCAACCCGACCATGAAGGCCAACGGCTGGGAATCTGCCCACACCGTGCTGCAGATCGTCAACGACGACATGCCGTTCCTGGTCGACACCGTCACGATGACCCTGGCCGAACATGGCGTGGGCGTGCACGTGCTGGGCCACCCGGTGATCCGTTTCACCCGCGACAAGGCCGGCAAGCTGTCGACCGTGGGCGAAGGCACCGCCGAATCGGTGATGCTGCTGGAAATCGACCGCCAGCCGGCCGAGGCCATGGCCGATGTCGAACAGGCCATCGTCAAGGCGCTGGACGAAGTGCGCGCCATCGTTGGCGACTGGGATGCGATGCGCAGCAAGGCGCTGGCCCTGGCCGACGACCTCGGCACGCGCCAGCTGCCGGTCGACGACGCCTCGCGCGCCGAAGCCCAGGCGTTCCTGCGCTGGGCCGCCGAGAACCACTTCACCTTCTTCGGCTACCGCGAATACCGCGTGGAGAAGCAGGGCAAGGAAGACGTGCTGGCGCCGTTGAACGACACCGGCCTGGGCCTGATGCGCGGCAAGGACAAGTCCGCCGCACGCCCGGTCAAGACCCTGGCCGCGCAGGGCCTCAACGCCACCACCGGGTTGAAGGACGCGCTGATCCTGACCAAGACCAATGCGCGTTCGCGCGTGCACCGCGCCGGCTACATGGATTACATCGGCGTGCTGGAGTTCGACGCCAAGGGCAAGATCATCGGCGAGCAGCGCTTCCTGGGCCTGTTCACCTCCAGCGCCTACAACCGCCGCCCGTGGGAAATCCCGCTGGTGCGCCAGCGCCACGAATACGTGATGAGCAAGTCGGGCCTGGCCCCGGCCAGCCACAGCGGCAAGGCGCTGCGCCACATCCTGGAAACCCTGCCGCGCGAAGAGCTGTTCCAGTCCAGCGAGGAAGAGCTGTACCGCACCGCCATCGGCGTGCTGGGCCTGCAGGAGCGCGTGCGCAGCCGCCTGTTCCTGCGCCGTGACAAGTACAGCCGTTTCATCTCCGCGCTGGTGTACCTGCCGCGCGAGCGTTTCAACACCGACGTGCGCCTGCGCATCGAAGCGATGCTCAAGGACGCCCTGCAGGGCGAATACGTGGACAGCTCGGTGGTACTGGGCGAATCGCCGCTGGCCCAGGTGCACCTGATCGTGCGCCCGAAGGCTGGCCAGACCCTGGAAGTGGATACCAGCGCGCTGGAACAGAAGCTGGCCCAGGTGCTGCGCAACTGGCAGGACGACCTGCGCGAAGCGCTGGTGGCCCGCCACGGTGAAAGCGAAGGCCTGCGCATCGCTGCCCGCATCGGCAAGGCCCTGCCGGCCGGTTACATCGAAGATTCCAGCACCGAAATCGCCGCCAACGACGTCAGCCAGCTCGACGCGCTGACCGGCCCGGACGACCTGCGCCTGAGCCTGCAGGCCGTGCACCGCGAAGATGGCGATGGCCTGCGCCTGAAGCTGTATCGCCAGCTGGACGACATTCCGCTGTCGGACGCGCTGCCGATGATGGAAAACATGGGCCTGCGCGTGATCGCCGAGCGCCCGTACCGCCTGAGCGTGGACAACGCGCCGGTGTACGTGCAGGACTTCGAAGTGGAATCGCTGGCCGGCGCGATCGACGCCGCTGCCGCCGACGCCGCCTTCGGTGAAACCTTCGCCCGGGTCTGGCACGGTGACGCCGAGAACGACGGCTTCAACCGCCTGGTGCTGGCCGCTGGCCTGCATTGGCGCCAGGTTGCGATGTTGCGCGGCTACTGCAAGTACCTGCTGCAGACCGGCGTGCCGTTCTCGCAGGCCTACGTGGAAGCCACCTTCACCCGTTACCCGCTGCTGGCCCGCCTGCTGGTGGAGCTGTTCGAAGCCCGCTTCGACCCGGCCACCGGGCATGAGGACAAGGACGCCATCGCCGAAGGCCAGGCCGACCTGCGCGCGCACCTGACCGTGCTGGCCGGTGGCGACGAAGGCACCCTGAAGGTCATCAAGACCGTGGTCGATGCCCGCAAGGGTGACCGCAAGGCGCAGATGGACGCCGCGCGCGACGCGCTGGTCAAGCTCATGGACCGCGTGTCCAGCCTCGACGAAGACCGCATCCTGCGCAGCTTCATGGGCGTGATCGACGCCACCCTGCGCACCAGCTATTACCAGACCGATGCACAGGGCCGCCCGGGCCACGTGATCAGCTTCAAGTTCGATTCGGCGCTGGTGCCGGACCTGCCCAAGCCGCGCCCGTACCGCGAAATCTTCGTGTATGGCCCGCGCGTGGAAGGTACCCACCTGCGCTTCGGCGCGGTTGCCCGTGGCGGCCTGCGCTGGTCGGACCGTCGCGAAGACTTCCGTACCGAAGTGCTGGGCCTGGTCAAGGCGCAGATGGTCAAGAACACGGTGATCGTGCCGGTCGGTGCCAAGGGCGGCTTCTTCGCCAAGACCCCGCCGGCCAGCGGTGACCGCGATGCGGTGTTCGCCAACGGCGTGGCCTGCTACAAGCTGTTCATCCAGGGCCTGCTGGACATCACCGACAACATCGTCAACAACAAGATCGTGCCGCCGGTGGACGTGGTCCGCCACGACATGGACGACCCGTACCTGGTGGTGGCCGCCGACAAGGGCACCGCGACCTTCTCCGACATCGCCAACGGCCTGGCCATCGACCACGGCTTCTGGATGGGCGATGCGTTCGCGTCCGGTGGTTCGGTCGGTTACGACCACAAGGGCATGGGCATCACCGCGCGCGGTGCGTGGGAGTCGGTCAAGCGCCACTTCCGTGCGCTGGGCCGTGACAGCCAGACCCAGGACTTCACCACGGTGGGCGTCGGCGACATGTCCGGCGACGTGTTCGGCAACGGCATGCTGCTGTCGCGCCACATCCGCCTGGTCGCCGCGTTCGACCACCGCCACATCTTCCTGGACCCGAACCCGGATGCGGCCACCTCGTTCATCGAGCGTGAGCGCATGTTCACCGTGCCGCGTTCCAGCTGGGCCGACTACGACGCCAAGCTGATCAGCAAGGGCGGCGGCATCCATCCGCGTACCCTGAAGTCGATCGAGATCACCCCGCAGGTGCGTGAAGCGCTGGGCCTGGACGACAGCATCAAGGCGCTGTCGCCGAACGACCTGATGAGCGCCATCCTGAAGGCGCCGGTGGACCTGCTGTGGAACGGCGGCATCGGCACCTACGTGAAGGCCGCCACCGAACAGCACAGCGACGTGGGCGACCGCGCCAACAACGCGCTGCGTGTCAACGGTGGCGACCTGCGCTGCAAGGTGGTGGGCGAGGGTGGCAACCTGGGCATGACCCAGCTGGGCCGCATCGAAGCCGCCCAGGCCGGCGTGCTGCTCAACACCGACTTCATCGACAACTCGGCCGGCGTGGACACCTCCGACCACGAAGTCAACATCAAGATCCTGCTCAACGATGTGGTGCGGGCCAAGAAGCTGACCGTGGACGCACGCAACAAGCTGCTGGCGTCGATGACCGACGAAGTGGCCGAGCTGGTGCTCAACGACAACTACCGCCAGAACCAGGCCCTGAGCCTGATGGAGCGGATGGCGGTCAAGCGCCTGGGTTCCAAGCAGCACTTCATCCGCACGCTGGAGAAGCAGGGCCTGCTGGATCGCCAGATCGAGTTCCTGCCGACCGACGCCGAGCTGTCGGCACGCAAGGCGCGTGGCCAGGGCCTGACCCGTCCGGAGCTGTCGGTGCTGCTGTCGTATTCCAAGCTGGTGGCGTTCCAGCAGCTGCTGGAATCGGACATCCCGGAAGACCCGTACCTGTCCAAGGAACTGCTGCGTTACTTCCCGACGCCGCTGCAGAAGAAGTACGCCGATGCGATGGAGCGTCACCGCCTGAAGCGCGAGATCATCGCCACGGCCGTGACCAACCAGACCATCAACCGCATGGGCGCCACGTTCCTGATGCGCATGCAGGAAGACACCGGCCGCACCATCGCCGAGGTCGCCAAGGCCTACACCATCAGCCGTGAAACGCTGGATGCACGTGCCCTCTGGGCGCAGATCGATGCGCTCGACGGCACCCTGCCGGAATCGGTGCAGATCGATGCGCTGGAAGTGATCTGGAAGCTGCAGCGTTCGTTCGTGCGCTGGCTGCTGTTCCGCCCCGGCGCGATGCCGGGCATCACCGAGGCGGTGAACCGCTACCAGGCCCCGTTCAACGACATCCGTGTCGCTTCGGGCGTGCTGCCGGACGCACAGCGCCCGGCGTACGAGGCCAGCGTGCAGGAGTGGAAGGAGAAGGGCCTGCCGCCGGCACTGGCACAGCAGCTGTCCGAGCTGCAGTTCCTGGAACCGGCGTTCGACATCATCGAACTGGCGCGGACCCGCAAGCTGAAGCCGGTGGACGTGTCCAAGGTCCACTTCCGCCTGGGCGACGCCCTGCAGCTGCCGTGGCTGTTCGAGCAGATCGACGCGTTGGAGGTCAACGGCCGCTGGCATGCCGTGGCCCGTGGCGTGCTGCGCGACGAGCTGGCCGCCCATCACCGCAACCTGGCTGCCCAGGTGCTGTCGATGAAGGGTGGCAGCGCCGAAGCCAAGGTCGCGGCCTGGATCGGCCGTGACGACAGCAGCCTGCGCTTCACCCTGTCGATGCTGCAGGAGCTGGCCGAGCAGAAGACGCTCGACTACCCGACGGTCTCGGTGGCGGTACAGCGCCTGGGCCAGCTGGCGACCCACGGCGCGTAATTATCGCCAAAGCGTAAGAACGAAGGCCCCGCCATTGGCGGGGCCTTTTCTTTGGGGCGAAAGCGCCTCGGTCTGGAGGTCGACCGGTGGATGGCCGGCGGTGGACAGGTGGCCACGGAAAGAGCGTAGGGACACGCCATGCGTGTCCAGGCCGCGACCGGGTATGCTTCCGACACATGCCATACGCAGAAACTCCATGAGCGACACTCCCCGCATCGCTTTTCTGGCCAGCGCCACCGAAGCGGCCCAGCAGGCCCGCGCGGCCCTGGTCGCCCGCTATGGCGACCACCCGCCGGAACAGGCCGATGTGCTGTGCCCGCTGGGCGGCGATGGTTTCATGCTGCAGACCCTGCACCGCCACGGCGCGCTGGGGCGGCCGGTGTTCGGCATGAAGCTGGGCACGGTGGGCTTCCTGATGAACCAGTACCGCGAAGACGACAGCGACCTGCCGGCGCGGCTGGCGGTGGCCGAACCGGCCAACCTGCGCCCGCTGGAAATGCTGGCGCTGACCGAATCGGGCACCACCACCGGCTCTCTGGCCTATAACGACGTGTCGCTGCTGCGCCAGACCCGTCAGGCCGCCCACATCGGGGTGGACCTCAACGGGCAGGAGCGGGTGGCCGAGCTGATCGGCGATGGCGTGCTGGTGGCGACCCCGGCCGGCAGCACCGCCTACAATTACTCGGCACACGGCCCGATCCTGCCGCTGGGCTCGCACACCATCGCACTGACGCCGCTGGCCCCGTACCGGCCGCGGCGCTGGCGCGGTGCGATCCTGAAGGCCGATACCGAAGTGCGCTTCCGCGTGCTCGACCCCTACAAGCGCCCGGTCAGCGTGACCGCCGATTCGCATGAGACCCGCGACGTGGTGGAAGTGACGATCCGCGAGTCGCGCGAGCGCCGGGTGACCCTGCTGTTCGATCCGGAACACAACCTGGAAGACCGGATCCTCAGCGAACAGTTCATGTTTTGAAGGATTTTTGACCGCCATGGGCGACAACACCCCCCGTTTGCTGACCGTTGCCGTGACCTCGCGCGCGTTGTTCGACCTGGAAGAGGGTCATGCGCTGTTCGAGGCCGAAGGCGTGGACGCCTATGCCGAGTACCAGCGCAAGCACGAGGACGATGTGCTGCGCCCCGGCGTGGCGTTCCCGGTGGTGCGCAAGCTGCTGGCGCTCAATCAGGGCCAGTCACCGGAGTCACCACGGGTGGAGGTCATCCTGCTGTCGCGCAATTCGGCCGATACCGGCCTGCGCATCTTCAATTCGATCCAGCATTACGACCTGGGCATCATCCGGGCGACCTTTACCGCGGGCGAACCGACCTGGCCATACGTGAAGCCGTTCGGCACCGACCTGTTCCTGTCGGCCAACCCGGAATCGGTGCGGCGTGCGCTGCGCCATGGCATCGCCGCGGCCACGATCCTCCCCAAGCCGCACGGCGAGACCCTCGCGGCGGCCGAACCGGTCGACATGAGCCAGCCGCTGGGCCAGCTTCGCATCGCCTTCGATGGTGACGCGGTGATCTTCGGCGATGAAAGCGAGCGCATCTCGCGCGAGCAGGGCGTGGAAGCGTTTGGCCGGCACGAGCGCGAGAACGCACGGGAACCGCTCAGCGGCGGTCCGTTCCGTAATTTCCTGTCGGCCCTGCACACCCTGCAGGCGGTGTTCCCGTCGGGCGAAGATGCGCCGATCCGCACCGCGCTGGTCACCGCGCGCTCGGCTCCGGCCCATGAGCGGGTGATCCGCACGCTGCGCGAATGGGGCGTGCGCCTGGATGAAGCCCTGTTCCTGGGCGGCCGCCACAAGGGGCCGTTCCTGGAAGCGTTCGGCGCGGACATCTTCTTCGACGATTCGCAGCACAACATCGACAGCGCCCGCCAGCACCTCAGCGTGGCCGCCGGCCACGTGCCCCACGGCGTCGCCAACGATTGACGGCGGTCACGACCAACGGTCGTGACCTACCGGTCAGGCGGACACATCGGGATGTCACGTCCGTTGGCCGCGACATCACGGTCGGGCGGATACATGGGTAGGTCACGACCGTTGGTCGTGACGCCGATTAATCGAGCGGGAGCTCGATATTCACCAGCTTCCAGCGCAACCCCTGACGCTGCAGCACGAACACGACCGGAGCGCCCTGCGCCGTGTGGGTGGTGGCGGTGAATCGTGACGTGGACTCGAACCGGTGCGTGGCACCTTCCAGCGGCCGCGCCGCACGCGGTGCCGCGTAGGCGTCATTGCTTTCCAGGTCATTGCTGGCCCGCTTCCACAGCGTATGGCCTTCCATCAACGCCCCGATCCCGGTCGGCGTGACCATCGCATCCACCGCGGTTCCGCTCAGCTTCTGGCCCACGGTCAGCAGCATGGCACCGACCAGGTTGGACTGCACATCCGGCCCGGCCCGGCGCACCACGTAATCGTCCAGCTGCGCGCGCAGGTTGGCGCGCAGCATCGGGAAGTCCACGTAGCGGTCCAGCGTCGAGGTATCCCGCTGTTCGACCGCTGCGGCCAGCCCACGCAGGGTCAGATACGGCCCGCTGACCAGCCAGCCCGCCAGCAGCACCACGACCAGCCCCAGCAGCAGAAGCAGCTTTTTCATGGCGCCAGCTTGCCGCAGCCCGCGTCAACAGGAGGTAGAGCCACGCCCTGCGTGGCTGAGCGATAGCCCCTCAAAACTCCAGATCCAACGCAGCACACAGATAATCCACAAACGGCCCCAACGCCACCAGATCCTTCGCCAGCGTCTGCCGCAGCTTCGGTCCGGTCATGGTCGCATCGTCCAGCGAGCGCCAGAACACCCAGTTGCGGTGCTTCAGGTCATCGATGAACTCGAAGTCCGGCTCGAACCCGCGCGGCGCCCGCACCAGCTTCTCGCTTTCCTCGAAATCGAACTTCTTCCGCAGCGCCGGCGCATGCGCCGCCGCCTTCCACGCACCGGGGTTGTCCACGATGAAGTGGCGCACCTTGCGCTGGGTAGCCGGTTCGGGATGCCACAGGCCGGCGCCGACGAAGCACCCGCCTGGCTGCAGGTGGATGTAGAACGACGGCGCCGGCACCTGCTTGCGCCGCTCATGGAACAGCCGCGCCCCCTGCCAGGTCTTGTACGGCGACTTGTCGTTGGAGAAGCGCGCATCGCGGTAGATGCGGAACAGCGAGCCGCCCACGCCACGCGGGTCGGCGCGGAAGTGTTCGCTGACTGCGGCCAGGTCCGGCTGCAGGTCGCTGATCAGCTGCAGGAACGGCTGGCGCACGTGTTCCTCGTACTTCGGCTTGTGTTCGTTGAACCAGGTCTTGTCGTTGTTGCGCGCCAGCCCGCGCAGGAAGGTGAAGCTGGCGGGAGTGAAATAGGTGCTCACAGGCTCTGCTCCAGATCGGTGCCCCAGTCGCGCAGGTGCTGCAACAGGGCAAGTTTGGCCGGGTCGGCGGCATGCTCCAGCGCCAGCGTGTCCAGCTGCGCGCGGAAGTCGGGCAGGGTCTGTTCGCCCAGCCCGGCATCGCCGAGCAGGCGCTGCCGCCGGTAGTCGTTCCAGCGACCGCGCTCGCCGGCATCCAGCGTCTGCGGGTGGTTGCGCGCACGGTAGCGGAACAGCAGCTCCGGCATGCGCGGGTCCTTCAGCCGCTCGGCGAAACCGGCCAGCTCGGCCGGCGGGCTGGTGCGCAGGCGGGTCATCAGGGCCTTGTCGCCGTCGGCCAGGAAGCCGTCGTACAACGAAGCATCCACATCGCTGACCGTGGCCACGCGCTCGCCGCCGTACACCTGCCGTACCTTCTCGACCAGCGCCGGGCCGGCCTCGCGCACGCGCGCGGCGTTGGCCTCCACCAGCGCCACGTCGATGCCCAGCCGGGCATGGTCGGCCGGGCGCAGGTGGTTCCAGGCCACCAGCGCCGGCACCTTGTTCAGGTGAACTTCCTTGAGCGGAACGCGCTGTTCGCCTTCGGCCAGGTCGGCGGCGCGCGTGTACAGGCGCGCCGCCAGCGTCTCGGCCGGCAGGGCCAGCAACCCATCGATGTCGCCTTCCAGGTCCAGCGCGATGACCCGGTTGTTGATGTACGGGTGGCGTGCGATCGGCATCACCGGCGCGGCGCACATGCGCTGGGCCGGGTAGCGCATGGAGATGTGCAGCACCGGTTGCAGGGCGTCCACGTCGAGCAGGCTGCCGACGAAACGCTTGTCGCGCAGCTTCAGGGCGTAGTCCCACAGCCGCGGCTGGGCCTGCTTGAACAGGCGCGCCATGCCGATGGTGGCGTGCACGTCGGACAGTGCCTCGTGCGCGTCGCCCTGGCGCACGTCGTTAGCCAGCGCCAGGTGCTCAAGCTTGAACGAGGTCGCGCCGTCTTCGCGCTGCGGCCAGGCGATGCCGTCCGGGCGCAGGGCGTGCACCAGCCGCAGCATGTCCAGCAGGTCCCAGCGCGAGTTGCCGTTGCGCCACTCGCGTTCGTAGGGATCGAAGAAATTGCGGAACAGGCCGTGGCGCACGAACTCGTCGTCGAAGCGCAGCGTGTTGTAGCCCAGCGTGCAGGTGCCCGGGCGGGCCATCAGGTCGTTGATCCGCGCGAATGCCTCGGCCTCGCTGACCCCTTCGGCCAGCGCATGCTGCGGGGTGATGCCGGTGATCAGCGTGGCGATCGGCGAGGGCAGCAGGTCGTCGGCCGGCTTCACGTAGAAGCTCACCGGCGCGTCGACCATGTTCAGGTCGGCATCGGTGCGGATCGCGGCGAACTGCGCCACGCGGGTGCGGCGTGGGTCCTGGCCGAAGGTTTCCAGGTCGTAGAACAGGAAGCTGTCGGCCATCAGTGCGCGCCCTCCAGCACGGGCAGCTGTGCGTGGACCACGCGTTCGAGCGCGGCCCAGTCGATATGCTCCAGGCTGTCGTGGCCAGCGGTGGCCTGTTCCAGGATGCGCCGCTGCAGCTCGGTGCGCTCCAGCGCCACCGCGTACGGCGTGTGCAGGAAGGTGACCATGGTGTAGTGCGGCACGAAACGGGTGGGCCAGCGCGCCTGCAGCTGCTGCTCCAGTTCGCGCTGCAGCAGGAAGGCCGGGTCGGCCACGCGGTCGCGCATTTCCAGGTAGTTTTCCAGCGCCATCTGCTGGATCGCTTCGGCATTGGGCTTGCGCTCTGCCTCGAAGGCGGCGAAAGCCTGGGCCAGCGAATCCTGCTCCAGCAGGTGCCGGGCCAGCGCCACGCAGTCTTCGAACGCGCAGTTCATGCCCTGGCCGTGGAACGGCACCATGGCATGCGCGGCATCGCCAAGCAGCACCGCACGGCCCTGCAGGTGCCACTGGCGCAGGTGCAGGGTGCCGAGCAGGCCGGGCGGGTGTTCTTCCCAGTCGCGGCGCAGGTTCGGGATCAGCGCCAGCGCATCGGGGAAATCGCGCGCGAACAGCGCTTCGGCTTCGGCACCGCTGTTGGTGGTGGCGAAGCTGGGGTTGCCTTCGTTGGGCAGGAACAGGGTGACGGTGAAGGTGCCTTCGTCATTGGGCAGCGCGATGCACATGTAGTTGCCGCGCGGCCAGATGTGCAGGGCGTTGGCCTCGATCCGGAAGCCACCCTCATCGGTGGGCGGAATTTCCAGCTCCTTGTAGGAGTGGTCGAGGAACTCGATGCGCTCGTCCAGCGGGTGCTTGCGGTTCATGGCCGCGCGCAGCGCCGAGCCGGCGCCGTCGGCGCCGATCAGCGTATCGAAGCGGATGTCGTGCGGATGGTCGTCGCGGTCATCGATGAAACGCGCATAGCCGGCGTCGAAGTCCACGGTGTGCAGGCGGCGGTGGAAGTGCACCTGCGCGCCCGCGTCCTCGGCCAGCTGCAGCAGCGTGGTGTTGAGGTCCTTGCGATGGATGGACCAGATCACTTCGCTGTCGTCGCGGCCATAGCGCTGCAGCTGCGGCTCACCCTGGCGCGGGTGCACCATGCGGCCGCGCATCATCACCGCCTTGGCCATCACCGCGTCTTCGACCCCGGCCTGGCGCAGCGCATTGCGGCCACGTTCGGCCAGGGCCAGGTTGATCGAGCGGCCGGACTCGTAATCGCTGATGCGCGGGTCGCCGCGGCGTTCGTACAGGGTGATCCGCCAGCCCTGGCGGGACAGCAGGATGGCCAGCAGGGAGCCGGCCAGGCCTGCGCCGATGATGCTCAGGGAGCGATGGGGGGTAGCGATCAAGGCGGTTCCGCGCTGGAGTGGGGGAGGGCGGCTTACAGGCCGGCCCAGGATTCCACTTCCTCGACGAAGTGGTGCAGGTCAAGGTAGCGGTTGTACAACGGGGTGGGCGAGATGCGGATCACATCGGGTTCGCGCCAGTCGCCCAGCACGCCCACGGTCTGCAGGTATTCGAACAGGTTGCGGCCGCGCTCGCGGCCGGCCACCACCCGCAGCGACAGCTGGCAGCCACGGCGTTCGGGTTCGCTGGGGGTAAGCACCTCGAGCACGCCGGGCAGGCGCGCGCGGACCAGCGCATCGAGCAGGCCGGTGAGCTGCAGCGACTTGTCGCGAAGGGCCTGGATGCCGCCGGCCTTGTCGATCACGTCAAGCGCGGCCCGCAGCGGGGCCAGCCCCAGCACCGGCGGGTTGCTCAGCTGCCAGCCTTCGGCGCCCACGGCCGGCACGAACTGCGGGGCCATCTTGAAGCGGGTGGCTTCCTCATGGCCCCACCAGCCGGCGAAGCGCGGCAGGCTGGCGTCGCGGTGGTGGCGTTCGTGCACGAAGCAGCCGGCCACGGCGCCGGGGCCGCTGTTGAGGTACTTGTAGTGGCACCACACGGCGAAGTCGGGCGCGATGTCGTGCAGCTGCAGCGGCACGTTGCCGACCGAGTGGGCCAGGTCGAAGCCGACCCGCGCGCCCTGCAGGCGCGCCATGCGGGTGATCGCGTCCAGGTCGAACACCTGGCCGCTGCGGTACTGCACGCCCGGCCACAGCACCAGCGCCAGGCGCGGGCCGTGTTCGCTGATGGCGCGTTCGATGGCCTGCAGCGAGAGGGTGCCGTTCGGCTCGTCCGGCTGTACCTCGACCAGGTCGGTGGCCGGGTCGAAGCCGTGGAAGCGGATCTGCGATTCCACCGCGTGGCGGTCGGTCGGGAAAGCGCCGGCCTCCATCAGGATCACCGGGCGTTCGGCGCTGGGCCGGTAGAAGCTGACCATCATCAGGTGCAGGTTCACGCTCAGCGTGTTCATGGCGACCACTTCGCTGGGCAGGGCGCCTACCACCTGGGCCAGCTGGCGGTTCACCAGCCGGTGGTAGCCCAGCCACTGGGTCTCGCCGGTGAAGTGGCCTTCCACGGCCAGCGCGCCCCATTTGTCCATGACCTCCTGCACCGCGGCCTTGGCACCACGCGGCTGCAGGCCCAGCGAATTACCGACGAAATAGGTCTGGTCGCGGTGGTTGTGCTGGGGGAACACGAACTCAGCGCGCAGCGCACGCAGCGGGTCGGCGGCGTCCAGGGCGGTGGCATGGGTGCGGCTGAGGAGCTCGGACATTGGACGATAGAGGTTGTCTGTGAAAACACAGTTTATCTATCTGTTTGGCCTATGGGATGAATCCGACATAGAGAGCAAAAACGACACGGTTTGACGTCAAATGCCCGTTCGTGGCCACGGGCGACAAACACCGTAGAGCCAGGCCCTGCCTGGCTGCCGCTCGCGGGGGCTCAGCTGACCGGCAACGGATCCACGTGTCCACACGCCTCGCACGTACGCAGCTCAAGCGAGGCCTGGTACTCGGCAAACACCTTCGGCAGGTCGGTCTCGATGTTCTCGAGGGTGAAAAACACCTCGTACAGCTTGTGGTTGCAGCGCTCGCAGAACCACATCACGCCATCGCGCTCGTGCGCCAGCCGCTTGCGCTCCACCACCAGGCCGACGCCGCCGGGCGGGCGGCGCGGGGAATGCGGCACCTTGCCGGGCAGCAGGAAGATCTCGCCGGCGCGGATCGGGATGTCCCGCACCGTGCCGTCTTCCTGCACCTTCAGCAGCATCTCGCCTTCCAGCTGGTAGAACCACTCCGGGCCTTCGTCGTAGTGGAAGTCGGTGCGGCTGTTCGGCCCGCCCACCACCATGATGATGAAGTCGCCGTTCTCGATCATCTTGTTGCCCACCGGCGGCTTGAGCAGGTGGCGGTTCTCTTCGATCCAGGCCAGCAGGTTGATCGGCGAAGCGAGCATGGGCGTATCCGTGGGTAAAGGTCAGTCGCGCTTGCCGCGGCGCGGCACGTGGGACAGCGCCTGTTCGTAGGCGGGCTGCAGGTCTTCCGGGGCACCCACGTCGATGCCCATCTCGCGCACCCGGCCGTCCTTCAGGCTGTACACCCAGCCGTGCACCATCAGCTTCTGGCCACGCGCCCAGGCGTCCTGCACGATGGTCGAGCGGCAGGCATTGACCACCTGCTCGATCACGTTGAGCTCGCACAGGCGCGCGTGCTTCAGGTCCGGATCGTCGATCGCGTCCAGGATCGCGGCGTGCTTCTGCGCCACGTCACTGACATGGCGCAGCCAGTTGTCGGCCAGGCCGACGCGCACGTTGTTGAGGCTGGCATGCACGCCGCCGCAGCCATAGTGGCCCACGATCAGGATGTGCTTGATCTTGAGCTGGTCCACCGCGTACTGGATCACGCTCAGGCAGTTCAGGTCGGTATGCACCACCACGTTGGCGATGTTGCGGTGGACGAACACCTCGCCCGGGGCCATGCCGATGATCTGGTTGGCCGGCACGCGCGAATCGGAACAGCCGATCCACAGGTATTCCGGATGCTGCTGCTTGGCCAGCTGGTGGAAGAACTCGGGGTCTTCCTTCTCGATCCGGTCGGCCCAGTCGCGGTTGTTCTGCAGCAGCTTGTGGATGTCTTTCATCAGTGCGGTACCTCTAGTTTCCAGCGCATCCACTGCGCCAGCTCATGCGAAGGAGGGGAATCAAGGGCCGACAGCGCGTCGATCACGCTGTGCTGGTTGGCTTCTGGATGGTTCTGGCTCAGTTTCAGCTTGACCTGTACCTGCTGGGCGCGGAAGCGGAAGCCGATGATGCCGGCCAGCATGCGCCGCTGGCGCGGCTCGATCGGCAGCAGGTCCCAGTCGCCGCCCACCTGCGCCTCGTACTTGGCGCTGAGCCGGTCGAGCATGTCGATCAGGGCGTCCGGGTCGGTCACCGGTTCCAGGGTGCCGCGCAGTTCGGCGGCGGCATAGTTCCAGGTCGGCACGCGGGCCTGGGCATCCTTGTCCGGGTACCAGCCCGGCGACACATAGCCGTGCGGGCCGTGCACCAGCAGCAGCGCCGGGCCGGCGTGGCCGGCCTGCGGGTTGGGCCGGGCCCAGTGCCCTTCGATCAGGATCTCCTGCCCGTCGCGCCGGTACACCACCGGCAGCAGGGTCACCTGCGGCAGGCCGTCGCTGCCGGTGGTGACCACGGTGACGAACGCATCGCGTTCCAGCAGCCGGTCCAGCCAGGCCAGGTCGGTCTCAACGAAGTCGGCCGGGATGAACATGGTCGGCTCAGGCGCGCGCGCCGAGGCTGATCACCATGTGGCCGCGCAGCGCGTCGTCGCTGTCTGCCTGCGGTGGGCTGACGTCGTGCAGGCTGAAGCCGCGGATCAGCGCGTCTTCCTCGTCAAGGCCGTCAAAGGCCACGAACTCGGCGTCGAACAGCTGCGAACGGGCGGTGTCCTCGCTGTCGTAGCTGAGCGTGTTGCCGTCGCTGTCGAGCACTTCGGCGGTGCCGCCCGGGCGGACCCGCAGGCGTGCCCAGATCAGGGTGTTGCCCAGGCTGGCGAGGAACCACTGGTCGGAGTGGGCGGTGATGTCAGTCATGTCAGTACCATCGAAAGCAGCCAGAGCAGGGCGGCCATGCCCAGTCCGGCCAGCAGGGTGAGCAGCGACAGCCAGGCCGGCGTGGCCAGCCCCGACAGCGAGCGGTCGGGGGTGTCGCGGTAATCGCGGCCCAGCAGCCAGCGCAGCGCGTCCGGACGCAGGAAGGCGCCACTGCCGAAGCGGTCGGCCAGGGCAGGGTGGCGGTCGCGGATGTGCACCAGCGTCAGCGGCCAGAAGATCACGAAGGCACTGAACCCGGCGATCGCCACGCCGACGAAGCACAGCGCGAAGAACAGGGTCATGGGCGTGCCTCCGTGGAAAGGATCAGAACTCGGCGCTGCCCGGTGCGCGCGGGTAGGGGATCGCATCGCGGATGTTGCCCAGCCCGCACACGTACACCACCAGGCGCTCGAAGCCGAGGCCGAAACCGGCGTGCGGCACCGAACCGTAGCGGCGGAAATCGCGGTACCAGCCGTAGTGGGCCGGGTCCAGGCCGAACTGCGCCATGCGCGCGTCCAGCACGTCCAGGCGCTCTTCGCGCTGGCTGCCGCCGATGATCTCGCCGATGCCCGGGGCCAGCACGTCCATCGCGGCAACGGTCTTGCCGTCGTCGTTCAGGCGCATGTAGAAGGCCTTGATGTGCTCGGGGTAGTTGGTCACCACCACCGGGCGGCCGATGTGTTCCTCGGTCAGCCAGCGCTCGTGTTCGGTCTGCAGGTCCAGGCCCCATTCGACCGGGAAGTCGAACTTTTTGCCGGAGTTCTGCAGCAGCTTCACCGCTTCGCTGTAGTCGATCTGCTCGAACGGCGCGTTGATGAAGTCTTCCAGCTTCTGGATGGCGTTCTTGTCCACGCGCTCGGCCAGGAAGGCCAGGTCGTCGCCGCGCTCGTCGAGCACCGCGCGGAACAGGTACTTCAGGAACTGCTCGGCCAGGCGTGCGTCTTCGGCCAGGTCGGCGAAGGCGATTTCCGGCTCGATCATCCAGAACTCCGCCAGGTGGCGGGTGGTGTTGGAATTCTCGGCGCGGAAGGTCGGGCCGAAGGTGTACACCTTGCTCAGCGCCAGGCAGTAGGCCTCGACATTGAGCTGGCCGGACACGGTCAGGAAGGTTTCCTTGCCGAAGAAGTCGCGGCTGAAATCGACCTCGCCCTGCGCGGTGCGCGGCAGGTTCACCATGTCCAGCGTGGAGACGCGGAACATCTGCCCGGCGCCTTCGGCGTCGGAGGTGGTGATGATCGGGGTGCTGATCCAGTTGAACCCGTTCTGGTGGAAGAACCGGTGCACGGCCTGGGCCAGGCAGTTGCGGATGCGGGTGACCGCGCCGAACAGGTTGGTGCGCGGGCGCAGGTGGGCCACTTCGCGCAGGAACTCGGCGCTCATCGGCTTGGGCTGGATCGGGTAGGTCAGCGGGTCTTCGACCAGGCCGACGATCTCGATGTCGCTGGCCTGGATCTCGAACGACTGGCCCTTGCCCTGGGACTTGACCAGGGTGCCGCGGGCGATGACCGAGCAGCCCGGGGTCAGCGCCTTCACTTCGTCGAAGTTGCCCAGGGTGTCATTGGCCACCACCTGGATGGGGGCGAAACAGGAGCCATCGGTGACATTGACGAAGGCAAGCGCCGCAGACCCGCGCACCGTGCGCACCCAGCCCCGTACTGTTGCCTCGCCGCCTTCCGGGATCTTCCCGGCAAGCGCATGTTCAACGCTGACCACCGTCATGACTTGAATCCTCTGTTGATCGACTCGATCTCTGAACGAGGAGTTTAACGGTTGCAGCGTTCTGCTTGCGAGGCATTTCTGACTGGGCCGTGGACCTATAATGTGTCCCATCTGCTGGAGTCGTCCGTCATGGCTGTCACCCTTACCCCTGTTGCTTTCACCCGTGTCCAGAAGTTCGTGGCCCAGACCCCGGGTGCCCTGGGCCTGCGCTTCGGTGTGACCCGCACCGGCTGTTCGGGCTGGGGCCACATCACCGACCTGGCCCGCGACGAGCGCCCCGGCGACACCGTCTTCCAGCAGGACGGGGTGAGCATTTACGTGGACGCCGACAGCCTGGCGCTGGTCGACGGCACCGAAATCGACTTCGGCAAGCAGGGCCTGAGCGAGACCTTCACGTTCAGGAACCCGAACGCCACCGCCGAGTGTGGCTGCGGCGAAAGCTTCA
>DGIP01000275.1:18288-18612 GCA_002386405.1 Stenotrophomonas maltophilia
GTGGCTGCGGCGAAAGCTTCACCACCGAGGCCGACAAGGCCTGAATCCGGCTCCGGGCGCCGCCCGGCTTGCCTGGAACCCTTTCTGCTGCGATAATGCGCGGCTTCCTGCCTGATTCCTGGCAGGACCCTTGCTCCACCGCGTTCACCTGCGGGGGGCTGTCCGGCCCGAAAGGGCCACATCCGAAAGGTAAATACACATGAGTCGTCATTACGAAGTCGTGTTCATGGTCCACCCGGACCAGAGCGAGCAGGTTCCGGCCATGATCGAGCGCTACAAGGCGCTGGTCGAGAACGGCAACGGCACCATCCACCGTCTGGAAGA
>DGIP01000276.1:0-139 GCA_002386405.1 Stenotrophomonas maltophilia
CAGCAGCAGCGCGGCGGCCAGGGCGATCAGGGGAAGCTTGGGGTGCGGGTTCATGGCAGTCCTTATTCCCAGCAGCGGTCGGCGCGACCCTTCAGGGTCTGGGTACGCGCGCAGTCGCGCGGGGCGATGCGGCCCTCGG
>DGIP01000276.1:358-1105 GCA_002386405.1 Stenotrophomonas maltophilia
GAGTTCGGTCTTGCGCTTGCTGCCATCGGCTTCCCGGTTGAGTTCGAAGCCGTCGTACAGGCGGCCGGTGACCGTGCGTGCTTCATAGCGCAGGTGCCGTGGATCGATCGTGAGCACCTGGTACAGCTGGGTGTCCTCCCCGACCGGCGCCATCGTCGCGCGCGCTTCGTCGGACAGCCGGTACTGCTTCGGGCCGGCCACCGTGACCACGTACTGCGGGGTGGCCGCCTGCCCTTCGCCACGACGCCCGTAGGTGTGGTCGTGGCCCTGCAGCACCAGGTCCACGTTGTGGCGGCGCACCACCGGCAGCAGCACGTCACGCAGCTCGGCGTTCTCGCGGCCTTCGCGCGGCGAATAGAACGGCTGGTGCAGCAGCACGATGCTCCACGGCTGCGGGTTGTCTGCCAGCACCTTGTCCAGCCACGCCGCCTGCGCCTGGGCCGTGCCCAGGTCCAGCGCCGAGGTGCCGTCCAGCACGGCGATGCGAACGCCCTGGTAGTCGAACCAGTAGGTGCTGGTGGACGCGGCATCCACGCCGTTGCGCGGCAGGGCGAAGGTCACCGGCCAGTGCCGGCCCAGCACGCGGCGCTCCTGCGGGGTGTCCTCGAATTCCTCGAAGTACTCATGGTTGCCGATCGCCGGTGCCACTGCGGTTTCCTGCGGCAGCCAGCCGGCGGCAGCGAACCACTCGCCCCACTCGCTGTCGTCCACACCATCACCGCCACTCACCAGGTCACCGGCAAACAG
>DGIP01000276.1:1233-1880 GCA_002386405.1 Stenotrophomonas maltophilia
CACCAGGTCACCGGCAAACAGGGTCAGGCGCGCGTCCGGTGCGGCCTTGATGCCGGCACGCAGCACGCGCGAGACGTGGCTGACGTTCTTGTTCTGGGTGTCGCCGAAGTACAGCAGGGTCAATGGCTGGTCGGCCCGCCCGGCGGTGCGCAGCTGGTTCCAGGCGCTCCAGGTGCCGTTGCCCTGCACCCGCCACAGGTACAGCGTATCCGGCGCCAGGCCAGCGACGTCGGCACGGTGATGGTGCGAGGGGCCCAGTTCGGTGTCCAGCGTCGCGGTCACGGCGGTGACGCGCTTGGGCGTGCCGACATCGGGCGAGTCGCCTGCTACCACCCATTCCAGCAGCGGCGTGCTGACGCTGGCATCGGTACGCCACGCCACGGCGAAGCCGCGCGATGCGTCCTGCGCCGGCGATGCCACGATGCGGTCCGGGAAGCCGGTCGCCGCGTAATGCCGGTTGCCGATCGGCACCTGGGTGTTCGGTTCGGCCTTGCCCTCCGGCTTGGCCCAGCTGGACGCGCTGCCCAGCAGCAGCACTACCGCGAGCGCGCGGGCGCATGCATGGATACCGCTCACTTTGCACACTCCAGCGGCAGCGACAGCTGTCTGGCCACGCTGGCCCAGTCGAAGGCGACCACGCCCTGGTC
>DGIP01000276.1:2090-2617 GCA_002386405.1 Stenotrophomonas maltophilia
GAAGGCGACCACGCCCTGGTCGTCATGCACGGCGTACAGTGCGCCATGCGGGAAGCGCGGCGAGGCGGCCGTGCTCAGCCAGATGCCATCGGTATTGGCCACGGTATTGCCCTGGAACGCGCCGACATGTTTCAGCGTGTGGCGGTCGAACAGATGGAACACGCTGCGATCCTTGCCCTGTTCGGTGGTGATCCACCAGCCGTCCTTGCCGCAGGTGCGCAGCATCACGCCTTCGGCCTGGGCCTTGAACGCATCGCGGCCAAAGGTGGTGCCGCTGAACCTGCCTTCCAGCGTGTACACCTTGAATTCACTGGCGTAGGTCTCGTCTTCTTCGGCGATCAGCAGGCGGTCATTGGCCGGGTCGCCCCAGATCGATTCGACCACACGCAGCGCGCCGGCCTCGGAGGTGTCGCCGACGCTGGAGGTCAACGTCGCCTGCACCTTGCCGTCCTGCACCTGCACCGCATAGCGCCGCACGCGCTTGTCCAGCTCGGCCAGCGGCGGCAGCACGTCGTTGCCCTGCGCGT
>DGIP01000276.1:2817-3310 GCA_002386405.1 Stenotrophomonas maltophilia
CACGTCGTTGCCCTGCGCGTCTTCACCGGCGTCGTAGGAATCGGTCACGTACACGTCGTAACCGTTGGCCTGCTTGTTGACCCACAGCCCATACGGCTTGCGCAGGTCGTCGGCGGCGAACGTGCCCAGCGGCGTGAACGACGGCAGCTGCAACACCTGCACGCGGTGGTTGTCGCGCTCCACGATCAGCACCAGGTCATCGACCACGGCGATGCCGTTGGGGCGGACGAACTGGCCCGGCGCGGTGCCGGTGCTGCCCACGTCGCGCAGGTGCGCGCCGGTCTGGCCGTCATAGACCACCAGCTTGTCGGTGGCCTTGGCGGTGGCGATCAGCCACACCTGCCCTTCCGGGCTGGTCCAGCTGGCCGGCGAGTCGATGTTGTCGGCAGGCGTCATCGGCGTGAGGAAGGCCTCGGCCACGGTCGCCACGTTACGGCCGGTGGTGGCTGCGGCGGCGTCCACGGCGGGCGCGGTCGGCGCGGGGGCGGCAGCC
>DGIP01000316.1:0-5984 GCA_002386405.1 Stenotrophomonas maltophilia
CTCGACCATGGCGCGTGGGTGCCGCTGCGCCTGCTCTACCCGCAGGCCGACATTCCGGTGGTGCCGCTGGCGCTGCAGCCGCTGCAGGGCCCGGCCCACCAGTTCGCGCTGGGCCGCGCACTGGCACCGCTGCGCGAGCAGGGTGTGCTGCTGGTCGGCTCGGGCAGCATCACCCACAACCTGCACGACTTCCGCGAGTACCAGCGCGGCGGCGAAGCGCCCTATGTGCGCCCCTTCATCGAATGGGTGGAGCAGCGCCTGCAGGCCAACGACAGTGCCGCACTGCTCGATTACCGCCGCCAGGCGCCGTATGCCGAACGCGCGCACCCCACCGACGAGCACTTCCAGCCGCTGCATTTCGCCCTTGGTGCGGCCGGCGGTGACGTGCTGGGTGCGCAGCGCATCGATGCCGGTATCGATGCAGGCATGCTGGCGATGGACATCTACCGCTTCGACGGCGAGGCGGCCTGAGTTCGCCGTTGTAGGGCGCGGTTCGGGGTGGGTGTGGTAATTTTTTTCCAGGCTCTCTGGAAAATGCATGCACACGATTGAAGTCGTCCTGGCGATGCTGGTGGCGGTGGTCGCCAGCGGCTACCTGGTCCGCGTACTGCCGTTGTCGCTGCCGCTGCCACTGGTGCAGATCGGCCTGGGTGCGGTGATTGCGGGCGTATTCAACCGTGGCCATGCGCTGGAACCGGAGATGTTCTTCCTGCTGTTCCTGCCGCCGCTGCTGTTCCTGGATGGCTGGCGCATTCCCAAACAGGGCCTGTTCCGCGACAAGGGCGTGATCCTGGAGCTGGCGTTCGGGCTGGTGGTGTTCACCGTGATCGGCGCCGGCCTGCTGATCCACTGGATGATTCCGGTGATGCCGTTGGCGGTGGCGTTCGCGCTGGCGGCGATCATTTCGCCGACCGACCCGGTGGCGGTGAGTTCGATTGCGTCGCGCGCACCGATTCCCAAGCGGCTGATGCACATCCTGGAAGGCGAATCGCTGTTGAACGATGCGTCCGGCCTGGTCTGCTTCCGCTTCGCGGTGGCGGCGGTGATGACCGGCTCGTTCTCGCTGGCCACCGCCTCGGTGACCTTCCTGTGGGTGGCGGTGGCCGGCCTGGCGATCGGCGTGGCGGTGACGCTGGGCGTCTCGACCTTCCAGCGCTGGCTGTGGCGGCGCTTCGGCGAAGAGCCGGGCGCGGCGCTGCTGGTGAACCTGCTGATTCCGTTCGCGGCCTACCTGCTGGCCGAAGAAGCCAACGCCTCGGGCATCCTCTCGGCGGTGGCCGCCGGCATCACCATGAGCTACGTGGAACTCACCGGCCGCGTGTCGGGCAGCATGCGCGTGCAGCGCATGGCAGTGTGGAACATGCTGCAGTTCTCCTTCAACGGCATCATGTTCGTGCTGCTGGGCGAGCAGCTGCCGGGCATCGTGGACCGCGCCATGACCACGGTGAGCGAGAGCGGGCACCAGAGTGCGTGGTGGCTGCTGGTGTACGTAGTGGTGATCAACCTGGCGCTGGTGCTGCTGCGCCTGGCCTGGGTGTGGCTGTCGCTGCGCTGGAGCGTGCTGCGTGCGAAGCACCGCGGTGAAGCGCGGCAGGGCACCTCGTGGCGGATCGTGGTGGCCACCTCGGTGGCCGGCGTGCGCGGTGCGATCACGCTGGCCGGTGTGCTGACCCTGCCATTGTTCCTGCCCGATGGCAGTGCCTTCCCGGCGCGCGACCTGGTGATCTTCCTGGCGGCGGCGGTGATCCTGGTGTCGCTGGTGGGTGCCAGCGTTGCGCTGCCGCGCCTGCTCAAGGGGCTGGAACTGCCGGCCGATTCGGGCGAGCGCAAGGAAGAAGACCTGGCAAGGCGGCTGGCCTCGAAGGCGGCGCTGGCCGGGGTGGAGCGCATGCGCCAGCAGCTGGTGCAGAACCAGACCACCGACAACGTGCAGCTGTACAACGATGCGGCCTCACGGGTGAGCCTGCTGTACCAGCGCAACCTGGAAAAAGACCAGGGCCCGGATGCGGACCCGGAGAAGGTGCAGCGCATGGAGCAGGGCTACCGCCAGCTGCGCAGTGCCGGGCTGACTGCCGAACGCGAGGAGCTGTTCCGCTTGACCCGGCGCGGGCGGATCTCCGACGAGATCTCGCGCAAGCTGATCCGCAACCTGGACCTGCTGGAAACGCGGCAACGGGATTGACGGCGCAGCCATCAATCCCGGGGAACAACCGGCCGTGGGCCGGTTGACCGGTTATTCCGGCTTCTGATCCAGGTAGTACGCCACCACGGTGCCCTTGACCTTGATGGTCATCGGGTTGCCACGGCGGTCGCGGGCCTTGCCGGCCTGCACGCGGATCCAGCCTTCGCTGACCGAGTATTCCTCGACGTTGTCGCGCTCGACATCGTTGAAGCGGATGCCCACGCCGCGCTCCAGCGCCGCGGCATCGTGGAAGGGGCTGGCCGGGTTGATCGCCAGGTGGTCGGGAGGGGTATCGCTCATGGTCATTGGATGCTGACAGCCACCACGGCCATCTTCAGGCGCACAGGATAAACCGTATGGTGGCCGTGGCAGAATGCCTGCCTGTCTCCAGGAATACCGGCCATGCCCGACAACAGCGACTATTTCGACTTCGAAGAAGACGAACGCGATTTCGACGAAGACGATTTCGAGGCCCGGATCTGGAACCTGTTCGTGCTGATCAACCCGGGCGACGAGGAACTGGGCCTGCAGCAGTTCAACCGCTGGCGCGAGGCGCTGCTGGAGAACGGCGAGGAGATCGACGAGGAGGCCGACTGGTTGCCGCCGTTGATGACCGCCATTGCCTGGCAGTCCGGCTTCGAGGTGGAGCGTGAGGACACCGATGCGCTGGTGTCGGCGGTGAACGAGCTTTCCGCGCGCTGGAACCTGCAGCTGGACTGGGGTGGCGACCTGGATGACGAGGATTTCGCCGCCCACATTGACGCGCCGCGGCTGATGGGCACCGCCTACGACCGCCTGCGCGAGCACAACTACTCGCTGTGGAGCGTGGATACCGGCAACGGCGGCCTGGCTGGCTGGATGGCGCTGCAGCGCGACGATGACGCCATGCTGGCGCTGTGTTCGCTGCTGGGGGTGGAAGTGCGGCCGGGGTCCGATCCGTTCTGACGGGGATTACCCCGCGTATTGCGACCTGGCATTGGCGATGACGGCTTTCACCAGGTCCCGATCGGTGTGCCGGGAAATGGCGGTCGCGCCCAGGGCGATGGCCTGCAGGCGCAGCGGGGCGGGGACGTCGTAATGGGCGCCGCTGCGGCGGTTCTGGAATGCCCGCCGGGGAATCCCGAGCTGCGCCGCCATGGCGTGCAGCTCGGGCAGGGTGTCGGCCATCAGATGCGCCCAGCGCTCGCCGCGCCAGGGGTGTACCGCATCGTCGATATAGACCGTCACCGGGTGGCCGTGGCTCAGGCCTGCGGCTTGTCGTCGCTGGCGGCCGGGGTGGCCTCGGCGGCGTCGGCAGCCGGTTCGGCGGCCGGGGCGTCTTCGGCGGCGGTGTCAGCGTCGTCGCCTTCTTCGCCTTCTTCGCCTTCCACGCCTTCCACGCCTTCGAACTCGGAGACCAGCTGGCCCAGGTACTCGTCGGCGGTCTTGCCTTCATCGGCGGCCAGGTCGTCGATCAGCTGCTGCAGCTGGGTCGAGTATTCCAGGGTGACCTTGCGGCCTTCCTTCTCCTGGACATTGGAGAGGTGCTTGAGCATGGCCAGCATCGGCACCGGGTTGTCGGCGTTGCCCATGGTCTGGCCGCCAATGGCCAGCAGCCATTCGGTGCCCTGCAGGCCGATCGCAGCGACGACCTGGCCTTCTTCGTTGGTCAGCACGGCGTGGTTCTGGACCGGCTGCTGGGCGTTGAGGCGGTTGATCGGGCGCTTGGGCTGGAGCTTCTTGCGCTTGTCGCGCTTGGCCTTGGACTGCTTGGACATGGAATCGTCTGTCTGGAGGGGAAAGACCCCCATTGTAATCCGGTAGGTGACGACCGTTGGTCGTTACCCCCGGAACCGCCTCAGGGCGAGGCGGAGGCGGGAGGCGCGGCCGGCGCCAGGGCCGGAACCGGCGCACCCTGGGTCGCCTGGATGTCGGCGTCCTGGGCGGTCGGCGACAGCGCCACTTCCTGGCCCGAACCGGCCAGCGCGGCGGCTTCGGCGGCCTTGGTCATCACCACGATGCTGATGCGGCGGTTGATCGGGTTGTCCGGCTGGGTCTTGTCGAACAGCACCGACGAGGACAGGCCGACCACGCGGGTGACCTTGTCATCGGCCATGCCGCCATCGAGCAGCGCACGCCGGGCGGCATTGGCGCGGTCGGCGCTGAGCTCCCAGTTGCTGTAGCCGTGGGCGGCGTTGTACGCGGTGATGTCGGTGTGGCCGGTGATGCTGATCCGGTTCGGCACGTGGTTGATGAACTGCGAGAGCTCGCGAAGGATGTCGCGGGTGTAGGTCTTCAGCGCCGCGCTGCCCATGTCGAACATCGGCCGGTTCTGCTTGTCCACGATCTGGATGCGCAGGCCTTCCGGGGTCAGGTCCAGCAGCAGCTGGTCCTTGAACGGTTCCAGCGCCTGGCTCTTGCTGATTGCTTCTTCCAGTTCCTGCTTGAGCACTTCCAGCTGCTTCTTCTCGCGCTCGCGCTCGTCTTCCTGCGGCACCGGGCGCTCGGCCTGCTGGTTCTGGAAGGGGTCGTTGCTGTTGCCGCGCGAGACATCGGTGGCGCCGCCCAGCTTGATCATCGAGGTGCTGGCGCCACCCGGGCCGGCCATGCCCGGGGCGGGCGTGGAGCTCTGCCCGCTGAGCGGGCTGGGGTTGCGGAAGTACTCGGAAATGGCGGCGCGCTCGGGCTTGGTGGTGGCCGCCATCAGCCACAGCACCAGGAAGAACGCCATCATGGCGGTCACGAAGTCGGCGTAGGCCACCTTCCAGGCGCCGCCGTGATGGGCGGCGTGGCCGCCCTTCTTGACCCGGCGGACGATGACGGTGGGTTTGTTCTCGGCCATGGCGGTGCCTTACTTGACCGTTTTCAGGTGCGCTTCGAATTCGCTGAAGCCCGGGCGCACGTTCGACGGCAGGGTCTTGCGGGCGAACTCCAGCGCGATCTTCGGGTTGTAGCCGCGCAGGCAGGCCAGCAGGGCGGTCTTGACCGATTCATAGATGCGGCTGTCCTGCTCCGCGCGCGCTTCGACCGCAGCGGCCAGCGGGCTGACGAAGCCGTAGGCCAACAGGATGCCCAGGAACGTACCGACCAGCGCGCCGGCCACGTGCGCACCCACTTCCTCGATGGCGCCGCCGATCGACCCCATGGTGATCACGATGCCCAGCACGGCGGCCACGATGCCGAAGCCGGGCAGGCCGTCGGAGACCTTGTTGAGCGCCGCCGAAGGCTGCATCGCTTCGGCATGGTGCTTTTCCAGCTCCATTTCCAGCAGCGGTTCCAGCTCGTGCGGTTCGATGTTGCTGCCGATCATCAGGCGCAGGCAGTCGGTCATGAAGTCCACCAGGTGGTGGTCGGCCTGCACCTTGGGATAGTTGGCGAAGATGGCGCTGTCGGCCGGGCGCTCGACATGGTCTTCCAGCGCCATGAAGCCTTCACGGCGGGCCTTGTTGAGCAGTTCGTAGAGCAGGCTCAGGACATCGATGTAGTCCTGCTGCTTGTAGCGCGGGCCCTTGAACACGCCCACGGAGGCCTGCAGGGTCTGCTTGACGGTCTTGATCGGGGTGCCGACCAGGAACGCGCCCAGCGCCGCGCCACCGATGATGACCAGCTCATAGGGCTGCCACAGCGCGCCGAGCTTGCCGTGCGCGCCGACATAGCCGCCGAGCACGCTGAGGATGACGATCAGGAAGCCAACAATGATGAGCATGGGGCGGGCGCGGCGGTGGGGATATCACCATGTCGGCCTGGCGCGCGCATTCTGAAGGGGGACGTTGGTTGAACGTCACACTTTTCCACACCCACTCCGGTAGGTGCCCACCGTTGG
>DGIP01000316.1:6114-18870 GCA_002386405.1 Stenotrophomonas maltophilia
GGTAGGTGCCCACCGTTGGTGGGCACGCGTTTGGCGAGGACTCAACCCGCAGGCTGGGCCTCGGCCCCGCCGCGTTGCAGGGGATCCGGATACGGCTGGCCATTCGGGGTAAACGACAGCGAGACCGAATTCAGGCAGTGCCGCTCGTAGGTCGGCGGCGGGCCATCCGGGAACACATGACCGAGATGGCTGTCACAGCGGGCGCAAACGATTTCAGTTCGCACCATGCCATGACTGACGTCACGGATTTCGCGCACATGGGCCGGGTCGAACGGGGCGAAGAAGCTCGGCCAGCCGGTGCCGGAGTCGAACTTGGTGCTGGAACGGAACAGCGGCAGGCCGCACAGGCGGCAGCCGTAGACGCCGTCCTGCTTGTTGTCCAGGAACACGCCGCAGAACGGGGCTTCGGTGCCGTGCTGGAGCAGGACGCGGCGCTCGTCCTGGCTGAGCCCGGCCACCAGGGCGTCGCGCTGGGCGTCGCTGGGCGGGGAGAGATCGAATGCGGTCATGGGCAGTCCTCGTGGGGATGGCAGCAAAATGGGGGCGGCGGCGGCCGGGGGCAAGCGCGGAGGGCATTCATGGTGCTGACACGCATGCTGGCGCAGGGTGAATGCATGTTCCGTCGTGAGTCCGCCGCCATGAAACGCTTCTTCCGGGGTGCCGTGTCGCTGGCCGTGCTGCTGCCGCTGGTCGCTGCGGCGCAGATGCCCGCGCCACGCAAACCCACCGATACCCGCCCGGTCACCCCCGTGGTACCCGCGCAGGCACCGTTGCCCGCACCGGTGAAAACCCCGGCGCAGACCACGCAGCAGCTGCGCACCCACCCGATCCAGAGCCAGGGACCGGCCCAGGTCGTACCGCCTGCACCGCCGGCCACCACCGCGCCACCGAAGGTGTATGACCGCCACGGCCGCATCGTGCCGGGCATGAAGCAGGCCGGCCCGAACCGCGTGCTGGATACGCGCACTGGCCGCTATTACGACGCGGTGCCCACCGGCGATGGGCAACGCATCAAACCCTGATGCATGAACGTTTCACAACCAATGCCCGCAGTCATCCGTGTCAACGCCGCAGCTCACTGCAATTTCGCCTGCGATTAACTGCATTTCGCCGACTCTGTACGTGCGCCGCAACAACGCGCATCCCCAAGCTCAGAAGGTGCAGTTATGGCTAATCAGCAAAAGGGCAATCCCGGCAAGATGCCGCAGGATCAGCAGGGCCAGCAGAACCAGAAACCCGGCCAGCAGAACCAGCAGCAATGGGATCAGCAGAACCAGAAAGGTGGCAAACAGCAGGACCAGCGCCACCAGGACCAGAAACAGCAGCGTTGATGCCTCTGGTCGGCAGCTACACAGGCGGTGCGCGCAAGCGCGCCGCCTTTTGCATTTGGACGCCTCAGTCCGGAATGGGCAGGGTAAGCGTTTCCTTGACCTCTTCCATCACGATGTAGCTCTTGGATTCGCGCACGTGCGGCAGGGTCAGCAGGGTACTGCCCAGCAGCTTGCGGTAGGACGCCATTTCGCTGATGCGCGCCTTGAGCAGGTAGTCGAAATCGCCCGATACCAGGTGGCATTCCAGCACGTTGGGCAGCTTCAGCGCCGCGCGGCGGAACTCCTCGAAGATGTCGCCGGATTTGTAGGCCAGGCTGATTTCCACGAACACCAGCAGGCTGGCCTTGAGGTACTGCGGGTCCAGGCGCGCGTAGTAGCCGGTGATGGCGCCATCGCGTTCCAGCCGCCGCACCCGCTCGGTGCAGGGGGTGGTGGACAGGCCCACGCGCTCGCCCAGTTCGGTGAAGGAAATGCGGCCCTCGTCCTGCAGGATGCGCAGGATCTTGCGGTCGATCTTGTCCAGCTCGCGCGGTCGTGCGGCCATGGCGTCAGCTTCCCGGGGGTGTTGGCGCGACAATATCCTGCTTGAGGCGCCAAAAACAGCAAAATTGCTTGGTTTGGCCGGAATATACTTCCTCAATTATGGTCCCGGCACGCTCCAGTGCAGGGAATGATCGGGTTGGAGAGGTCTCATGCGCGTTCTAGTCCTTGGCAGTGGGGTAATCGGCACGACCAGTGCCTGGTACCTGCGGCAGGCCGGGTTTGAAGTCACGGTGGTGGACCGCCAGCCCGGCCCGGCGCTGGAAACCAGCTTTGCCAACGCCGGCCAGCTGTCGTTCGGCTACACCTCGCCGTGGGCCGCCCCGGGCGTGCCGCTGAAGGCGGTGAAGTGGCTGTTCTCCGAGCACGCACCGCTGGCGATCCGCCCCGGGCTGGACCTGAACCAGTACCGCTGGCTGGCGCAGATGCTGCGCAACTGCACGCACGAACGCTACGCCATCAACAAGGCGCGCATGGTGCGCATGTCCGAGTACAGCCGCGACTGCCTCAACGAGCTGCGCGCGCAGACCGGCATCGAGTTCGAAGGCCGCGACCTGGGCACCACCCAGCTGTTCCGCACCCAGCAGCAGCTGGATGCATCGGCGCAGGACATCGAAGTGCTGGCCCAGTACGGCGTGCCGTATGAAGTGCTGGACCGCGCCGGCATCATCGCCCACGAACCGGCGCTGGCCAGCGTGGCCGACACGCTGGTGGGCGCGCTGTGGCTGCCGCGCGACCAGACCGGCGACTGCCAGCTGTTCACCCGTCGCCTGGCCCAGATGGCGATGGATGCCGGCGTGGAGTTCCGCTTCGACCAGGACATCGCCGGGCTGGAAACCGACGGCGACCGCATCACCGGCGTGCGCATCGACGGCAAGGTGGAAACCGCCGACCGCTACGTGGTCGCGCTGGGCAGCTATTCGCCGTCGCTGGTGGCGCCGCTGGGCATGCACCTGCCGGTGTACCCGCTGAAGGGCTACTCGCTGACCCTGCCGATCACCAACGCGGCGATGGCGCCGACCTCGACCATCCTGGACGAGAGCTACAAGGTGGCGGTGACCCGTTTCGACGACCGCATCCGCGTGGGTGGCATGGCCGAAGTGGGCGGGTTCGACCTGTCGCTGTCGCCGCGCCGCCGCGCCACCCTGGAAAAGGTGGTGGAAGACCTGTACCCGGACGGCGGCGACCTGTCGCGCGCCGAGTTCTGGACCGGGCTGCGCCCGGCCACCCCGGATGGCACGCCGGTGATCGGCGCCACCCCCTACCGCAACCTGTTCCTCAACACCGGCCACGGCACGCTGGGCTGGACCATGGCCTGCGGCTCGGGCCGCTACCTGGCCGACCTGATGAGCGCGCGCCAGCCGCAGATCAGCACCGAAGGCCTGGATATCTTCCGTTATGGCGGCCACCACGCCGCGTCCGTCCAACACAGTGAACCGAAAGCATGCGCCCAGCCCGCGCGTTGATCGACCTGGATGCATTGCGCTCCAACTTCCGCCTGGCCCGTGAACTGGGCGGCGGCCGCAAGACCCTGGCCGCAGTAAAGGCCGATGCCTACGGCCACGGTGCCGTGGCCTGCGCGCGCGCGCTTGACGGCGAAGCCGACGCGTTCGGGGTGGCCTGCATTGAAGAAGCGCTGGAACTGCGCGCGGCGGGCATCACCGCGCCGATCCTGCTGCTGGAAGGCTTCTTCGACGCCGAGGAGCTGCCGCTGATCGTGCAGCACAACCTGTGGTTCGCGGTGGCCGCGCCGTGGCAGGTGGATGCCGTGGAAGCGTTCCAGACCGACGCTACCCTGCAGATCTGGTTGAAGCTGGACAGCGGCATGCACCGCCTGGGCCTGGCCCCGGCCGAGTTCCGCGCCGCGCATGCGCGCCTGTCCGCGCTGCCGCAGGTGGCACCGATGGTGCTGATGAGCCACATGGCCCGCGCCGACGAACTGGACAGCCCGCGCACGCGCGAACAGGCCGACCTGTTCGCCGCCACCATCGACGGCCTGGCCGGCGAAACCAGCCTGTGCAATTCACCGGCGCTGCTGGGCTGGCCCGACGTGCGCAGCGACTGGGTGCGCCCGGGCTTGATGCTGTACGGGGCCAACCCGCTGCAGAAGCACAACGCTTTTACCGAACGCCTGCGCCCGGTGATGACCATGCAGTCGAAGATCTTCGCCATCCGCGAGATCGCCGCCGGTGAACCGGTCGGCTATGGCGCCCGCTTCGTGGCCGAACGTCCCACCCGCGTGGGCGTGGTGGCGCTGGGCTATGCCGACGGCTACCCGCAGTTCGCGCCGAACGGCACCCCGGTGCAGATCGATGGCCAGCCCGGCCACCTGATCGGCCGGGTCTCGATGGACATGCTCACCGTGGACCTCACCGACCTGCCGCAGGCCGGGGTGGGCAGCACGGTCACGCTGTGGGGCGAGGCGCCGCGCCTGGACGTGCTGGCCCCGCTGTGCAACGTGAGCGCCTACCAGCTGCCGTGCGCGGTGAAGCGCGTGGCGCGGGTGCTCAGCGGCGCTCGGTAGGTAGCAGCCGGCGCAGCCACTGGTCGATCATGTATTTCTCATAGCGCAGCGGATCGTTGTTGCTGCGCAGGCCGCCATTGGTCAGATAACCCATGTCGGCCAGCTTCTCTTCGCCCTGCTGCAGCACCGCGCCGCTGGCGTCGCGCAGGGTGTAGGTGAAGGTCATCCGCGGCGGGTAGATGTTGCGCATGATCCGGATATCGTTGCCGCGCGGGCCGTTCTGCGGCTCGAACTCGCCGGCCCGCTTGATGTCGGTGATCTTCACCTCCAGCGTCTGGCCCGGGGGCAGGCGCTTGACCGCGCTTTTGCGCAGGGAATCGGCCAGCTCATACACCCAGTTGCCGCTCTGGGCCTCGAAACGGTTGGAACTGTTGCGGATTTCCGTGAACTGGGCCGGGTCGGTCCAGCTGACCTGCACCGGGCTGTCGCCGGTGAGTGCGCGCGGTGCATCGGGGGAGGTGACGCTGCGCGGGCCGGCCGTCGCACAGCCGACAACAAGCAGCATCAGGCAGCTGAGAGCACCAGCCAGCAAGGGTTTGCGGTTCATGGCGTTGCCTCGGTCGGGGTTGCGGGAAGAGGATGTTCCGCAGTGTGATCCTGATCACGGGCCGGAACAATTGCCAAAGGCGATACGCCGGTTCCGGAGTGGGGACGAATTCACTTACGTCAAATCAGCACCCCCTGCTTGACGCTACGAATACGCGGTCTGGAAGATGCTGTACTCCTCCGTTCCGCCAGTTGCCCCTCTTGACGCCCTTGCCCAGCCTGCCTGCCTCCACCCTGGAACGCGCCCCGTTTGCGGCCCCGGCCTCGGATCCTTCCCTGCATCGTGCGGTACTGGAAGGCCTGAGCGCGGGCTTCTGCATCATCGAGGTCATCATCGAGGATGGCGTCGGGGTGGATTACCGCTTCCTGGAGGTCAACGACGCCTTCGAGCGCAACACCGGCCTGGCACAGGCGTCCGGAAGGCTGATGAGCGAACTGCAGCCGGCGCACGAGCAGCAGTGGTACCGCGTCTACGGCCAGATCGCGCTGACCGGCCGCTCCCAGCAGTTCGAACTGGAAGCGCGTGCGTTGGGCCGTTGGTACGCGGTGGAAGCGATGCGGGTGGGCGAGCCGCATGAGCGCCGGGTGGCGATCCTGTTCTTCGACATCACCAACCGCAAGCAGATCGAAGTGGAGCTGGCCGAAAGCGAGGCGCGCTTCAGCGCACTGGCCGATGGCCTGCCCATGCCGGTATGGGTGCTGGACGAGCGCGGCCACGCCCGCTTCGTCAACAGTGCGTTCAGCGAATTCTTCGGCGGTGACGAGCAGCGCGTTCCGGAAGACGTCTGGCGCGGGCTGGTGCACCCCGACGATGCCTCCGTATTCGATTACGAACTGCAGGCCGCGCTCAAGGCGCAACGCTCGATGCAGGTGCTGGTGCGCGGGCTGCGTGCCGACGAACAGTGGCGCTGGCTGGAAATGAACGCCCAGCCGCGTTTCTCGCGGATGGGCCGCTTCATCGGCCTGGCCGGCAGCAGCAGCGATGTCACCGAACGCCGCGAAATCGAGATGGCGCGCGAAGAGCTGCTGCAGTCCGAGCGCGCCGCACGCAACGCCGCTGAAAGCATGGCGCGGCTGAAGGACGAATTCCTGGCCACGCTGTCGCACGAGCTGCGCACGCCGCTGACCACCATCCTGGGCTGGAGCGAGCTGCTGCTGCAGCGCGTGGACAGCACCAGCCCGCTGTTCAAGGGCCTGGGCGTGATCGCCAACAGCGCCATGGCGCAGAAGCGGCTGATCTCGGACATGCTGGACCTTAGCAGCATGCTGCTGGGCAAGGTGCAGCTGGAAGTGGAAGTGCTGGACCTGCGTGCCCAGCTCACCGAGGCCATGCGCGCCCAGGAGCTGGTGGCCGAAGGCAAGGCGCTGGATACCCGGCTGGTCATGCCCGACGAACCGGCGCTGGTGCTGGGCGATGCCACGCGCCTGCAGCAGGTGCTGTGGAACCTGCTCAGCAACGCCATCAAATTCACCCCCGCCGCCGGTTCGGTCACGGTTACCCTGGCCACCGACGGTGACCACTGGACGGTGACCGTGGCCGATTCGGGCGACGGCATCGCGCCGGAGTTCCTGCGCCATCTGTTCAGCCGCTTCCGCCAGGCCGACGGCACCACCACGCGCCGTCACGGCGGGCTGGGCCTGGGCCTGGCGATCGTGCAGCAGCTGGTGGAACTGCACGGCGGCACGGTCACCGCCAACAGCGAAGGGCAGGGCCAAGGCGCGGAATTCACCGTGCAGCTGCCGCGCTACCAGCCGCAGGCCGATGGCCGGCCGCTGCGCGAAGTGTTCAGTGGCCCGATCCGCGAACAGCTGATCGAGCCGTACCCGCTCAAGGGCCTGCGCCTGCTGGCGGTGGAAGACCAGCCCGAAGTGCTGGAATACCTGCGCCGGCTGCTGGAAGAGCAGGGCGCGCAGGTGACCGCCGCGGCTTCGGCCGGGGAAGCGCTGGCACTGCTGGATGCCGGCGGGCACGAGGCGGTGGATGTGCTGCTGACCGATATCGGCATGCCGGGCATGGATGGCTATGGCCTGGTGAGCACGCTGCGCCAGGACTTCGGGCTCGATGCCAACGCCCTGCCGATCGTGGCGGTGACCGCGCTGGCCCGTGCCGACGACCGCAAGCGCGCGCTCGCGTCCGGCTTCCAGGAGCACGTGGCAAAGCCGTATTCGGTCGCCCAGCTGGTCACCGCGGTACGCACCGTCCTCGCCGGGCGGAATTGAAACAAAGGAGCGCCATGTCCCGCATCGCCCCCCGAATCCATACAAACCCGGCCGACATTGCCGCGCTCGAGGCGCTGCTGCTCCAGCTCAAGGGCCAGACCCAGGTCGAAGTCACGTTGAAAGATGGCCGCCGCCTGCTCGGCACCGTGGCGGTGCAGCCCACCGTGCAGCAGTACCGCGATGCGGAAGAGAACGAAGGCAGCAACGGCCAGCTGCGCCTGGATGATCTGGATGCCCCGGTGCAGCAGCATGTGCTGTGGCTGGATGAGATCAGCACGATCCGCGAGCTGCCCCCGGTGGAATGATCCAACGGGCCGTGCCGGGTCCTGCCCGGCACGCGCCGTTCCTCAGTGCGTGAATACTTCCGGCTCGGCCTCGAAGCGGCGCGCG
This sequence comes from Stenotrophomonas maltophilia, assembly GCA_002386405.1. Taxonomy (GTDB): domain Bacteria; phylum Pseudomonadota; class Gammaproteobacteria; order Xanthomonadales; family Xanthomonadaceae; genus Stenotrophomonas; species Stenotrophomonas maltophilia_AD. The sequence continues at coordinate 13,666 of DGIP01000316.1, forward strand.
TAGGCACGCTCATCGGCAATCCGGGCCACTTCGTCATCTGTCATGTCCGGCGCCCCATAGACCGCGTAGGCCACATCGCCATTGGAGTGTTTGCCGATCTGGTGCAACCGGTAGCGCGAGTGCCCGCCGCCGGTATCTTCGGGGTAGTGCACGGGCGCCTTCGTCCCCTCCAGATCCATTTCGCTGTTGTCGACCACGCCACCGACGAACAATGCGCGCATGAGCTACCTCCGTTGCGAATGAGCCTTCACCCTGACCGAGTGCATGTTGCGATGGCATCAAGGCAGCGTTGAATAAACGCAAATCGGCCGCCGGACGGGGTGGTTCGGCCGAAACGGTAGAATGGCGGTCTCTTTTCAAGATGTGCCCCCCATGGCTGCCCAGCACGACGCCCCCCTGGAAACCCTGTTCCTGCCGTTCGGCGGCGCGCTGAGCTGGCCGGCCGGGCCGGTGCTGTTCCTGCGCGCCCGCGATGGCTGGCCGCTGCGCGAGCACGCCCAGCCGGGCCAGCTGGTCTGCGAGCAGAGCTTCCGCCCGTTCGCCGACGCCTTGGAAGCCAGCGGCTGGACCGTGCGCGACGAGCAGCAGCTGGCCACCGACGGCACCCGCTACGCGGTGGTGCTGGTACTGCCGCCGCGCCAGCGTGAAGAAGCCCGCGCGCTGTTTGCCCGCGCGCTGGCGCTGGCCGCCCCGGGCGGCATCGTGGTGGCCTGCCAGCACAACAACGAAGGCGCCCGCTCCGGCGAAGGCGACCTGCAGCAGCTGGCCGGGCTGGGCGGCAAGATGACCAAGAACCACTGCCGGGTGTACTGGACCGCGCCCCTCGACGGCCAGCACGACGCCGCCCTGGCCCAGCGCTGGGCCGCGCTGGACGCGCCGCGCGCGATCCTGGGCGGGCGCTTCCAGAGCCGCCCGGGCATCTTCGCCTGGGACCGCATCGACCCGGCCTCGGCGCTGCTGGTGGAACAGCTGCCGGCCGACCTGGCCGGGCGCGGCGCGGATCTGGGCGCCGGCTTCGGCTACCTCTCCAGCGAAGTACTGCAGCGTTGCCCGCAGGTGACCGGGCTGGACCTGTACGAGGCCGAAGGCCGCGCGCTGGCCCTGGCCAAGGTCAACCTGGAGGCGCTGGGCAAGCCCGCCGCGCTGGGCTTCCACTGGCACGATGTCACCGCAGGAATCGAAGCGCAGTACGACTTCATCGTCACCAACCCGCCGTTCCACACCCCCTCGCGTGCCGACCGCCCCGACATCGGCCAGCGCTTCATCGCCGTGGCCGCGCAGGCGCTGCGCCCGGGTGGGCGGATGTGGCTGGTGGCCAACCGCCACCTGCCGTACGAGCAGATCCTCAACGAAAGCTTCGGCCAGGTGCGCGTGGCCGCCGAGCGCGACGGCTTCAAGCTGATCGAGGCGACCAAGGCCAGCAAGAGCCCCACCCCCGCCAGGGCGCCCCGCAGCGACGAGCCGAAGTGGGGCCGCGGAGGCCGCGCATGAAGCTGGTGAAACTGCTGGCCAACCTGGGCTATGGCAGCCGCAAGCAGGTGCAGGGCATGTTCCGCGAGGGGCTCATCACCGATGCGGACGGCGAGGTGCTGTACGCCGATGACCAGGTGGCCCACGAGGCGATCCGGGTCGAGGGCGAGCCGCTGGATCCGCCGCAGGGGCTGACCCTGATGCTGCACAAGCCGCGCGATTACACCTGTTCGACCAAGGACAAGGGCCGGCTGATCTACGACCTGCTGCCGCCGCGCTTCCGCGAACGCTCGCCGGTGCTGTCGTCGGTGGGCCGGCTGGACCGCGATACCAGCGGCCTGCTGCTGATGACCGACGACGGCGCACTGCTGCACCGGATCGTGTCGCCCAAATCGCGGCTGGACAAGGCCTACCAGGTGACCGTGGCCGAAGACCTGCGCGGTGACGAGGTGGCACGTTTTGCCAGCGGTGCGCTGATGCTGGAAGCGGACGACAAGCCGCTGCTGCCGGCCGAGCTGCACGTGCGCTCGGCGCGCGAGGCAGAACTTGTGCTGCACGAAGGCCGCTACCACCAGGCCCGGCGCATGTTCGCCGCCGTGGGCAACCACGTGCAGGCGCTGCACCGCAGCCGCATTGGCGGGCTGTCGCTGGGCGAGCTGCCCGAGGGCGAGTGGCGCATGCTGGATGCGGCAGACCTGGACACGCTGTTCACCGGGCACCTGACCGACGCACCATGACCGCCATTGCCGCGCTGCCGTTCCTGCCCGAAGCGGTCATCTTCGACATGGATGGCCTGATGATCGACAGCGAGCGCGTCTCGCTGGCGTGCTGGTCACAGGCGGCACGGGAACAGGCGCTGCCGTTCACCGATGACTTCTGGCTGGGCATGGTGGGCCTGGGCGACCGCGACTGCGAACAGCGCCTGCTGCAGCACATCACGGCAGACGAGGTGTTGGCGCTGTTCGCGCGCTGCCACGATCTGTACGAGGAGCGCACCCAGCAGGGCCTGCCGCTGCGGCCGGGCATCATGGAGATCCTGCAGCTGCTGCAGGCGCATGGCATTCCGCGCGCGGTGGCCACCTCCACCCGGCAGCCGCGTGCCTCGCGCAAGCTGGCCGCAACCGGCTTGCTGGCGTACTTCGACCATGTGGTGACCAGCAGCGACGTGGCCCATCCCAAGCCGGCGCCGGACATTTACCTGTTGGCGGCGCAGAAGCTGGGCAAGGACCCGTCACGCTGCCTGGCGCTGGAAGATTCCCCGGCCGGCATCCGCGCGGCGGTGAGTGCCGGCATGACCGCGATCCAGGTGCCGGACCTGGTGCACCCGGACGAGGCGCTGCGCGCGCTCGGCCACCGCATCGTCGATTCGCTGCGCGACGCGCACGCGCTGCTGGTACCGTTGTTGCAATAAAAAACCCGGCACGTGGCCGGGTTTTTCATGTCGACGCCGCAGGCGATCACACGCGACCGAACACCAGCGCTGCGTTGGTACCGCCGAAGCCGAAGCTGTTGGACATCACCGTGTTCAACTGCTTGTCCTGGCTTTCGCGCACGATCGGGAAGCCTTCCACTGCCGGGTCGAGTTCGCCGATGTTGGCCGAACCGGCAATGAAGCCGTCGCGCATCATCAGCAGGCAGTAGATCGCTTCGTGCACGCTGGCCGCACCCAGCGAATGGCCCGACAGCGCCTTGGTGGAGGAAAGCGGCGGAATCGATTCGCCGAACACTTCGCGCACCGCCTTCAGCTCGGTGACATCGCCCAGCGGGGTCGAGGTGCCGTGCGTGTTGAGGTAGTCGATCGGGCCGCTGAGGTTCTGCATGGCCATGTTCATGCAGCGCACCGCGCCTTCACCGGAGGGGGCGACCATGTCGGCACCGTCGGAGGTGACGCCGTAGCCCACCAGTTCGGCATAGATGCGTGCACCGCGTGCCAACGCGTGGTCGTAATCTTCCAGCACCAGCATGCCGCCGCCACCGGCGATGACGAAGCCGTCGCGGTCCTTGTCGTACGGGCGCGATGCGGTGGCGGGCGTTTCGTTGAAGCGGGTGGACAGCGCGCCCATCGCATCGAACATCACGCTCATCGACCAGTGCAGGTCTTCACCACCACCGGCGAACATCACGTCCTGCGCGCCATGCCGGATCAGGTCGGCAGCGGCGCCGATGCAGTGCGCGGAGGTGGCGCAGGCGGCCGACAGCGAGTAGCTCAGGCCCTTGATCTGGAAGGCGGTGGCCAAGCAGGCCGACACGGTGGAGCACATCGTGCGCGGCACCATGTACGGGCCGACCTTGCGCACGCCACGCGCGCGCAGGATGTCGGCCGATTCGACCTGCCACTGGCTGGAGCCGCCGCCGGAGCCGGCGATCAGGCCGGTACGCGGGTTGGCCACCTGCGCTTCGTCCAGGCCGGCATCGGCGATGGCATCGCGCATGGCAATGTAGGCGTAGGCGGAGGCATCGCTCATGAAGCGCTTGAGCTTGCGGTCGATCTGCGCATCCAGGTCGAGTTCGACGTTGCCGCCGACATGGCTGCGCAGGCCGGCTTCGGCGTGGTCGGGAAGGTTGCGGATGCCGGGGCGGCCTTCACGCAGTGCGGAGGACACGGTGTCCAGATCGTTGCCCAGGCACGAGGTGATGCCCATTCCGGTAATGACGACGCGACGCATCAGAAGTTCTCGGTGGAAGTGAACAGACCTACGCGGAGGTCTTTGGCGGTGTAGATTTCGCGGCCGTCGACCAGCATGCGGGCATCGGACTGCGCCATGACCAGCTTGCGGTTGATGACGCGGGTGATGTCGATTTCATAGGTGACGCGCTTTGCGTCGGGCAGCACCTGGCCGGTGAACTTCACTTCACCGCAGCCAAGTGCGCGGCCACGGCCGGGCGCGCCCAGCCAGGTAAGGTAGAAGCCGGTGAGCTGCCACATCGCGTCCAGGCCCAGGCAACCGGGCATCACCGGGTCGCCGATGAAATGGCAGCCGAAGAACCACAGGTCGGGGCGGATATCCAGTTCCGCGCGCACGTAGCCTTTGCCGTGGGGACCGCCGTCATCGCGGATGTCGGTGATGCGATCGAACATCAGCATCGGGTCATTGGGCAGGCGACCGCTGCCCGGCCCGAACAGTTCGCCACGGGCGCTGGCCAGCAGCTGTTCGCGCGAGAACGCGTTGAGACGAGTCATGGAAAACGCAATCCTGAAGATGAAGGGCGGCGGTTTGTTGCCGTTGAAAGCACCCAAGAGTGCAGAGTAATTTCCATTCAATCAAACGTTTTAACCGTACGCCGGCGTAGTGTTTTCAGCTTCAAAAGCGCATGTCGTTGTTATGAAAAGACCATACTCAGGCGTGTGGCTGTAATCTTGTTCATCTATTCCTGCCGCTTGGGCCCTTGAGCTTCCGCCGTGTCCGCACAACGCAAGATCATCCACGTCGACATGGACGCGTTCTACGCGTCGGTGGAGCAGCGCGACAACCCGTCGCTGCGCGGGCTGCCGGTGGTGGTGGCGTGGAAGGGGGCGCGTTCGGTGGTGTGCGCGGCGTCGTACGAGGCGCGGGTGTTCGGGATCCGTTCGGCGATGCCGGCGATGCGGGCGGAGCGGCTGTGTCCGGATGCGGTGTTCGTGCCGCCGGATTTCGTGCGCTACAAGGCGGTGTCGCGGCAGGTGCGGGAAATTTTCCTGCGGCATACGGATCTGGTGGAGCCGCTGTCGCTGGATGAGGCGTACCTGGATGTGAC
>DGIP01000316.1:19080-19468 GCA_002386405.1 Stenotrophomonas maltophilia
TGAGGCGTACCTGGATGTGACGGTGCACAAGGGCGGGATGACGGTGGCGACGGAGATTGCGACGCTGATCCGCACGCAGATCCGGGAGGAGACGCAGTTGACGGCGTCGGCGGGAATCGCGCCAAACAAGTTCCTGGCGAAAATCGCGTCGGACTGGCGCAAGCCGGACGGGCAGTTCGTGGTGCCGCCGCACCGGATCGATCAGTTCCTGTTGCCGCTGCCGGTGAAGCGGGTGCCGGGGGTGGGAAAGGTGATGGAGGGCAAGCTGTCGGAGCTGGGCATCGTGACGGTGGGCGATCTGCGTGGGTTGCGGCTGGAGGAGCTGGAAGGGCGCTTCGGCAGCTTCGGTGCAAGCCTGTACCGGCGTGCGCGCGGTATCGATGAGCGT
>DGIP01000316.1:19665-20228 GCA_002386405.1 Stenotrophomonas maltophilia
GCGCGCGGTATCGATGAGCGTCCGGTGGAACCGGACCAGCAGGTGCAGTCGATTTCGTCGGAGGACACGTTCGCGGAAGATCTGCCGCTGGAGGCGCTGGAGCCGGCGATCGTGGAGCTGGCGGGCAAGACGTGGAACGCGACGCGCAAGACGGACCGGGTGGGGCACACGGTGGTGCTGAAGTTGAAGACGTCGCAGTTCCGGATCATCACGCGCAGTTTCACGCCGGAATCGCCGCCTGAAACGCTGGAGGAGCTGCGCGATATCGCGCTGGCGTTGCGCGCGCGCGTGGACCTGCCGGCGGAGACGCGGTATCGGCTGGTGGGGGTTGGCCTGGGTGGATTCCGCGAACGCGAACCGGTCAGCCAGCTGGGGTTGTTTGACTGAAGCAACAGCGACAGCAACAGCAACTGCAACAGCAGCAGCGGGGTTTCATTGCTACGGGTAGCGGGCCGGCGGGGGCGGGATGGCGGGCCACGACGTAGACCCATCAATGGGGGCTCGTTCGCGTCATCCATGGCGCGCTACGGTCGCCCCAAACCCCCCCCCCCCGGCACGCCCAA
>DGIP01000122.1 GCA_002386405.1 Stenotrophomonas maltophilia
ACTGTCAAAAACATGGATGTTTTTGACAAGCCTACATGGACGTATTCACGGCGTGTCCCGGAGCGGGGCTACCCGACGGCCGCCCCAGCTCGTATGAATTGAAACGCTGCCGTTGGCGCAGAAAATCAACCGCGCTTGACCGGCGACACCCACATATCAATCCGCGCTTCGAACACCGCAGTGCCCGAAGCGTCGCAGACCTGCACATTCACCGGCAACGCATAACCTGCTTCGGCAGCAATGATCGCCTGCGCAGGCGTGGCCACCGCATGCTGGGTGCCGGTCGCCTTGGCCAGGTATTTGACCTCCATACCTTTGGGAATCCAGCGCATGCCCTTGGGCAGCGAGGCGTCGACCATCAGGCCGGCGGTGAGTTCGGCCAGGTTGCACAGCGCGATCGCGTGCACGGTGCCGATGTGGTTGGTGACCTTGCGCCGGTGCGCGATGCGGCCTTCGCAGCGGCCCGGTTCGAGCAGGTTGATGCGCGGGGCGATGCTGGCGAAGTAGGGCGCCTTGAAGCACACCGCGCGCGAGAACAGCCATTGGCCGGCCGGCCAGCGCTGCATGCGGTGGTACAGGTTCAACAGGGGAGCTGCCATGGTGTGTCTCCTCAAAAAAAACGGCGGACCGAAGTCCGCCGTTGTCGTTCATGCATGCGCAGCCGTTACGCTGCCTGCGACTGGGCGTCCTTGCGTTCGCGGTCGTAGTAGCTGGCCGAACGCAGTTCGTGCGGCTCGAAGTCGTCCACCGTGATGGTGTCCATCGTCAGCGTGCGCAGCTCTTCCAGCAGCGTGCGCTCGTCCTGGGTGATCACGCCTTCGGCCACCGCTTCGTCCAGCTGCGCGGTGAAGTCCAGCGCCTCGATGCCCTTGGTCTTGAGCGCCTTGATGAACTTGCGCTCCACCGGCTCGGCCATGATCGCCTTGGACAGGTAGCTGTTGATGCGGCCACCCGGGTTGTTTTCGCACGGGGTCAGGAACACGCCACTGGCCAGGCGGTCACGGGCTTCGTTGGGCGCCATCAGCAGCGCGGCCACGCGGTGGCCCAGGCGGTCGCCCGGCGCTTCGGCACGGCGGCCGAACGGGAAGATCAGCAGCCACATCAGCCAGCCGATCGGACGGATCGGGAAGTTGCGCAGCGCCGCCGAGAGCGATTCCTCGATCTTGTGCACGCTGTCATGGAACGCCCAGGCCAGCAGCGGCTGGTCGGCTACCGGCGCGCCTTCGTCGTGGTAGCGCTTGAGCATCGCACTGGTCATGTACACGTGGCTCAGCACGTCGCCCAGGCGGCCCGACAGCGATTCCTTGAACTTCAGCTTGCCGCCGAGGGTCATCATCGAGATGTCGGCCATCAACGCCAGGTTGGCCGAGTAACGGTCCAGCTTGCGGAAGTAGCGGCGGGTATAGGCGTCGCCCGGGGCGGCGCCGAAGCGTGCGCCGGTCAGGCCCAGCCAGAACGAACGCACCGCGTTGGAAATGCCGAAGCGGATGTGCCCGAACAGGCTGCGGTCGAACGCCTGCAGGCCGGCCTTGGTATCCGGATCCTGCGCCGCCTTCATTTCCTGCAGCACCCACGGGTGGCAGAGGATCGCACCCTGGCCGAAGATCAGCAGGCTGCGGGTCATGATGTTGGCGCCTTCCACCGTGATCGCGATCGGCGCGGCCTGCCAGCTGCGGCCGGCGAAGTTGCGCGGCCCCAGGATGATGCCCTTGCCGCCGATCACGTCCATGACATCCGAGATCACCTCACGGCTCATGGTGGTGCAGTGGTACTTGGCGATCGCCGACGGCACCGACGGCACGTCGCCACGGTCCACCGCCGCGGCGGTGGCCTGGCACAGCGCGCTGATCGCGTACGCCTTGCCGCCGATGCGGGCCAGCGCTTCTTCCACACCTTCGAAGCGGCCGACCGACAGGCCGAACTGCTTGCGGATGCGCGCATAGGCACCGGTGACCACCGCGCCGGCCTTGGCACCGCCACTGGCGGTGGAGGGCAGGGTGATCGAGCGGCCCACGGCCAGGCACTCGTTGAGCATGTTCCAGCCCTTGCCGGCCTTCTCGGCACCGCCGATCAGCTGGGAGAGCGGAATGAACACGTCCTTGCCGCGGATCGGACCGTTCTGGAAAGTCGAGTTGAGCGGGAAGTGGCGGCGGCCGATTTCAACGCCGGCGGTGTCGCGCGGCAGCAGGCCCAGGGTGATGCCGATGTCGCGGGTCGGGCCGATCAGGCCGTCCGGGTCGTACATGCGGAAGGCCATGCCGATCAGCGTCGCGACCGGGGCCAGGGTGATGTAGCGCTTGTCGAAGGTGAGCTTGACGCCGAGCACCTGCTCGCCGTTCCACTCGCCCTTGCAGACAATGCCGTAATCGGGAATCGAGGTCGCATCCGAACCGGCGAACGGACCGGTCAGGCCGAAGCACGGCACTTCGCGGCCATCGGCCAGGCGCGGCAGGTACTGGTCCTTCTGTTCCTGGGTGCCGTAATGCACCAGCAGTTCGCCCGGGCCCAGCGAGTTGGGCACGCCGACGGTGGAGCTGACCACGCTCGACACCGACGCCAGCTTCTGGATGACCTTGTGGTGGGCCAGCGCGCTGAAGCCCAGGCCACCGTATTCCTTCGGAATGATCATGCCGAAGAATTTGTTCTTCTTGATGAAGGCCCACATGTCCGGCGGCAGGTCGGCGTAGACGTGGGTGATTTCCCAGTCATTGACCATCGCGCACAGTTCTTCCACCGGGCCATCCAGGAAGGCCTGTTCTTCGGCGGTGAGCTGCGGCTTGGGGTAGTTCAGCAGCTTGTTCCAGTCCGGGTCGCCGGTGAACAGCTCGCCTTCGAAGCCGACCGAGCCGGTTTCCAGCGCGATGCGTTCGGTCTGCGACAGCGGCGGCAGCACCTTGCGGAACACCTTCATCATCGGCGCGGTCAGCAGCGGCTTGCGGATGAACGGCAGCAGCAGCGGCACGGCGATGACGGCAACAATGGCCGCAGCCACGATCGTGGCGGTCTGGTTGATATAGGGAACGAACCAGCAGGCAGCCAGCAGCACCAGGCTGACGAGCGTCCAGGTGATCAGCCGCATCCGGTGGTAGGCGACGATGGCGCCTGCCAGCAGGATGGCGAGGAAGGGAACGACAATGCTCATGAGCGTGCTCCGGTGACGTGCTCGGTTGTGGCGGACTGTGCCACGGCGGAGGCCGAGGGCAACACGTCCAGATAGTCCAACACAGTAGCGGTAAAGGCGTTGTTGTCGTCGCCGGCGACCATATGCGTGGCCTCCGGCAACTGCACGTGGCGTGCGTGCGGCACCAACGCCAGGAATTCGGCCACCGTTTGCGGGGTGACCAGGGTGCTGCGCCCGCCGCTGACCAGCAGCACCGGGCATTTCACCTGGCGCGCTGCTTCTGCAAGCGCATCCTGGTGCTGTTCGCTGTCGCGCGCCAGTTCGGCAACCAGGCGCGGGTCCCAATGCCAGCGCCAACGGCCATGGCCATCTTCGCGCAGCAACGCGCGCAGTGAATCTTCCGACTTGCGCGGGCGGTGCGGCAGGTAGGCCGAGATCACGTCGGCCGCCTGTTCCAACGAGGCGAATCCTTCCGGATGCGCGGTCATGAACATCAGGATCTTCTCGACTCCGGCGGTGTCCCAGCGCGGGGTGATGTCCACCAGCACCATGGCCGAGAACAGGCCGGGCCAGCGGGCTTCGGCAAGCAGGCCGAACAGCCCGCCCATCGACGCGGCCACCAGGATCGGCGGCTGCGGCTGTTCGCCGGCCAGCACGATCAGGTCGTCGGCAAACTGCTCGCCGTGGTACGCCAGCGTCGCCGGGTTCCAATCCGAATCGCCGTGGCCGCGCGCGTCGTAGGCCAGCGTCTGGTAGCCGGCCGCGGCCAGCGACTGCGCGCTGGCGGTCCAGGCGTGCCGGGTCTGGCCGAAACCGTGGGCGAACAGCACGGTGCCGCGGCGGCCGGGGGCCGAGCGGGTTGCCGCCAGCACGGCGTCGTGCGCTGCGGTGAGGCGCTCGTCGGTGGTGGCGGGCGGGAGGGAGTCTGGGATTACCATACTTGCTAGTATGGACCTGCCTATGGGCATGTCAATACTCTCTAGTATGGTTGGCATGCCGAGGCAGCCACGCAGGGCGTGGCTCTACCCGAAGCGGCCCAGCGGCGCAGGGTTTTACAGCCGCGGTTTCGGGCAATTCCACACAAACCGACCCCGGCGTATGGTTAAATCAGCGCATGAATGAACCTGAAGCTTCCGCCGGCGAGCCCCGTGCCGGCCGCAACAGCCGCCTGAGCGCGGAAGACTGGGCGCAGGCCGCCTTGGATCTCATCGCTGAACAGGGTGTCGGCGCGGTGGCGGTGGAGCCGCTGGCGCGGCGCCTGGGCGTGACCAAGGGCAGTTTCTACTGGCATTTCCCCTCGCGCGATGCGCTGCTGCAGGCCGCGCTGGAGCGTTGGGAGCTGTTCGAGCAGGAACAGGTGTTCGGCAGCCTGGAAGACGTGCCGGATCCGCGCGCACGCCTGCGCCAGCTGTTCCAGGTGGTGGCGCACGAAGTGCAGCCGCACATCATCTACAGCGAACTGCTCAAGGCGCTGGACCATCCGATGGTGCGCCCGGTGATCGACCGCGTGTCGCATCGTCGCCTGGAGTACCTGGTGGCCTCGTTCCGCCAGGCCGGGTTGAGCCGTACCGATGCGCAGCATCGTGCGCGGCTGGCCTACGCGGCTTACGTGGGCTTCCTGCAGCTGTCGCTGCAGCTGCAGCAGCCCAAGCCGGCGCGCGAGGATTTCGAAGCGTATGTTGAGCATGTGATCGAGACGCTGATCCCGATCGGTTGAGCGCAGTGCACAGGTAGCGAAAAGGCCGCGGAATGCGGCCTTTTTCATGCGTGGAAGATGGTGCCGAACGCAGCGCCGGCACAAAAAACAACGGCCCCTTTCGGGGCCGTTGCTGCATCAGGTACCGATCAGTGGATCGATCAGAACTTCTGCTTGTACTGCACGTAGTAGTAGCGGCCCGGCAGGTCGTACTGCGGGTCGAACATGTTGTACGACACCGAGTAGGAGACCGGCGGCTGCTTGTCCCACACGTTGTTCAGACCCAGCATGACGGTGCCGTTCCACGGGGTGTTGTAGCGGAACTGGACGTCGTGGTAGGTGGTCGCACCGATGTGGTTCTTCTGGTTGTCCGGATCCGAGCAGTAACCGCGGGTCGCCGGGCCCAGCAGGCACGATTCGGTCAGGCCGGACTTGTAGCGCAGGCCGTAGTTGATGCCGAAATCGCCCAGGGTCCAGTCCACGTACAGGTTGGAACGGATGCGCCAGTACGGATCCTGGTTCAGGTAGTCACCCTGGCGGCCGTCGACTGCGGAGTCTTCGGTGGCCTTGGTTTCCCACTTGCTCAGGTAGGTGCTGTCCCAGGTAACGGTGAACTGGCCGAACGAGGTTTCCGGCAGACGGTACGCAACGCCCAGGTCCCAGCCTTCCACGTTGTACGAGGACAGGTTGAGCAGCGGCATGTTGACGTTGACGATCGCGTAGTGCTCGTTGGTCGCGCCGTAGTTCGGGTCACGAATGATCAGCGGGCAGTACTGGGCCTGTTCCTGCGGCGTACCGCCGTAGCAACGGCTCATGATGTCGTCGATCGACGGACGGGTGATCGAGTCTTCGATTTCGATCTGCCACCAGTCCAGCGTGACGTTCAGGCCGGTCACGAAGCTCGGGCTCCACACCAGGCCCAGCGTCTTGCTGGTCGAGGTTTCCGGCTTCAGGTTCGGGTTGGACTGCCAGGTGAACGGCTCGGCAGTCTGCAGCGGACCCGGCTCGCCATCGGTGTTCGGCTGGACCAGGCCAGCCGGCACGCCCTGGGCCTGGCACTGGGCCAGCACGCCACCGGTCGGGTTGTTGGCCGCGGCGCAGGGATCGGCGTAGGTTTCGAACGAATCGGTGTCGCCACGGAACAGGTCGTTGATGCTCGGCGCGCGGAAGCCTTCCGAGTAGTTACCGCGGATCATCAGGTCGTCGATCGGCTTCCAGCGGAACCCGAACTTGTTGTTGGTGGTGTTACCGAAGTTGCTGTACTTCGAGTAGCGCGTGGCCACGCTGAAGTCCAGCAGCTTGGCGCCCGGCAGGTCAGCCAGCACCGGGATCGACAGTTCGAGGTAGACCTCGTCCAGGTCGTAACCACCCTTGGTCGGGCTGGCGCCGTTGCCGGTGCTCAGGCCAGCGGCGATGAAGGCGTCCGGATCGAACTGACCGGTTTCCTTGCGGTACTCGTAACCCGCTGCGAAGGCCAGGTCACCGGCCGGCAGCGGAACGATCGTGCCGGAGATGTTGGCGTAGTAGCCCTTGGAGACCTGCGAGGCCGAGTCATGCGCGGTGAACGAGGTGTAGTCCAGCGCAGCCTGCGAGATCGAGCCTTCCGGACCCAGCGGGTTGATCGGGGAGCAGCCCGGGATGATCGCACCACCGGCGCCGAAGCAGACGGCCTGGCCGGTCACCGGGTCGATACCCGACGGGCCGTAGGCCGCGTCCAGGTTCTGCACGTTGAACAGGCCGTAGGTCAGGTCGTTCTGGTCGGTCTTGTCGTAACGGTAGCCGACGTCCCAGTCGAAGGTACGGTCAGCGAACTCGAAGAAGCCTTCGAAGCCACCGTAGAAGTGCCAGTTCTTGACGTTCTGGTTGAACGAACGGCCGCCGGTTTCATTGAAACGACGGTTCACGCCGGTCAGGTCGACGCCGTACGGGTTGTACATGCTGTCGGCGCTGAGGGTCATGCCGGTCACCGGCATGGCGGCCAGCAGCTGCTCGGACTTACGCTCGTTGTACATCGCTTCCGTACGGAAGGTGATGTTGTCGGTAACGTTGTACGAACCCGAGGCGAACAGCGAGGTGCGCTCGTTCGGGGTCAGCAGGTAGTTGTCCGGAGCGGTGTTGTAGCCGTGCACGTTGGCCACGAACGGGGTTTCAACGCCGTTGATGATCACGTAGCGACGGCCACCGCGCAGGTACGAACCCGGGATGCCGGTGCCGCTCTGGCCGCTGAAGAACGGCGGGCCACCGGCGGAGATCGCACGATCACCGGCCATGACTTCGCGTTCGTTGACGTAGGAGGCGCCGATCATCACCGACGCGCGGTCGGTGGTGGTGCCCAGCACGAAGTCGGCGGCTTCACGCTCGCCGTCGCCCGCGCTGTACTGGCCCTTGTAGAAGTTGGCTTCCGCGCCGTCGAAGTCCTTCTTGGTGATGATGTTCACCACGCCGGCGATGGCGTCGGAACCGTAGATCGTCGAAGCGCCGTCCTTCAGCACGTCGATGCGCTCGACCATGGCCACCGGAATGGTGTTCAGGTCGACGCTGCCGTCCAGGCCGGTGGTCCAGCGGCGGCCGTTGACCAGCACCAGGGTACGCTGGGTGCCCAGGTTACGCAGGCTGATGCCGGCGGAACCGTCACCACCGTTGTTGAAGGTACGGTTCAGCGCAGCGCCGTTGGCGGAGATGCGCTGCAGGACGTCGGCGATCGAGGTGACGCCCTGCTTGTCGATGTCCGCGCGGCTCAGGCTCAGCACCGGCTGCGAGGTCTCGATGTCGGTGCTCTTGATGCGCGAACCGGTGACCGAGATGCGGTCCAGGTTGGTCGTATTGGCGGCTTCCTGCGCCTGCGCGGTGGCGGTGCCGGCCGCGACGACCAGTGCAACGACCACTGCATCACGCAGCTTGTTGGACTTAAAGTTCATTGCTCTCTCTCTCCAAGGGAATCTTGGGTATTCACTGGGGTGTTTGCCTCAGGCGGTGCCAATAGAGAGCACCAAAGACCACAAGGCTGACTCGATAGTAACTGCCACTTCAAAAGAATTAAAGTAGCGTTAATGAAGTCTGTGATCTGTGTGAAATTCGGCAAAGTCCTTGTGGATCAAGGCCCTTGAGAGGGTTATAAGCGTCAGATGGCTCATTTGTTAACAAATTGTTAGCAAAATAGTTGCAGTTGTTTTGTCACGCTCTGTATCAGGTTGGCGTGTTCAGCGATCTCAACGGGGGCGCTGGAACGACAAAGGCGCGCCATTGGCGCGCCTTTTCTGGTCTTTCCGGGTCATCGGAAGGTGGACTCAGAGGTCCTGTTCGTACCGCACGTAGGGCACGGTGCCCTCATCGGTGCTTTCGTTGCGGGGGGCGAAGGGGTTCTTGCCGCGGGTGACCACGTTTTCCGCACCGACGGTGAGCTGGCCGCTCCAGGGGGTACGCCAGGTCAGGCCCACGCCCAGGCCCTCCCACTTGCCGGGCTGGCCCGGCACGTCGACCACGCGGCCGATGATGTTGCCGCTGAAGTTGCCGTAGCCGGCACCCAGGGTGAGGCTCTTGCTGTCCCAGCGGTCCACCAGGGCCGGGGACATGTCGGACAACGGCACCAGGCGCGCCTTGGCATAGGTCCCGCCAATGGAGACGAAGCCCTCGCGGCCGATGTTCTTCTGGCCGAACACGGTCAGGTCGTTCTGCTCGGCGCGCAGCGCCGGCGACTTGTTCGGGCCGGCCAGCCAGGCGGGCAGGGTGTCCTTGCCGGTGCCGGCAGTGATGCCGACGCGGCCGCCGGGGCGGTTGAACGCCGCCGTCCCGGTGACCCGGCGACTCAATGCGTTGTCGTCCTCGTCACCCAGGCTGGCCAGCATGCAATGGCTGGCGAGCCCGCTGATGCTGGTGCCGCGGCTGCTGTTGCAGAGCAGGCCAAGCGAATCGCCCGAGGACAGCCCGAAGGCGGCGTCCAGCGAACTGCGCCCGAAGTGCCAGCGGGCGCCGGCAGCCTGTTCCCCGGTGGGTTCCAGGTAGAGCAGGGCTTCGACCTTGCCGCTGCCCTTGTTCCAGACCGGAATCACCGTGCTGTCCTGGCGGGCCTTGGATTGCGCATAGGCGCCCGGGATCGCGGCGAAGGCAATCATCAGGGCCAGTGGTAGACGCAAAAGGGCGCGCATGGGAATTCTCAGACAGCGGTGATGAGCACAAGTTCCCGCCGAAGCGGGACACTGATCCTAGGGCGTTTATGAATTCTTAACAAGTCTTGGTTCTCCCCAGAACAAAACTCGCGCGGCGATTACTGAAGCCGTTCAGGTGCCGGTGAGGAAACAGCGGCATCGCGGAACAGTATGTCGAATTCCGTCAAGGGAAAGTGATACTCCCGTCCGCAAAATTCGCAACGGATGTCCACCGCCCCGGTCGGCTCGGCGGCGGCCCGGGCCTCGGCTTCGCCCAGCGACTGCAGCATGCTCTCCACCCGCTCGCGCGAGCAGGAGCAGGCAAAGCGGAGCGGGCGCTCGCCCAGCAGCTCGGGGGCCTCTTCATGGAACAACCGGTGCAGGAGGTCGGTGCCGTCCACGTCCAGCAGTTCCTGTTTGCCCAGGGTCTCGAACAGCGCACTGGCCCGGGACCAGCCGTCGGTATCGCCCTCGTCGCCGGGCAGCTTCTGCAGCAGCAGACCGGCCGCGCGCTCGCCATCGGCCGCCAGCAGCAAGCGGGTGGGAAGCTGTTCGGACTGGCGGAAATAGTCTTCGAAGGCCTCGTCCATTCCGGACGCGCCCAGCCCGACCAGGCTCTGGTAGCGCTGCGGTTCGCGCGGGTCCAGCCCGGGATTTTCGATGGTGATGGCCAGCAGGGCGTCCTCGCCCAGTGCGGTCAGGTCACGCGGGGCATCGCCTTCGCCGGACAGCTGGACGATGCCGCGCAGGGTGCCGGCGGCGGTGCACTCGGCAAACAGCGTGCGCATGGCGGTGTTGCTGCGCAGCTGGATCGACAGCCGGCCGTCGACCTTGGTGTGGCCGGTGAACAGGGCCGAGGCGACAGTGGCTTCGCCCAGCAGCTCGGCCGCGGCCGGCGGGTAGGTGCCATGGGAGAGGATCTGCTGCCAGCTGGCGTCGAGGTGCACGTGCACGCCGCGGACGCCGGCATCGGGAAGCAGGAAACGGACAAGGGAATCGGTCTGGGCGGTCATCGGGTCGGTGGCTGCGCTTAAGTAATGAGGGCGTGTTGCCGGATAATGCGCCGACAACCGTGCAAGCAGAGGATGCACCACTAATGGGGGCAGAGCGCAGCAACCACAAGGCCGAACCGGGCCTGGAACCGTCCCGCCGGCGCCGCTGGCGCTGGAAGCATCTGCTATGGCTGCCGGTGCTGTTCGTGGCCGGCAGCGTGCTGCAGGTGGCCGTCCTGCGCTTCATCGACCCGCCGCTGTCGACGGTGATGCTGTGGCGCTATGGCGAGGCGCTGGGCCAGGGCGACTGGAGCTACCGGCTGCACTACCAGTGGCGCGACCTCGACCAGATGGCGCCGAGCCTGCCCATTTCGCTGGTGGCGGCCGAAGACCAGCGCTTTCCCGAACACAACGGCTTCGACCTGCAGGCCATCGAAAAGGCGCGCGACCACAATGCGCGCGGCGGGCGCCTGCGCGGCGCCAGCACGATCAGCCAGCAGGTCGCCAAGAACCTGTTCCTGTGGCAGGGCCGCAGCTGGGTCCGCAAGGGGCTGGAGGTCTGGTACACGCTGCTGATCGAAACGCTGTGGCCGAAGTCGCGCATCCTGGAGATGTACGCCAACATCGCCGAGTTCGGTGACGGCATCTACGGGGCGCAGGCGGCATCAAAGCAGTTCTGGAACAAGGATGCCGCG
>DGIP01000243.1 GCA_002386405.1 Stenotrophomonas maltophilia
CCTGCCGCTGCGGCGCGCACTGCCGCGCGCCCGCAAGGGCATGGCGACCTGGCAGAAAGTGGGCGAGCCGCGCCGCTGAGCGAACCTGAACAGGGAAACATGTCCCCCACACGGTGGTTATGGCTAACTAGCGCCCCGACCAACCGACGGAACGATGTGTGAAGACAGCAGGACGATGGGGGCTGGCCGTATTGATGCTGGTCGTAGCGCTGTGGGTGGCCGGGCTGCTGGCCTATCAATTTCCCGGGCCGAATTGGCTCAAGGGCGTGCTGCTGGCGGGGTGGGGCGCATTCGCGCTTACCACGGCCGTGGCCGTGGGACGCGCCCGTGCCGGGCGCTGGCCAGGCCCGCTGTTCGTGGCCGCGCTGGTGCTCTGCGGCGTCTGGTGGCTGCTGCTCAGCCCGCGCCAGGACCGGGTCTGGGCCGATGATGTCGCCCAGCGGCTGAAGGTGGTGGAGTTCGACGGTTCCCGGGTGGTGCTCGACAACGTGCGCAACTTCACCTGGCGCAGTGATGACGACCACGACGTGCGCTGGGAGCGCCGCGAATACGACCTGGACCAGCTGCGTTCGGCCGACCTAGTGCTGTCCTACTGGATGGGGCCGATGATCGCGCACACGCTGGTGTCGTTCGGGTTCGCCGACGGCCGCCAGCTGGTGTTCTCGCTGGAGATCCGCAAGGAGCGCGGCGAATCGTTCTCGGCGCTGGGCGGGTTCTTCCGCAAATTCGAGATGACCCTGGTGGCGGCCGAGGAAACCGACATCGTGCGGGTGCGCAGCAACGTGCGCGGCGAGGATGTGTACCTGTATCGCCTGAAGGGGATGACCCGCGAGCAGCTCAAGGGGTTGTTCGTGTCCTACCTGGGCGAGGCGCGCAAGCTGGACGCGGCACCGGCGTTCTACAACACGCTGACCAGCAACTGCACCACCATCGTGTACGAGCTGGCCAAGCAGATCGCGCCGGGGTTGCCGCTGGACTACCGGCTGCTCGCCTCCGGCTATTTCGCCGAGTACGCGCGTGACCTGGGCGTGCTCACGCCCGGCGTGGACTTCGCCACGCTGAAGGCGCGCGGGCGCATCACCGATCGCGCGCGGGCGGCCGGTGATGATCCGCGCTTCTCGCAGCTGATCCGCGCCGGCGTGCCGGGCATCGACCCGGAGGTGACGCCATGAGCCGTCTCCTGCGCCGTGGCGTGCCCCTGGTGGCGGTGCTGCTGTCGCTGCTGCTCTCCAGCGGCTGCGCCATGGTCACGATGAAGCAGGTCTCGCCCACCGACTACCTGGCCAGCAAGCGCGGCGACGTGCTCACCTCCGGCAAGTTCAGCATGGCCTCGCAGGAAACGCTGAGCGTGATCGGGCTGGACGTGGCGCTGTGCGAAAAGGACGTGGCCGCCTGCGAGACGACCCTGAAGGACACCCGCGACCTGCCCGAGGAACAGCGGCTGTCGACGCTGTCCGAGCTGTGGGTGAAGAACGCGCTGGCGCTGACCCCCAAGCCGAAGGACCGCGACAAGACCCCGATGTCCGACGCGGCGCTGGATGCGTGGCTGGAAGCAGCGCGGTATGCGTATGCCTACCTGTTCTTCAGCGGGCGCACCCCGTCGGACCGCGCGTTCGAAGACCGCCAGACCCAGGTGCGCGACTACTACAACTACGCCGCCGAACAGACCGCTACGGTGGTGTTCAAGCGCAGCCGCAAAAGCGCGCTGGAAGGCGAGGACTACAACGCCGCGGTGGCGGGCGAGCGCTGGACGCTGACCTCGGACTTCGACGAGCTGCGCCTGACCAGCATTCCCACCACGATGGTGTCGGCGTCCTCGGTGAGTTTCGCCGGGCTGCGCAGTACTTATCGCCGCGACGGGTTCGGTGCCGAGCTGGTGGTGGTGATGGACCCGCCCAAGCTGATCGCGCCGCTGGAAGGCGAGAAGGCCGAGATTCCGCAGTACAGCGAGATGTCGGCGATCAATGCCACCGCCTTGCTGCGCTTCAAGGGCGACACGCTGCAGCAGGTGCTGGATACCACCCAGGTGCTGTTCGACGTGTACTCACCCGAGTCCACCGAAAGCGTGGACCTGCACGGTGAAAAAGTGCCGCTCGCCGGCAACTTCACCGCCGCCTACGGCATGTGGCTGGCCCAGTCCGGCTTTGCCACCCAGTCGCTGCGCACGCTGTTCGGGTTGAGCGAAGGCATTGCCGAACCGCACATGTACCTGATGCAGCCGTGGGATCCGGACCGCCGCATCATCTTCATGCTGCATGGGCTGGGCAGCAGCCCGGAAGCGTGGGTGAACGTGGCCAACGAGATCCTGGGCGACCCCGAGCTGCGCAGGCACTTCCAGGTGTGGCAGGTGTACTACCCGACCAATGCGCCGATCGCATTGAACCGCTATGAGATCGACCAGGCGTTCGACAATACGCTCCGGCATTTCGATCCGAAGGGCACCTCGCGTGCGTCGAAGGACATGGTGTTCATCGGCCACAGCATGGGCGGCGTGTTGGCCCGGCTGCTGGTCACCAGTTCCGGCGACACGTTGTGGAACCAGCTGCTGGCCAACTACGACCTGAAGGGTGAGCGGCTCAAGCGCGTGCAGGCCAAACTGGGCCCGCTGCTGCACTTCGATGCCGAACCGAACGTGGAGCGCGCCATCTTCATCGCCGCCCCCCACCAGGGCACCGATATCGCGGGCAACCGGGTAGGGCGCTTCATCGGGCGCCTGGTGCGCCTGCCGATCACCATCCTGGGCAAGTTCGAGGATGTGTTCCAGGCGCTGCAGCAATCGGAAGTGCAGTCGGCGCAGGCCACCAAGCTGCAGATCCCCAACAGCATCGACAACCTCAAGGCCACCGACCCGTTCGTGAAGGCGGCCGCCGCGCTGCCGATCATGCCGGGCCTGAAGTACCACTCGATCATCGCCCAGCGCAAACCCGAGGTGCCGCTGGAGAAGTCCGACGACGGCCTGGTGCCCTACTGGAGCGCGCACCTGCCCGGCGCGGTGTCGGAGAAGGTGATCATCTCCGGCCACAGCGTGCAGGAAACCCCGCAGGCAGTGCTCGAGATCCGGCGGATCCTCAGGGAAGATCTTGAGGAAGTGACGCCCTGACATGCCGCCTCGGTCGGCACCGCGCAGCCACGCAGGGC
>DGIP01000244.1:0-526 GCA_002386405.1 Stenotrophomonas maltophilia
CGGCACCAGGCCGATTTCCACGGTACGCCCGGACAGCTTCTCGCACAGCAGCGAGCCCACGCCGGTACCGACCGAGAACAGCGCCAGCGCGAAGATGTACAGGGTGGGTTCGCCGCCCAGGTTGACCACCGCGTAGGTGGGCAGCTGCGAGGTGAGCATGGTGCCGACGAACCAGAACCACGACACGCCGAGGATGGCGTTGGCCACGGCCTTCTGCTTCTTGGCCAGGCGCAGCACCGCCAGCGACTCGGGAATGGGGTTCCAGTTGATCTTCAGGTCCGGCGCGCCGGCATCGACCTTGGGGATCATGCGCGCGGTGATGTTACCGGCAATGGCCAGCGCGATCACCGCTGTTGCCGCCACGATCGGGCCGAAACTGCCGGCCAGGGTGAAGATGATGCCGCCGCTGATCATGCCGGTCAGGATCGACATCGAGGTACCCATCTCGACCAGGCCGTTGCCGCCGGTGAGCTCTTCGGGCTTGAGCACCGAGGGCAGCACCGAATACTTCACCGGGCCGAACAGC
>DGIP01000244.1:688-919 GCA_002386405.1 Stenotrophomonas maltophilia
ACTTCACCGGGCCGAACAGCGTGGACTGCAGGCCGGTGCAGAACAGGGCAACGAGCAGGATCGGCATGCTCTGGGTGAGGAAGCCGACCGCGGCCAGCGTCATGATCCCGATCTCCATGGTGGTGGTGATCACGATCAGGCGCGATTTCTCCAGCTTCTCGGCGATCTGCCCGGCCAGGGCGGAGAACAGGAAGTAGGGCAGGATGAAGATCGCCGGTGCCAGCGTGGTGT
>DGIP01000244.1:1162-3030 GCA_002386405.1 Stenotrophomonas maltophilia
TCGCCGGTGCCAGCGTGGTGTACAGCGACTGCTCGGCCTGGCTCACGCCAAGGTAGAACAGCAGGCCGATGATGGCCTGGCGGTACACGTTGTCGTTGAACGCCCCCAGCGACTGCACGATGAAGAAGGGCAGGAAGCGGCGCTGGCGGAGCAGGGCGAACTGACTGTGGCCGGACATGGAATCTCCTTGCGAACCGGCGCAGCCTATCACGCGGTCCCGGTACCTATTTCGTTCGCGGCGGCGCGCAGCTTGGGCAGCAGGCGCAGCATCAGGCCGATCTGGGTGCGGATCAGCTGCAGCTTCGGCGGCATCTCATCATTGAGCTGCTCCAGCTGTTCGGCCAGGGCGCGGTCGCCCTCGTTGGCGGCCTCGTCCACCGGTTCGCGCCGTTCCAGCGCGCCGGCGATCTGCTGCATGGCCTGCTGCACGCGCTCGCCGCTGGAACGGGCCAGCGGGTCCTGCGCGTAGCTGTCCAGCTGCGCGCGGTGGGCGCCGAGGGCGGACAGGTGGCCCAGCAGGGTGTTGGACAGCGCCAGGAAGCGGAAGCCGGCATCCAGGTTGCCGCGCACGTGGCCGGGCTCGCGCAGCATGTTGGACAGCGCGGTGGACAGGGCCACATCGGCGTTGTGCATGTCGCGGCGGGCGATGCGGTAGGCCAGGTCGTCCTGCATGCCGCTGCCGTACTGGCCCAGCA
The DNA here is from genome assembly GCA_002386405.1 of Stenotrophomonas maltophilia. Taxonomy (GTDB): domain Bacteria; phylum Pseudomonadota; class Gammaproteobacteria; order Xanthomonadales; family Xanthomonadaceae; genus Stenotrophomonas; species Stenotrophomonas maltophilia_AD. The sequence goes on from DGIP01000244.1 coordinate 1,858, forward strand.
CGGCCTGCAGGTAGCCGGCGCAGCGTTCAAGCACGCGTGCCATGACCAGGTCGAGGCGGCGGCCCTGCCAGTCGGGCAGGATCAGGAACGCGGCGGCGGCGGCGATCGCGCAGCCCAGCAGGGTATCGACCAGACGCGGCCAGATCAGCAGGAAGCCATCGCCGATGAGGTTGAAGCAGGTCAGCGCCATCACGGTGATGGCGGCCGAGGCGACCAGGTAGCGGTCGCTGCGGGTGAAGAAGAACAGCAGCGCCGAGAGCAGGGCGATCAACAATTCGATGCGCAGGTCCTGGAACAGCTGCATCAGGGCCCAGGTGAGCACCAGCCCGATCAGGGTGCCGGCAATGCGCTGGGCCAGCCGCTGGCGGGTGGCGCCGAAGTTGGGGCGGCACACGAACACGATGGTGAGCAGCACCCACGAGCCGTTCTGGGCGTTGAACAGGCGGATGGCGGCAAAGCCGACGATCAGCGCCAGCGCCATGCGCAGGCCGTGGCGGAACAGCAGCGAACCGGGGGTGAGCTGCTGGCGGATGCGCACGCCCATTTCGCGCAGGGTATGCGGGTTGGTGTCGCGCAGGCGGGTATCGACGTTGTCCAGGGTGGATTCGGACTGGGCCGCTTCGGACAGGCGGCGTTCGATGCTCTGCAGGTTGTGGCCGAGCAGTTCGAGCGAGGAGAGCAGGCGCTGCCACTGCGGGTTGTGCTGGGCGCGCAGCCAGGCGAGGGAGTCGGTGAGGTCGGCGGTGGCCTGGCGGGTGCGGTCGCCGTACTGGAACGGCCGGCGCATGCGGATGGCGGTACCCAGGTTGGCGCACGCTTCGCCCTGCAGGGCGAGCAGGCGCTGGCAGCGGTAGAGCACGTCGCTGTGGAAGAACGCGTCGGTGAGCGCGCCATAGGGGTAGTGCGAGGAGCTGGCGCGTTCGTGGAAATCCTGGGCCATGTAATACAGGCGCAGGTACAGGCCGGACTGCACGCCGGGCCGGCCGGAGCGGCCGAACCGGGCCAGGATGGCGGTCTTGGCGATGTTGAGCGCTTCGACGACGCGGCGGTTCTGTTCGGCCAGGGCGAGCTGGCGTTTCTGCACGTCGGCATCGCGCACGGGTTCGAACAGGTCGGCCTTGAGCTGGAGGTAGCGGCCCAGTTCAAGGTAAAGGCGGGCGAGGCGTTCGCGCA
>DGIP01000241.1:0-282 GCA_002386405.1 Stenotrophomonas maltophilia
CACGACCGGCGGATCGTCGGTGGCGTTGGTCTCTTCCGGCGTGGCCTCGGCATCGGCGGCCGGCTCGACCACCTGCTCTTCGACCGGCACCGGCTTCTGCGGCATGACCAGCGGGCCCTTGTTGCCACAGGCCGAAAGGAACAGCAGCGCCAGCGCTGCCAACGGAATCAGGATGCGATTGCGATGGGGGATGCTCATTGGCCGAGTATAGCGGGGGTGGGCGGGACCGGTGTGCCGATTCAATGAACGGGCGAGGTATCGACGCCCAGCTGGTCCAGCACG
>DGIP01000241.1:495-666 GCA_002386405.1 Stenotrophomonas maltophilia
GAAGCGGCCGGACTTGCCGCCGTGGCCGGCCTCCATGTTCGTGCGGAACACGATCGGCGCGGTGCCGGTGTTGTCGTCGCGCAGGCGCGCCACCCACTTGGCCGGCTCCCAGTACTGCACCTGCGAGTCCCACAGCCCGGTGCCGACGAACAGCGACGGGTAGGCCTGGCG
>DGIP01000241.1:927-1718 GCA_002386405.1 Stenotrophomonas maltophilia
CAGCGACGGGTAGGCCTGGCGCTGCACGTTGTCATACGGGGAGTAACCCAGCATGTAGTCGTAGTACTCGCGGTTCTCCGGGTTGCCCCACTCGTCGTATTCGTTGGTGGTCAGCGGGATGCTGGCATCGAGCATGGTGGTCACCACGTCCACGAACGGCACCTGTGCCACCATCACCCGGTAATCCTGCGGGGCCTGGTTGGCCACCGCGCCCATCAGCAGGCCGCCGGCGCTGCCACCGGAGGCGGCCACCCGGTCCTTGGCGGCATAGCCCTGCTGGACCAGTGCGCGGGTGACATCGACGAAATCGTTGAAGGTGTTCTGCTTCTTCAGCAGCTTGCCGTCCTCATACCAGGCACGGCCCATTTCCTCGCCGCCGCGGATGTGCGCGATGGCATACACCACGCCGCGATCGAGCAGGCTGACCACGGTCTGGTTGAAGCCCGGGTCCATCGACATGCCGTAGCTGCCGTAGGCGTACTGGTACAGCGCGCCGGTGCCGTCCTTCCTGAAGCCGTTGCGGTAGACCAGCGACACCGGCACCCTGGCGCCGTCACGCGCGGTCACCCACACCCGCTCGGTGGTGTACTGCGCCGGGTCGTAGCCGATCACCGGCTGCTGCTTGAGCTGGCGGCGTTCGCCGGTGATGGTGTTGAGTTCGTAGGTGGTGGTCGGGGTGGTCAGCGAGGTATAGGCGTAGCGCAGCCACGGCGTATCCGCTTCGGGATTGGCGGCCAGGCCCATCGAGTAGGCCGGCTCGTCGGCCTTGACGTAGTCCTGGCGCCCATCGG
>DGIP01000241.1:1942-2428 GCA_002386405.1 Stenotrophomonas maltophilia
CCCGCTCCAGCGCGTTGGAGCGCTCGGCGATCGCGGTGAAGCCATCGAACAGCTCGAAGCCTTCCACCAGCACGTTGTCATCGTGTTTGACCCAGTCGGTCCACTGGCTGCGTGCGATGGCATCGGTGGGCGCGGTGACGATCTTGAAGTTCTTCGCGCCGGCATCGTTGGTGCGGATCACCCAGCGCCCACCGAAATGGTCGGCGTCGTATTCGACATCGCGCGCACGCGGTGCGAGCACGGTGAACTGCTGCGGGTTGGCGGCCGGTGCGTAGCGGCTTTCCGAGCTGACCGTGCTGTGCAGGTCGATGGTGATGAAGCGGTCGTCGCGGGTGCGGCCAACGCCCATGTAGAAACTGTCGTCCTCTTCTTCGTACACCAGCACGTCGCTGCTGGTCGGTGTGCCCAGCACGTGCTTCTTCACCCGCACGGTAAGCAGGGTTTCCGGATCGTTCTCGACATAGAACAGCGTGCGGTTGTCGTCGG
>DGIP01000241.1:2509-2864 GCA_002386405.1 Stenotrophomonas maltophilia
ACAGCGTGCGGTTGTCGTCGGCCCAGACCACGTTGGCGGAGACGTTCTCGATGCGGTCAGGCAGGACTTCGCCGGTACGCAGGTCCTTGAAGCGGATCACGTACTGGCGGCGGCCCACGTCGTCCTCGGCCCAGGCCAGCAGGTGGTTGTCCTGGCTGACGTCGGCATCGCCCACGTCGAAGTAGCCCTTTCCTTCGGCCATCGTGTTGAGGTCGAGCAGGATTTCTTCCGGCGCCTCCATGCTGCCCTTGCGGCGCGCCTGGATCGGGTAGTCCCTGCCGGTTTCGTAGCGGCTGTAATACCAGTAGCCGCGCTCGCGCGCGGGCACGCTGGCATCGTCCTGCTTGATGCGGCC
>DGIP01000067.1 GCA_002386405.1 Stenotrophomonas maltophilia
GCGGTGGAGGCACTTGATGCGCTCGCCCGCTGACCCTGCGCGACTGGCCACGCTGTTGGAGCATCGCGCGCACCGCCTGCGCCGCGACGCCCGCGCGCAGGCAGAACAGGCCGCCCAACGTGACCGCGAGGCGCAGACCCTGCGCAGCGCGGCGGATGCGCGCCTGCAGGCCGCACAGCTGGGCGAGGAACACGGGCTGGACCGCCAGCGCCTGTTCGAGCGCCTGCGCGGTGTCGCCATCGCCCGGGCGCACGTCCTGGAATGCGAACTGCGCGCCGGCCACCTGCGGGAGCAGGCCGGCGACGCCCGCGAGCAGGAACAGGCGCTGCGCCTTGCCGCGGCCGGCAACCACTCACGTGCGCGGCGGCTGCAGGCCGTCGGTGCACATATCGACCAGAAGCACCGGCAGGCGCGCCTGCGCCGCCAGGAGCGCCAGATCCAAGAGGAATACACATGTCGTTGAACATCCAGGAACAGCATGCCGCCGTACCGGCCGCCAGCCCGGTCGAGCCGGTCTCCCTGAGCGAGCGGGTAGAGGCCCGCCAGCCAGCGCGCCTGCCGCAGCAGATGCCCGAGGAGCAGCCGCAGCACGACATCAACGACAGCGCTCCCGCATCGGACGACGTTGCGCCGGAGCAGTTGCAGGCGCCGATGCCCAGGCAGCTCGATGCCAGCCTGCCGCGTGAGCACGCTTCCCGCCGCCGCGATGCCACTGCGGCTGAGCGGGGGCAGACGCAGGCGCTGCTGCGGCATGCAGGGAAGCACCAAGGTGGGCTGGCCAGCAACGCACCCCTTCAGCGTCCTGGCGGGAATGCGCAGCCGTCGTCGGGTGCAGATGCGCCCGTTCCTGCCGTGGTGTGGCTGCCGGCTGGCGAGCCTGCGCCTGCACTCACCACTGTGGCGGCAGAAGGAAAGCCTTCCGTTGTCGCGTCGGTTCCACCCGCGCCCTCCGTGATCGCACCTGAAGCGGCCAAGGCGTCGTCTACGACGAACGGCTTGCTTGCCAACACCCCTGCGGAGGGCACGAGCGCAGCGTTGGAAGGCGGTGCCCGCACACAACCGTCGTCATCGACAGCCGCGCGCGTTCAGCGCGACCACGCTGCAACGGCCATCGACAAGGCCAGCGGCAGTACCGTGAATCCGACGCCGGCGCGTTCGGCGCCGGTTGAGGTGGCACCTGCAGGCGCGGTGGAAACGGCCCCGCAGAGGGCGGTCGAGCCCTCTGCCGCAGCCGATGCCACGCAGTCCACCGTTGTGCAGGTCATGACCGGTGCGTCCCCGCAGCAGGGCGTTGAAGCCGGCACGGACGGCCAGACGCTGGCCGACGCGCGTCGCGCCGAAGCCAACCTCGGCACCCGCCAGCACGTCCGCGCGGCGCGCCAGGCCGAAGCGCTGCAGACCGCCATGGCCCAGCGTGCCGACGCGGCCAGCCAGGTCCACGTTTCCTTCAACAGCTGGGGCGCAGGCCATTCGGTGACCGCGCGCCTCGATGGCGGCCGCCTGCACATGCAATCGTCGTCGGCCCGGGTAGCGCAGGCGCTGACCTCCGCCGTGGCACCGGATGGCGCCGAGCTGCAGATCGCCGTGGACAGCAGCGACAGCGCCACCGACGAGCGCCGCCGTCGCCACGGCGGGCAGGGTGACGCATGAACGCGCGACGCTGGCCCTTTCCCGCGCTGACACCGGCCAAGGCAACGCAGGCCGCGATTGCCGCAGCCTGCGCGCGCGTGAACCTCAGTCCGGACTGGCATCCCCTGCCGTCGCGGGGCGCCATGCTGCAGTTCGATGTCAGCAGCCCGATGGGCACGCTGCGCCTTGCGGTTGCCGCAGACCACTGGTGCCCGGCCATGCTGCCCGCGATGGGCGGGCTGGCCTGGTCCGAACTGGTGGACCGCACCGCGCTGGCCTGCTGGCTGCCCGACCAGCCGCTGCTGGACATCGCCGCCGGGCCCTTCCGGGGCGCGCAGGTGACCCTGCATGACGTGGTGCCGGTGAGCGTGCTGGCGGTGGGCGAGGGGGCGCACCCCTGCCTGCCCACCGCCCAGGGCCTGGCCTGGATCGAACAGGCCGACATCGTCCATGCCGGCGCCATCGCCGCCCCCCTGCAGGCGCTGCGCCTGCCCGTGGAACTGGGCATCGCCCGCCTGCGGCTGCCGCTGCACCGGCTGCGCGGCCTTGCCCCAGGCGCGGTCCTGCTGCTGGACCAGCTGCACCCGGTCGCCCGCACGGGGGGCCGTCGCCTGTACTCCTTCGACTTCACCCTAGAGACCATCGCCGTGAACACACCCTTCGATTTCCTCGACGACGATGACGGCAGCGCCGACATCGCCCCTCCTGCCGTGGCGCCGGCCGCCGACGCCCCTGCGGCCGGCATCGACATCAAGCGCCTGCCCGTCAACGTGGACGTGGTGCTGTGCCAGCTGCAGCACGCCATCGGTGAACTGGACGGGCTGCAGCCCGGCACCGTGTTCCACCTGCCTGTCGACGCCTGGAAACAGCTGCAGCTGCGCGTCAACGGCCAGCTCATCGCCCGCGGCGAACTGGTGCAGGTGGGTGACCAGCTCGGCGTACAGCTGGCGCAGGCGCCCGTGCTGCCATGAATTTCGTCAACAACGACATCTCGCTGATCGCGGTCATGTCGATGGCCGCGCTGCTGCCGTTCCTGATCGCAGCGGGCACCTGCTACCTGAAGTTCTCGGTGGTGTTCGTGCTGCTGCGCAATGGCCTGGGGCTGCAGCAGGTGCCGTCCAACATGGTGCTCAACGCGCTGGCGCTGATGCTGGCCTTCTACGTGATGCAGCCGATCGTGCAGAACATGTACGACGCCTACCTCGCGCTGGAGGCACCGCTCAATTCAGTAGCGGCCGTGGTGACCTTCCTCGACAGCAGCCTGGACGGCTACAAGGTCTACCTGGCCACCTATTCGGACCCGGAACTGGTGAAGTTCTTCGAACGCGCGCGCCACGCGGAAGACGGCATGCCCGTGCCCGACCTGGAGCCGCACGAGCGCTCGCTGTTCGCGCTGATGCCCAGCTACGCCCTGAGCGAACTGAAAGATGCCTTCCGCATCGGCTTCTACCTGTACCTGCCGTTCGTGGTGATCGACCTGGTGGTCTCCAGCGTGCTGCTGTCGCTGGGCATGATGATGATGAGCCCGGTGACCATCTCCGCGCCGATCAAGCTGATCCTGTTCGTGGCGATGGATGGCTGGAGCCTGCTCTCGCAGGGTCTGGTGCGCCAGTACCTCGACGTGCCGATGTAGCCATGGACGCGATCATGTTCATGGGCAACAAAAGCCTGCTGCTCATCCTGCTGCTGTCGGCCGCGCCGGTGGCGGTGGCCACCATCGTCGGCCTGGCGATCGGCCTGTTCCAGACCGTCACCCAGCTGCAGGAGCAGACCCTTCCCTACGGTGCCAAGCTGCTGGCGGTGATCGCCTGCCTGCTGGTGCTGATGACCTGGATGTCGGCGCGCATGCTGGATTTCGCCCGGCTGGCGCTGCACACCGCGCTGAACGGGTAGGGCGGTGCAGCTTTCCCCGCTCGACACCGAACTGGTCGCGCTGGCCCGCGACCACGGCCTGCCGGCGCTGCTGGGCATGGCCCGCATCGGTGCGTGCCTGGTCTGGATTCCCTATCTTTCGCCGGGCGTGATGCCGGCCAAGATGACCCGGACCGTGGTGGCGATGATGATCCTGATCGGCCTGTGGCCGTCCACGGCCGGGGCCAGCATACCGCCGGACATCCTTTCCACTGCCGGCGTGGTGCTGCGCGAAGTGCTGATCGGTACCGCCATCGGCCTGGTGGTGGCCCTGCCGTTCCACATCTTCCACGGCATGGGCGCCATCATCGACAACCAGCGCGGTGCCGGCATCGGCGCCATGCTGGACCCGGTCAGCGGCATGGAGGCCACTGAAACCTCCAACCTGCTGCAGCTGATGAGCGTAGTGGTGTTCCTGGCCACCGACGGCATGGTCGTGCTGCTGGAAGTGATCCAGGACAGTTACACGCTGATTCCGATGGGCGGCGTACTCGGGCTGGACCTGCCCCGCGTGCAGGATTTCGCCGGCACCCTGCTGGCCGGCGCGGTGCGCATGGCGTTGCCGGTATTGCTGCTGCTGTTCCTGGTGGAGGTGCTGCTTGGCGTGCTCTCGCGCTTTGCCCAGCAGATGAATCCGTTCTCGATCTCGCTGGCGGTCAAGTCGTACATCGCCTTCATCGCGTTGCTGTTCTACCTCATGCCGACCGTGGCCCAACAGGTGCCGCTGATCCGCGACAGCACCGATGCCCTGCAGCTCCTGCTGGCGGTGCCTGAGTGAAGACCGAAAAGCCCACCCCGCACCGCCTGCTCAAGGAATCGAAGAAGGGCAAGAGCTTCGTCAGCCGCGACCTGGCCGGGTTGACCGTTCTGGTGGCCGGGCTGGTGGCCATGACCACGATGATTTCCAGCCGCGCGCTGCATGGCTTCTACCGGGGCATGGCCGAGCGCGGCTTCAGCCTGACCCCGGCCGAGGCCGCGTGGCAGGCCACGGTGGCCTTCCTGTGGATTGCCGTGCCGGTGGGTGCTGCGGCCATTGTCGCCGCCGTGTTGATCTCGCTGCTGCAGAGCCGCGGCGTCATCGCCGCCGAGGCGGTACGCATCGACCTGGCCCGGGTCAACCCGATTTCCGGCTTCAAGAACCTGTTCTCGCTCAAGACCATCAAGGGCCTGGTTACCGCAGTGCTGTACCTGCTGGCCGGCCTGGTGTTCGTGGTGCTGGCCTGGAAACTGTTCGCGCCCGCGCTGTTCGCCCAGGTGCAGATGCCCGACAAGGCCGCCGGCGCGCTCTGGCACAGCGTTGGCTGGCGCAGCACCGCGCTGCTGCTGGCGGTGCTGGCGCCGATCGCGCTGGCTGCGGCGTTCGTCGAGTACCGGCTCTACATCCGCGAAATGCGCATGGAGAAGCATGAGGTCAAGCAGGAGCACAAGGACCACAACGGCAACCCGGAAATCAAACAGCGCCGCCGCCAGATCGGCGAGGAGCTGTCGGCCCAGGTGCAGTCCGACGTCGCAGGCTCGTCGATGATCCTGGCCAACCCGACCCATATTGCGGTGGGCATCTTCGTCCATCCCGATTACCCGGGCCTGCAGTTCGTTTCCGTACGCGAACGCGGCAACCGCGCGCGCAAGGTCATCGCCCTGGCCGAGCGGCTGGGCATCCCGGTCGTGCGCGACATCCCGGTCGCACGCGCGGTGTATTTCAACGCGCGCCGCTACCAGTTCGTGCCGGCCGAACTGGTGACGCCCATCTCCCGGATCCTGATGTGGCTGAAGGACATCGAGCGCAACCATGCCGACGCGCCATCAGATTCCAATCCTTCTGCCGATTCCGCGCCGGATACGACGCCCGGCCTTGACGACACGACCCCACGCCCGCCCGGCGGATGAGGGAAACCCGAAAGCCCCTCCTTCGCACCCCCGCCACACTGTGCTTGTCCTGCAGCGCCGTTGGCACCAACCCGGTAACCCACCATGACTTTTGCCCCCAACGCCCCCGCTGGATCCGACACCGACCAGGCCCAGCTGGACGAACTGGCCCAGCTGTTGTTTGAAGGCGCCCAGACCGGCGCCGCCATCAAGGATCTGAAAGGGGTCAGCGATGACCTGCTGGAAAGCGTGTACGCCTACGCGCACCGCTTCTACACCGACGGCCGCCTGGACGAGGCCGAAACGTTCTTCCGCTTCCTGTACCTGTATGACTTCTACAACGGCGATTACGCACTCGGCCTGGCCGCGGTGCTGCAGATGAAGAAGGACTACGCCAAGGCCATCGACATGTACGCGCTGGCCTACGCACTGCTCAAGCAGGACGAACGGCCGATGCTGCATGTCGGCCAGTGCCACCTGGCCATGGGCAAGCTCGCCCTGGCCAAGGGCTGCTTCGAAACCGTCCAGGAGCGTTCCACCGATCCGGCCCTGCTCGCGCGGGCCAAGGTCTACCTGCAGGCGCTGGCCAGCAATGGCGAAACGCCGCCCGATACTACTGAGGAAACTGATTCCGCATGATTATCTCTGCTCCCGTCGGCAGCAAGCCGATTGCCTTAACCCAGACTTCGCCTGCCACTGCCGCCGCGGCATCCGCATTGGCGGCCAACTTTGGCGCGGCAACGCCAGAGCGCATGCAGGCCATTGAAGCTGCGCTGCAAAAGCTGCTGGCGGACGAGGTGCAGCGGCAGCAAAGCGAAGGTGCCGGGAACGGGAGCAGTGCGACGCCAAACCCCGATGCAGCAGAGCTGCGCAATCCGGACATGGGCCTGATCGTCCGCGCCGCCATGCAGCGGGCCGTTTCCGGTAGCGCACCGCAGGTGCCGATGACGCCGGAAGCGGCCATGACCCTGCTGGCCATGCAGTTGAGTGAGCTGGTCACCACGGAAAACACCCGCAGCCTCGCATCCCAGCTTGAGCTGGTGAAGCAGCGCTTGGCGCAGCGCACCGCAACCGCAGCGGAACTGTCCGAAGCTATCCGCCTGGCGCAGGAAGTGGTGGAACAGGCCATGGCCGGCATGGAGTCCGCCGAAGGCGAGCTGCTTGCCGCCGCCGAGGCCCTGAAGCAGGCCGAAGCCGAAGTGAAGCGGCTGGAGCAGGCATTGGCCGATGCCGCGCCGGAAGAACAGGACGCCATTCGCGCCGAGCTGGAGACGGCGAAGGGCAAGACCGCAGAGGCGCAGCTGAAGATGGATGCGGGGATGGATGCGCTGCTCAAGGCCTCCGCCGCCCTGGACCAGGCCTTGAACGATCTCGAGGACTTCAAGAGCCAGGCCGACAAGCTGGACCCGAACGGCAGCGTCAGCGCACGCGGCGATGAAAAGGCGCGCACCAACGCGGCGACGCTGAGCGAGCTGCTGGCGGTACTGCAGGAGATCATTGGAAAGGCCAATGATGCAAAGCTGGAGGCCGACACCCAGCTGGTCCAGGAAGTCCTGAGGCTGCGTGAGGCCGAGAACCTGCGGCGCTCTCAGGAATACCAGGAAGAGCTCGCCAAGGCCGAGGCCGCCCAGAAGAAGATGGGCTGCATCGGCAAGATCATCGGCTGGGTGGTCACAGTGGTGGCGGTGGTCGCCGCACCGTTCACCGGCGGCGCCAGCATGGTGCTGGCCGGCGTTGGCTTGGCCTTGGCCATCGGCTCCGAGCTGGGCTTCGACCTGATGGGCAAGATCATGGAGCCCATCATGAAGCTGGTGATGGAGCTGGTGAAGGCGGTAGGCAACGGGATCGGTGATGTGCTGACCTCGCTCGGCGTCGATCCGGCCATCGCCGACAAGATCAAGGACGTACTCGGCGTGATCGCCGTGGCTGCCATGATCATTGCCGCCGTGGTCCTTACCAAGAAAGTAGCAGGCACCGAAGCCGTAAAGCAGTTGGCGCAAGCGGTGACGCGTGCCATCTCGCAGGCAGTGAGCAAAGCGCTGCCGCAGATGCTGAAGTCCGCCGCCCGTTCGGTGAGCAGCACCGTGGACGATGTCGCACGGAAAGTCAGCGAAACCGCAGGCAAGGCGCTCGGTCGCGATCCGGACACGCTGGCGTCGGTGGCGGGAACCACTATGAAGGCGTCGCAGGCGCTTCAATTCGCGAACCAGACGAGCCAGGGAATTGGCAACGTGGTCATCGCAGACATGTACATCACGATTGCCGAACTGATGGCCAAGATCGAAGTAGGCCTGGTCGACAGCGCCATTCTTCGCGAGCTGATCCAGAAAATCCTCGACTACTTCATCCAGACCAACAACCTGGTCCTCGACCTGTTCGAGAAGATGACCGATGTCCAGACGGTCCAGCACGAGACCGCAACCTTCGTCGTGGCCCGCGTCGCGCGCACCGCGTGACCTTGCGTGACCACCCAACTACCCGAAACACCAGGAACCTAGAATGACCGCAATCACACTACACCAGGCAGTGAACCCAGCAGCACCGCTGGCTGGCGACCGCAAGGGGATGGATGCCGCCGGGGCGGCGGGCACGAAGGGAAAGCAGGCCGAAGCTGTCCCGATGGATGCGGACGTGGCAAAGACCCTTTCCGATGCGGCGGTCAACGCGCAGCGGGTTGGCTATCAGGGAAACCAAGGTGGCGAGGGAGCGGCGCCTCCGGTGGAACTTCGTCAGTCGGACATCCCGTTTGAGGATGCACGCACGAACCTTGCCGGAATCACACCCAGGATCCGTGAAACGTTGTCGGCATTGGTAGGGGCCCGCGACCCGATCAAGACGGAGGAGGGTGCCGCCATCAAGGCATCCGAAGGCGCGGCAGGTCAGAGCGCCGTTCGAACCATCGCGGAAGCACCGCCTTCGGTTGAACAGCAGGAAACCCGCAAGGCAGCCTTCAGTGGCTTCCTCGAGTCGTCACCCTTTACGCGTTTGGCGGCGCTCCTTCGCAAGATCCTGCTCGATTCCAGGGCAAACGATCTCAAGAGCAGCGCGGACATGACCACTATGCAGCGCGAGGTCACCATCGTTGCAGCCGACAAGGGTATTGAAAAGGCCAGGTCAGACTTCGGTGGGGCGATGGGCTCCATGGCGCTCACCGGCGCTATCGGTGGCGCGGCATTGAAGCAGACCGTCACGTCCACCGACATGCAGACCAAAAGCCTCCAAGGCAACCTGAACAACGCGAACCGGGCAAGTATCAGCGCCGAGAACGGACGCGCTGGCATCAAGGCGAGCGGAACACCCAGCGACCAGCTGAAGCCTGCCCAGAACATCGATTCCGGCCCTGTGTCCAAGGCGGAGGGCGGTTCCCGCCCGGCTGCCGACCTTCAAGGCGACATGGAAGCCGATCGCGCCACCATGGAGGCAGTCGGAAAGCACAACTCTCAGCATGCAGCGGCGGACCCGCTACAGAATGGACATTCGCTTCGAATGGCGCAGGCGCAGGTTCCCGCCAGCAACGCGATCATGCTGAACATGCTCGGGCCGTCGGTCGGAAACAGCTTGCAGGCGGGTGTCGGCATCAATGGCGCGATGCTCGATGCCGAGCGCCAGGTGAAGATGAACGATGCGGAGACCTCGCGCCGCATCGCCGACGCGCACCACGAGCAATCCGTACGGCACAGCGAATCGTTCGACGCCGCAGCGCAGTCGCTTGAGCAGTTCATGAACCGGGTGGAATCGACCGGCAACCACATCATCCAGAACATGTAAGGAATTCGGTAGTGACGAATGCCATCAATACGGCCATGGTCATGATGTCCATGCGCCAACTGCAAGTCGCCCAAGGCGACGTCCAGGGCGCGGTACTCGAGGCACCTGCGCTGGACCCCGAGACCCGCTCGCGCCTGTATCAGGTGAGTCAGCTTGCGAAGAATGCGAGCGCAGCTGCGGCGCGGCTGCTCATCCTGACGGATGAGCTCGAACACACTCTGCTCGGTACGGCGGGTCCACCGAACTCCGAAGCGCTCAGCGATGCCGTCGCGATGGAGGAGCTGAAGCGCCAGAAGCAGAAGGAGTCAGAGCTTGCATCGAGTCTGCGCCAAGCGCTGCACGATTCGGATCGCACCCAGGCCGACCTGCATCGCGGGCTCGCGTTTTTGATGCCGCAGATTCTCTTGGAGGACGAGGACGGCGTGGGCCTGCCTGGTTTCCAGTCGCCTATGGAGAATCCGGCCGACCTGGATGTGGGTGGGCTGATCTGGAACTCTCATGCGGAGTTCTTTGCTCATGTTAGCGCGCTGTTGGATGTGCTGAAGACAGAGTGGCTCGCCAAGTATCAAGACACGCTTTCCAAGTTCCTGGAGTTCTTCCAGAAATTCACCGACATCATGGAGCAGTTCAAGCCGGAAGCCTCTGGAGACAAGGGCGACGTCGCGGTTAATTTCATCCCCCTCCATGGGGAGCTGAAGAAACTTGCAGAGAAGTATGGCTTGGATGCCAACGCGTTTGCGTCATTCGATTCTGAGTCTGGCGCGATGGCATTCAGGGATTCGCTGAATCTACCCGGCCTGAAGGTTACTGGGCCTGGGGAGGGTGGCAAGTACTACGTCAAGATGGATGTGAGTGCTGTCGATCAACTCGTCGAGAGCATGGAGCGTAATGGAAACGTAATACCAGAGGGTGTCGTAATGGATAGCGCCGCGTACAACGCCTGGGTGACCCAGAAAGACAGCAACGTGGAGCAGATCAAGTACGTCAGCAAGGTCCTCGGCGAGAAGCTTAATGAGATGACGCAGAAGTACGACAACATCGTCAAGATTCTCAGCTCGACCATCGACAGGATGACCGAGGCCAACAAGTCCTACGTGCAGAACACCTGACCCAGATCCAGTTCGGAGGAAGTCCATGCCCGGTCCCGTTTCCCAGTTGACCCCGGTTGCCCCACCCAGGAACCACACACCGTATCTTGAAAGTGCCATCGGCAAGATGCGCTTCAATGACATAAAGAACGTACCCAGCCCCGTCCATTGTCAGCTACCGCATACCAAGGGGGATCACGAGCGGGCGTCCCACGCAGACGCAAAGGCGGTCGCGGTCGAGGTCATGAAGGCGGGCCTGCAGAGCGCGTCCCGTAGTGATGCCGCCGCGCTGAATAGAACGATCTCGCTGTTGAGCCCCCACTGCGGGGACAAGGCGGGTCACATCCTTCAGATGAACCTGACCGCGCTCGGGGCAATCCGTGCGGCGGTTGCGTTGCTGCAGCAGGAAAGCGCCCATAGTCCCAGTATCGACCGACTTCTGGCGAAGCTGGATGTCTCCATCTCGCAGATCGGGATCGCGGCCGGCAAGTGCCGGGGCATGCCCGAAGCCGTTATCACCGACAAGACCTCCGAGAAGCTGTCCGATGCGGTGGAGGTCGGAAAGGCACTGATGGTCAAGTGCGTAAGTGAGGTGGGTGGGCAGCAGCTGCTGAGTGCCATTTCGCGTTCGGTCCTGCTTGGCGCGATGAAAGACAGCATCGCAACGCGCCTGCCGCATTTGCTGGAGCAGTTCGGAAAATCAGACGGCGCCCCGGATCTGATGCAGGTGCTTCAGTCCGAGGCAGCGACAAAGCTGGACGGCGTGTTGAGGCGGCAGATGGAGACCGGTGGGGCAGAGGCCATCACCAGCGCCATCTTGAACCTGCTCAAGGCCCCAGAGTATGTAAAGCAGGGCGAGCCGGGTCAGGCTGGAAACACGCCCGAGGCACCGGTGCGCGACAATGGGCCGGGTATCCCTCCGGAGCTGCTGCGCAGCGGCTATGGCGCCCCGGTGCTCTACAACAACAACCAAGCAGCGCCAATAACGATCAAGAACGACGCGTCCCATACGTTCTCGCCGACCGATATCCGCAACCTCGTGAACGATTCGTTCGACCGTGGGTACTCGCTGGGCCTCTCCCATGGTGAGAGCGCGCAGCTTCGCGCGGAGAACACTGCGCTTCGCAAGCAGTGCGCAGATCTCCTGGAGCTGCTCCGGAAGGACAACCAGCGACTGAACCTCTTCGCCAAGGGGCCCGATCTGGTTCGTGTTCCCGCTGGCGCGTCGGAAGACGAGGTTGATTCCACGGTGCAGAAGCAGGACACGCCTCCGCCGAGTGACGACCGGAATCCGCGATCCGCGCTGGATCCCGATTCGCCGCGCGCCCCGCGCGTGCCGGATGTGACCAGGCAGCAGAACCAGCTCAACCGGCAGGAAAACCTGAATCGCCAGAACAACGAACAGCGTTCGGATCAGCAACTCAACCGGACCGACAACGGCGCGGGTGGTCCGAGGAACCCGAAGCAGGACAATGACGCGGACAGCCGGAACCGCCTGGGCGGCACCCAGCAGCTGGATCAGCGTCAACGGGACGAGCAGAATCGCTACCTGCAGCGGGATGACGGTTCCAACCGCTCGGGCGGCATCCGTGGGGCAGGCTCTGGCAGTGACTACGCCGAGTTGAAGGGTTTCCTTCAGGCGGCCGGCTACGAGGAAAGGATCGAGCCACGCGATAAGTTTGAGCCGCCCACCGAGCGCAGAGTGGACCCGAACGCGGTCAAGCCTTCGCATGTGGCGAAGTACGTCAAGGAGCGCAGTGCGAATGCCGGTACGCCGTTCGTCCCATCCATGACGGGCCCGCTGCTCCCGCCCGTGCATTCGTCGCCGGGGCGCGTCAGGGAGCTGATCCAGGAGTTGGGGGCGGCACGCTTCGTTCCGAGCAAAATAGCGGAAGAGGAAGGCACCGTGGGCCTCAAGAAATCTGCTCCCGCCACGTTGCCAGCCAAGTCTCCTTTGCAGGAGGGAATGGAGGCCTTCTTCAAGAAGCGCGACCTGGCGTTGCTTGAGCTTGCGCAGTCCCGCCCGTCCGTCCAGGCGCAGCCGGCATCGGCGGTCCTGGGTGGTCGCACGACCTTCCAGTCGTTCCTGGATACCTTGCCCTCCACCCCCGTTGCAGCGCGAGGCGTGCTGAACCGTTCTGATTCCCGCGCAAGCATTGCCAGCAACGAGAGCGACGCCAGTGAAACCGGATCTGAGCTCGGCAAGCGGATCTTCTCCGCCTCCAGGCAGTCACGGGCCACCCTGCCTCCGCGTGCCGGGCATGGGCCGCTGAACGCCCCGGCCGCAGGGTTGACGCCATTGGCCCTGCTGGCAAGGAGCATCCCGTCGGCGCCTATTGTTGAGACGGCTGTGCGCCTACATGCGGCGTCGCCCGCTTCTCCGGGCTTGGGCAACGGGCAACGCCAGGATGTGCTCCGCCGGGACATCGTTGACGATTCGCGGACACCCCGCGGCGAGAAGGAGCGCTCCACAAGCGTCAGCGTTCCCCGCGATCCGCTCGACAGTATCGATCCGAATGCAGTTTATGAACTTCTCAGGGATGAGGAGCCGCTGTCGTCATTCTCCACCAGTTCTGCTTCGAGCGTTATGGGCGACGAGCACGAGGAACGCGTGGACTTCGGCGACTTCGAACCCGAGCGCGACAACATGGTCGTGCAGCGCAGCGACTCCGCCGTCAGCATGGATTCCGGCCGGGACTCGCCGCCGGTTTTGAGCGCAGATGAAAGCGGGGAACCGAAGACGCCGCTTCGGGTGGCCGACCGCGCTGCTCTCAACCCCAAGGGGAATGTTCTCGCGGATCCAAAAGTGCAGCTCATCAAGGAGCTGAGCGAGCGCCTGAAAGGAATGAAGGGAGCCGAGGAATGAGTACCGTCCTGAGCCTCCAGGACATCCGTAGACTGGCCGCCGCCCATCTAGGGCGGCCGCTGGAAGAGGTCGGGTCCCAGCAGCGCCTGGTTGAAGACCTGGATGTGGACTCATTGGAGATGCACGCGCTGCTGATCCAGATCGAGGAAGCGGGGGGCACGCTGCCGGATGCAGAAATCCTGCGTGCGGTGGTCACGCTGGCCGACCTGCACCTTGCAATGACCAATCCGGACGCGTTGACGTGACCCGCTGGAAGGCAGGGCTGCTGGTGGCGCTGGCCACCATGGCCCTGCCGGCCAGCGCCAACCAGGTGTTCGCCAGCCTGGATCGCAACGGCCAACTACAGGTATCCACGGCCCCCCTCGCGGGGGCCAAAGCGTTTGATCCGCTCAGGCCCTACGTGCCGGCCCCCGTTCGACGCGCCCCCAACGCCGCATCGGCCCCAAAGGCCGCGGGGCGGTGGGCGCCGCTGATCGAGCAGGTCGCCGCGGAGCATGGCGTGGATCCGCGCCTGCTGCATGCCATCGTCACCGTGGAATCCGCCTACAACCCCCAGGCGCGTTCCCACGCGGGCGCGCTCGGCCTGATGCAGGTCATTCCCGCAACCGGTAAACGCTTCGGGGCAGACGACCTGTTCGACCCGCTGCAGAATCTGCGCGCAGGCACGGCCTATCTGGTCTGGCTGCACCGTCGCTTCAACGGCGACCTGACCCTGATGCTGGCCGCCTACAACGCCGGCGAAGGTGCGGTGCAACGCCACGGCAACCGCGTGCCGCCCTTCAGTGAAACCCGACGCTACGTCGAGAAGGTCACTGCGCTCTACCAGGCCGTTCACTGATTGCTCGCCGCCGGCGACATGTAGTACTGCAACAAAATGCAGTCACCGGACATTGAAACTTTCTTCATGTCAGGGGTTTGGGGGAGCTGTCAGTCTGCGCGTCGTCGCCGCAATGCCTTCTGCAACGGCGCTTCCGCTCCCGCCTTCCCCGGACTCCAATGCTCCCCGCGCACAAGTTGAAACTGCTTTCCGGCCAGCTCGATGGCGTGGAATTCACCCTCTCTCCTGGCGACACCGTCTTCCATGTCGGCCCGGCCCGCACCCTGCACCAGGGCCAGCTGGGCGTCACGTTGGCAAACGCCGACAACGTCTTCTACATCCCCGGTGATCTGGCGGCAGCTTCGTTCCGTATCCACCTGGGCGACGACAGCATCACCTTGGAAGTGCGCACGGAAGGCGCGGATCTCTGGAGCCCGCAGGACCTGCCGCTGAACGCGGTGTTGCACGTTGTCGGCTTGGCGCTCGCCGTCCGCTCCGAACACGATACCTGGTCCGCCGCTGTGCTCGACCATCGCCTGCCGGTGCTGGTTGATGAAGGCTTGACCCTGACCCCGGTTACGCGCCCCACGCGCAGTGCCGGCGCCCGCCGCTGGATTGCCGCAGCAGCACTGCTGCTGGTGGTGGGCGCCGGCGGCTGGTGGGGCTACGACCGCCAACGGCCGGCCACGCAGGTCCGCACGCTGGAAGCGGTGCTGGCGAAATCGCCCTACAACTACACCGTGGTGCACGACGCCGACGGGCGCCTGTATGCCTTCGGCGACAGCGCCGAGGCCGTGGCATGGGGGCAGCGTGCCAGCCAGCGTGCCGGACGCCTGCACGACCAGTACAGGGAGCGGCAGGTGGAGGCCGCCCGCATCGGTGCCGTGCTCGACAGTGCCAGCGTCGCTTATGCGGTCATCCGCCTGCGCGCGCCACAGCAGCCAGAAGTGGTGATCACCGCGCTGGGCATCAACGATGTGGAGCGCCGCCAGCAGGTACAGGCCTTGCTGGTGCCGCACATGCCCTATGCCACCCGCATCGACGTGCGGTCGGTGGGCGATGGCCAGCTGGTGGCGATGGCACGTGACGAGCTGCGCGCACGCGGCATCACCACCCGCACTGGCAACCACGCCGGCAGGGCCAGCATTTCCAACGATGTGTTCCTCGATGACGCCTCACTGCACGCGATGGCGCGCTACCGCGACGACTTCGTGCAGCAGTGGGGCGAACGCCGCGTGCGCATCAGCATCCGTTTGTGGGACGACCTGCTGAAGGGTCGTTCCTACCAGTATTCCCAGGACCAACTGCTTTCCGTAGGCGAAGGTCGCTGGGATTTTTCCACGGCAGGTAGCCGTTGACCTTTCTTCTGGAGTGAATGTAATGACTACACCTAACGTTGGCACCAAGCCCGCCGTTCCGAGCCCCGAGTTTGATGACGATATGCAGGGGCCGCAGTGGGGTTGGTTGGGTGATCACAGTGACAAGTTCGACAGGGGCGTGTTCAAGCTGAAGGCAGCGCTGGATGAGGCGTTCCTGACGCTTGCTGGTGATGGCACCACCGCCCACCCCGGGGATCCGACCAACCCGGCAAAGCTTGCCGACTACCAGACCGCGCTGTCGGGCTACACCACCTATCGCACCCTGCAGTCCAACTCGGCCAAGAGCCTGTCGGACATGCAGAAGCAGAACGCCCGCAACCTGGGTTGATGAACTCCTTCGCCGGCAGCGCTGCTGCCGGCGCCAGGACCGTATGCGGGAAACCCCGCAGGAGATGCACCCGTGCAAGTGACACAGATCGCCACCGAGATCAACGCGGTGGGCGGCGCTGAAGGCGCCGCCGTACCGCTCTCGGATCGCATGAGCCAGGCGTTGGCC
>DGIP01000018.1 GCA_002386405.1 Stenotrophomonas maltophilia
GCCCGCCGGGCACCACGCCGGGCGCAGGCACCCCCGTGACCACATTGAGCCACGCCTTCGACCGCGCCGCGCCGCAGCCGCTGCAGCTGTGGGCGCCGCGCACCGTGCTGGGGTTCGATGAGGTGGTGCACGGCCATGGCCGCCTGCATGTCACCTGCACCGACGTTCCGGCGCGTGGGCGCTGCCCACGCAGCGACACCGGCGAGGGGCCGACCGGCCGCCAGCCGATCCTGCTGGAGTTCCACGAACCGCGCAGCGGCCAGCGCCGCGAGGTCGCCGTCAGCGGATGGATGGAGCGGGTCGAGTGGGAGCGCAGCTGCAGCGACGACTACTGGGACAAATCCGAGTACCCGCTGTGGACATCGGCAACCCGCGAGTGTCATGTCGCTCCGGCAGGCACGGCTGCGACGCTGCAGGTGACGTCCACGGACATCGGCACGCTGGTGGCCGGGCGCTGGCAGGCCGAGCTGCACCTGGATGTGCGCGGTGGCGTGGGCGGCGCGGTACTCGGCCGGCACGTGTTCGTGCTCGCGGTCACGGTGACCGATCCGGGTCGCGCCGCCATCCACCTGCCGGAACACGGCGGTTCGGCCGGACAGGTTGACCTGCAGCTGCAGCTGCGGGCCGTACCGCCACCGGCCAGCATCGGTGGGCAGGCGGTGCTGGAGGTGTGCCTGTACGACGGCCTGGGTGCCCACAGCAGCGAGCTGGTGCTGGTGGCACGCGATCGCGGGCCGGACGTGCCCGGGCGGCCGCGCGATGCGTTTTCGGTGTGGCACCACGCGGGCGGGCGCGCGCCGCACGAGCGCATCGATTACCGCCTGCAGCTGTTGCATGCGGGCACCACGATCGACCTGCACCGCGAGGCGCACACGGTGCTGGCCGGCATCGACAGCGCCGAGCTGCGGCCGGTGCTGCTGCCTGGCATGGACCAGGCCGTGCACTGCGTGCCGACCCCGCTCACCTTCATCACGCCCCGGGTGCCGGCCGCCGAAAAGCGCGACGGACGCTACCGGGGCGATCTCACGCTTGAGATGCGCCTGCCCACCCGCCGCCCCTGACGCCGACCGAGACTTCCATGCGCCTGCATCGCCTTTCCCCGCTGCTGTTGCTGTTTCCCGCCCTGCCGGTGTCGGCCAACCTGGACGTGCACCCCATGCGCGTCCACCTCGACGCCGGCCGCACCACCAGCATCCGCGTACAGGCGCAGTCGCCGCGCACCCAGTACGTCAGGGCCACGGTCAAGCGCGTGCTCGCGCCTGCCACCGAACATGAAAACGAAGTGGATGAGCCACCCGGCGACGCCGCGGCGATCGCCGTGACGCCGGGCATGTTCGCGCTCGCCGGCGGCGGCAGCCGGCTGGTGCGGGTGATCGCCCTGGCCCCGGTGGACGAGGAAACCGCGTTCCGGGTGTATTTCGAAGGCGTGCGCGGGGACGACCCGGATGCGCGGCCCGATGCCCTGGAGACGCCGGGTGCCACCCTGGGCGTCAGCCTGGTGTGGGGCGTGCTGGTCAACGTATTGCCCGCCGACGGACGGGTCGCGATGCAGGTTGCGGGGGGGCGCCTGCACAACCACGGCACGCTCCGGCTGGGCATCCGCCGGGTCGAGCACTGCGTTGCGGCCGTCTGCACCACCCACGACATCGAACGCAGCGTCTACCCCGGCGCCACGCTGGCGTTGCCATTCGAGCCGGTGGCCGGCGCGCGGCTGCGCGTGGATTACCGGCTCAGCCGTGACGGCTACCGCGAACACCAGCAGATCCTGCTGCCCTGAAAGGAGACCACCATGCATCGTCCCTGTCGTCCACTCGCTTCCGGGTCCATCGCGCTTCTGTTGATGGCCCCCGCACTTGCTGCCGCCACCTCGCCGGCAACGCCGCCCGAGGCTGCAGCGCCGTCGGTCGCGCAGGAAAGCCCCCCGCCGCCCGCGTCGCCCGTGGCGTTCATTGGCGGGTTGGGCGTGGGCATCGGCCTGGCCGGCGTGTTCGACCGCGAGCGCAGGCGCGAATACGTGCTGCAGTGTCCGGCGCCGTCGCCGGTGGTGATCCCGGACCCGGCGACACCGCCCGGGTGGGCGGACGCGCTCTGGCAGCTCGACACCCATGGCGGGCAGATCGCCCGCAACCGCATCGACATCGATCTGCTGCACGACAACGTACGCGGCGTCAGCGCCGACCTCGGCGATGTGGTCCGATTCGACAAGGATGCAACCGTGCACCTGCGCGGTGCGCGCCTGGTCGCACTGGGCGCGGGTGAGATCAGTGCCGACAGCCGCCAGGCCATCAACGGCGCGCAGTTGTTCGCCGCCACCCAGCGCGTGGCGGCGCTGGAGTACACCCAGTTGTACGCCAAGGTCGGGGCGGACGCGTTGAGCCTGCCGGCGCAGGCCGGCCACCTGGGCACCGCGATGGGCAGCGATGCCCATGCGCAGGGCGCGGGCTCGACCGCCATCGGCAGCTTCGCCACCGCGCTCGGCAGGAACTCGGTGGCGCTGGGGCGCGCGGCAATCATCCTGGATGGCGCACACGATGGTTTCGCGCTGGGCTCGCGTTCGCGCGTACTGGCCGAGAACGGCATGGCGATCGGGGCCTCGACCCAGGTCTGGGAGGGCGCGCACGACAGCGTGGCGCTGGGCTTCGGGTCGATCGTGCAGCGCCCGTTCGAGGTGTCGGTGGGCGGGCAGGGCCTGCGCCGGCGGATCACCAACGTGATGCCCGGCATCGCCGACGATGACGTGGTGTCGATGCGGCAGCTGTCCGCCGTGGCGGCGCTGCTGGGCACCGGGATGGATGCCGAAGGCGGCGTGCGCAGCGTGGGGTTCACCGTGCGGGGCAGGTGGCACGGCAGCGTGGCCGACGCCGTAGGCGCACTCGACGATGCCGTAGGTGCCGCACACGACGCGCTGGAGACCATGGGTGAGCAGGTGAGCGCGCTGGGGACGCAGCGGGTGGCTGGAGACGCAGCACCTGCGGCCGAGCCGGAGGCGGTGGATACCACGTCCGTGCCTGCGCCTGCCGTTGCCCGTGCCTCCAAAGCCGACGCACCACTGCCACCGGTCGATACCCGCGCGGTGGATGACGCCGTGCAACGTGCCAACGCCTACACCGACCAGGCGATGGCGTCGGTGGAGCGCCGTTTCGAGCGGCTGGATCGCCGGATGAACCGGATGGCGGCGATGGGCAGTGCGCAGGCGGCCATGGCCATGAACACCGCAGGACTGCCCACCTGGAACCGGCTCGGGGCGGGCATTGGCCATGCCGATGGCGAATCGGCGCTGGCGGTGGGCTACCAGCGCGTGCTGGACCGGCGCGCCGCCACCACCTTCAGCCTCAACGGCGCCTTCAGCCAGGGCGGCGAGAGCACCGTAGCGGTAGGGGTAGGCATAGGCTGGTAGGTACCGACCGTTGGTCGGTACTCACCCTTCCGCCAACAACAATCTAAGCTGCGCAGCCGATGCACGCCGCATCGGCTTTTCATCGATGCTCGACAGCGGCGGCTGGCGCAAACCATCGTAGGGCAGCACCGCCACGTCGAAGGTGAGCCCTTCGGCGCTGAACACCCATACCGGCACATCCAGCGTGCGTTCGCGGTCCAGGCGCAGGCGGCGCATGCGTGAGTCGGCGGGAATGCGGTGGTCTTCCAGGAAGCGCTGCACCGCATCGGCGTCGTCGCTGTGCAGCTGCAGCTGCACGGGGCTGTTGGCATCGGCGGTACCGTCCAGCACCGGGCCGCACAGGCGCGGGGCGAATCCGTGCAGGAATTCCAGCGCGCGCAGCGCTGCCTCGCGCCGCTGGCGCAACTGCACGTCATGCCCGGCGCCGGCGAACAGGCGCTGGTACTCACGCAGCGCCTCTTCGATCTCGGTATTGCGCGGCAGCGAGGCATCGTCGTGGATGCCCAGCCGCCCGGCGGCTTTCAGCTTGGCCTGGTGGTAATCGCGGATGCCACTTTCGGCCATCAGCCGGGCCGCCTCGTGGGCGAGCCGGTGGCGGCGTTCGCGGGTCTGGCTCTCCGAGTGCTGTCGTGCCCGATGCATGAGCGGCTCCCCCTGCTGCGACCTGCCACCGAATGTACACCGATCATGTGACGGCCGGGACACGCATGGCGTGTCCCTACAACCGCGCGACCCCGGATCGCGCGACCGCGGGGGTCGCGCGACCATGGATCGTAGTGACACGCCATGCGTGTCAACACCATCGTCCTGCGTTCAGAATATATCAAACGCCGCGTCGTCGGCCTGCGGGGTCTGGGTGTTGAAGTCGTACTCGGCCAACTTCTCCATGTCCTCGACCTTGACCCACTCGGTCGCGCCGTTGAGCGTGGCCTGGACCATGCCGGTCGGCGGCTCGTTCTGTGCGATCGGGGTGTCCTTCAGCGCCACCCGCATGTAGTCGATCCAGATCGGCAGCGCGGCACGGCCGCCGTATTCGCGGTAGCCCAGCGAACGGAAGTCGTCGCGGCCCACCCACACGGTGGTGGCGTAGGGGCCGCCGAAGCCGGAGAACCAGGCATCGCGGTGGTCGTTGGTGGAACCGGTCTTGCCGCCCACGTCCTCGCGGCCGAGCACCTTGGCCGCGGTGCCGGTACCGCGCTGGACCACGTCGCGCATCATCGAGACCAGCTGGTAGGCAGTGCGCGCATCGATCGCACGCGGCGCGGTGCGCGCATTCGGGTCCACCGGCACGGCCGGTTCGGCCGCCTGCTGCGGCTTGGCCGGGCCGGCCGGCGCCGGTGCGGCGGCGGCACCGAAGTTGAAGCCGTCCACCACCTGGCTCACCGGGGCGCCGCCACTGGTGCCCACGCATTCGCGGCAGGCCCGGGCCGGGTTCTCCTTGAACACCAGGTTGCCGTCGCGGTCGCTGACCTGGTCGATCAGCCAGGTATCCACGCGCGAGCCGCCGTTGGCGAACACGGCATAGCCGCGCGCCACCGACAGCGGGGTCAGCGACGCGGTACCCAGCGACATCGACAGGTTCGGCGGCAGCTCGGCTTCGGCAAAGCCGAACTCGCTGATGTACTTGCGCGCGTATTCCACGCCCATGCCGTCGAGCAGGCGCACCGACACCAGGTTGCGCGACTGCACCAGCGCTTCGCGCAGGCGCATCGGGCCACGGAAGCCGCCACCGTCGTTCTGCGGCTGCCAGGTCTTGCCGCGGCGGTCGCGGAACACCACCGGCGCATCCAGCACGATCGAGGCCGGGTTGAAGCCCTTGTCGAAGGCGGCCGCATAGATGAACGGCTTGAAGCTCGAGCCCGGCTGGCGGCGCGCCTGGGTGGCGCGGTTGAACTTGTTGCCGGAGAAGCTGAAACCGCCCACCAGCGCCTTCAGCGCACCACTTTCAGCGTCCAGCGATACCAGCGCGGACTGCCCGCGCGGGATCTGGTCCAGCATCCACTCGCCTTCCTTGGCGCCGGTGCGCACGCGCACGATGTCGCCGCGCTGCACCAGCTTGCCCGGGGTCTTGTTGGTCCACTTGGCGGCCGAGGCCGGCAGCACCAGCTCCGTGCGGTTGGCCAGCACCACCGTGGCGCTGCCGTCGGCGCCGGTGCCGGCCACGATGGCCGGCAGCAGCCCGGACTGGGCGCTGATGCCGCGCAGGTGC
>DGIP01000068.1 GCA_002386405.1 Stenotrophomonas maltophilia
CGCTCCACCCGCAGCCTGCGCCTCACCGCCGAGGGCGTGCTCTACCTGCCCTACGCCCAGGACCTGCTGGACACCCTGCATGAGGGCCAGGCCCGGGTGCGCGGCGAAGATGCCGAGCTGCGTGGCGTGCTGCAGGTGGCCGCGCCGTCGGACCTGGGCCGCAATGTGCTGCTGCCCTGGCTGACCGAGTTCCGCGCCGCGCATCCGAAGCTGCAGCTGCGCCTGCTGCTGTCCGACCAGGTGGCCGACGTGTTCCGCGATCCGGTGGATATCGCGTTCCGGCTGGGCCGCTTCGACACCGCCAGCTACGTGGCGCTGCCGCTGCTGCCGGGCAACCGGCGCGTGCTGTGCGCCGCGCCTTCTTACCTGGAGCGGCAGGGCACGCCGGCCTCGCTGGACGCGCTCAAGGACCACCACTGCCTGGTCTACCAGCTCGCCGGGCGCCCCTATGACCGCTGGAGTTTCGAGCAGGACGGCCGGCGCGTGGTGGTGCCGGTGCGCGGCCAGCTGGTGTGCGATGACGCCGACGTGGTGCGGCGCTGGGCGGTGGCCGGCGAAGGCATCGTGTTCAAGTCGTGGCTGGACGTGGCCGACGATGTGCGCGCCGGGCGCCTGCAGGTGCTGATGGGGGGCGCAGGCGACAGCCTGCCGTTGAACCTGGTGTGCCCGCACCGCAAGCAGTTTTCGCCCGCGATCCGCCAGCTGCATGCGTTGTGCGCCCAGCGACTGCAGCCGATGCTGGCTGATCTGCCGGGACGTGCGCTGTAGCGCTGTCGGCACCGGGCCGGGTAGCCGACAATGGCGGCCCCCCGAATTCGAGTCATCGCCATGCCGTGGATGGGCATCCAGGACCTGTGGACCTTCGTCATCGCCGTGCTGGTGTTCCTGGCGCTGCCGGGCCCGGGTACCTTCACCCTGCTCACCGCCACCGGGCGCGGTGGCGTGCGCGGCGGCTATACCGCCCTGTTCGGGCTGCTGCTGGGCGACCAGATCCTGATGTGGCTGGCGGTGGCCGGCGTGGCCGCCCTGCTCAAGGCCAACCCGCTGGTGTTCCACGCGGTGCAGTACCTCGGTGCGGCCTACCTGGTGTGGGTGGGCATCGGCCTGCTGCGGCCCGCGCCGGCCAGCGGTGACACCGGCGGCATCCGGCTGCAGCCGGGGCACTACTTCCGCCAGGCGGTGCTGATCAGCCTGCTGAACCCCAAGGCGATCATCTTCTACATGGCGTTCCTGCCGCTGTTCATCGACCCGGCGCGGCACCAGGGCGTGGTGACGTTCGCGACCATGGCCACGCTGATCTTCGTGCTCAGCCTGGCGTACTGCTCGGTGCTGATCGGGGTGGGCAACCTGTTGCGCCGTCGGATCATCCAGCACCCGCGTGTGGGGGTAGTACTGAAACGCATCGCGGGGGTTTTCCTGATCGGGTTTGGCGTGCGCCTGGGGCTGAGTGGCTGAACGCTTGGGGGGCGGGCGTTTGGCCTGGGATCCCGGCCTGAAGCGATAGACCGCGTCATCGAAGCGGCCCCCGGCGATCGATAGCGCGTAATTCTTCCCGGGCGCCGGCCGGTGTCCAATCGGTGCCATCGCGGGCATCCGACCCGTGGCGAGGCACCTTCGAGATGACGCCCCCCGTGTACTTCGTGCAGCACCTGGCCGGCCACGACGAGCGCCTGCTGGCATTGAGCACCGACCGCGTCGACCTGGCCCACCCCTCGGTCCAGCGGATCATGGCGGACCTGCAGCCGCTGGATCGCATCGAGCTGCGCGGCTGCCGCTTCGATTGCGCTGCCAGCCTGCTGCTGGGGCTGCGCCGGCGCATCTGCGAAGCCGAGGCCGACGCCTGCGGCTGGCGGGTATTCGATGAACGGGGGGTCCTGCGCTGCAAGAAACTTCCCGACGACACCTGCGTGGTCTATCCACAGGGCGCCGCCGATGTGGCGCGCTGGGGCCCCTTGATCGCGGCCAGCCGGGTTGTGCCAAATTCGTCAACGTGGGCTATTTGAAATGATCGTCAAGGGATTCACGACGTCCGGCAGTAGTAATGCTGCGCCGCGTTCGGTCACACTCGGAAAATTGTCGATACCAGTCACTCTGTGAGGTTCCATGTCATCGCTGCTACGGCGCAAGTCGCTCGATTCCGTCACTGTCCATGAAGCCGGCAGGAGCCTCATCCGCACCTTGAGTTGGCCGCACCTGATCGCCATGGGCATCGGTGCCATCGTGGGTACCGGCATCTACACGCTGATCGGCGTGGGTGCCAATCTCGCCGGCCCGGCGGTGCTGATCTCCTTCGCCATCGCCGGTGCGGTCTGCGCCTGCGCGGCGCTGTCCTACGCCGAGCTGTCCACCATGATGCCGGCCGCCGGCAGCGCCTACACCTACAGCTACACCGCACTGGGCGAAATCTTCGCCTGGGTGGTCGGCTGGAGCCTGATCCTGGAGTACTCACTGGTGGTGAGTACGGTGGCGGTGGGGTGGTCCGGCTACTTCGTCGGCTTCCTGGAATGGATACACGGCAACACCGGCATCGACATGCGGCTGCCGTTGGCCCTGTCGGCCGGCCCACATGTGGAAGGCGGCGTGTTCAACCTGCCCGCCGTGATCATCACCTGGGTGGTCGCCGGCGGCCTGATGCTGGGCACCAAGGAGAGTGCCACGCTCAATGCGATCCTGGTGGTGCTGAAGATCATCGCGCTGGGCGTGTTCGTCGCCGTGGCGCTGCCCGCGTTCGATTCGGCCAACCTGCACCCGTTCATGCCGCACGGCTTCGCCAAGACGCTGGGCCCGGATGGCGTGGAGCGTGGCGTGATGGCGGCGGCCGCCATCATCTTCTTCGCCTTCTACGGCTTCGATGCCATCTCCACCGCGGCCGAGGAAACCAAGAACCCGGGCCGTGACCTGTCGATCGGCATCATCGGCTCGATGGTCGGCTGCACCATCATCTACATGCTGGTGGCATTGGCCGCCGTTGGCGCGATGAGCTACGCGGTGTTCGGCCACAGCGCCGAACCGCTGGCCTTGATCATGCGCGAACTGGGCCAGCCCAAGGCGGCGGCGGTCATCGGCGTGGTGGCGATCATCGCGCTGCCCACCGTGCTGCTGGCCTTCCTGTTCGGCCAGAGCCGCGTGTTCTTCGTCATGGGCCGCGATGGCCTCCTGCCGCGCGGCCTGTCGGCAGTGAACAAGCGCACCGGTACCCCGGTGGCCACCACGTTGTTCAGTGCTGCCGTGGTCTCGGCCCTGGCCGGCGTGGCGCGGCTGGACGAGATTGCCGCGCTGGCCAATGCCGGCACGCTGGCAGCCTTCACTGCCGTGGGTATCTGCCTGGTGGTGATGCGCAAGCGTGCACCGGATGCCAAGCGCACCTTCCGCACGCCGATTGCCTGGTTCATCGGGCCGGCGGCGGCGCTGGGCTGCATCTACCTGTTCATCAGCCTGCCGAGCAGCACCCAACTGTACTTCCTGATCTGGAACGTGATCGGCCTGGCGGTGTATTTCCTCTACAGCCGCCGCAACGCGCTGATCGGCCGTTGAGGCCTTGACGGTAGGGGTGCCGGGCGTTGCCCGGCACCCGACCGGTCATTTTTTACTGGCATGATCCTGCGCCTGCTGCAACACACGCAGCAGGTTGCCTCCCCAGATCCCCGCGATCTGCTTCTCGGTGTAGCCCTTGCGCAGCAGCCAGGCGGTGATCTTCGGTAGATCGCTCACGTCCTGCAGGTCGGCCAGGCCACCGCCGCCGTCCCAGTCCAGCCCGATGCCCACATGCTCGGGACCGACCACGGCCAGGATGTGCTCGAAGTGCGCAAAGAAGTCCTCCAGGGTCGCCTTGCGCAACGGCAGGCGCTGGTCGATCTCCGCCAGGCCCTGCTTGAGCTGCACGCCCTGGGCCATGCTCAGGTCATCGTAGTCGGCGCCGATCTGCTTCATCAGCGCGTCTTCGGCCTGCTTGCGCGCCTCGTTCTTGCCAGTGTCGATCAGGTAGCCGCCATAGGCGTTCACCTGGATCACCCCACCGGCCTTGGCCAGCTGCTTCAGGCGCACATCGTCCAGGTTGCGCGGGTGGTTGTAGATCGCCTTGGCCGAACTGTGCGACAGCACGAACGGCACCGGCATGCGCTGGATCAGATCGTCGAACACCGCATCGGAGGCATGCGACTGGTCGATCACGATGCCAAGACGCACCGCCTCGTCCACCAATGCCTTGCCGGCCGGGCTCAGGCCCTTCCATTCGGGGCCCTTGCTGTCGGTGGCCGAATCGGCGAACTCGTTGTTGGCGAAATGCACCGTGCTGAGCAGGCGCAGGCCGGCCTGGTGGTAGAAGCTGAGCAGCGTGGGGTCGTCGACCAGCGGGCTGGCGTTCTCCATGCTGATGTAGACCACGCGCTTGCCGGCTGCCTTGATCCGGGCGGCATCGGCGGCGGTCAGTGCCAGCGCGAAGGTATCCGGATGCGCGGCGAGCATCTCGCGGATTTCCATCAATCGCAGCAGGCCCGCATCGCGGTCGTGCTGGTGTGCGGCCGGGCTGCGGTCGCCCTGGTCGGTGTAGATGGCCCAGAAGCCGCCGTCCAGTGCGCCGTCCACCATGCGCGGAAGATCCACCTGCGACAGCGCGTTGTGGTCGTGGCGCTGCTGGATGTCGAAGCCTTCGCGGTGGAAGTTCGCCGGCGTGTCCAGATGGCTGTCGAGGGTGAGCAGTTTTTTCTGCAGGGTGGCAGCGCGCGCAAGCTCCTGCGCGCTGAATTCGATGGCCTGGGCCGACAGCGGCGCACACAGCGCCAGTGACACCAGCAGGGGCAGACTGCGCAACGTCATGACGCCTCTCTTTTTTTAGTCCAGCACGCGGCAGAACACGGCCTTGAGGTAGCGCGATTCCCGCACGTGGGCCATGAACGGGTGATCCGGGCCCGCGCCGGACACCTTCAGGATCTGGATGGTGCGGCCGGAGTAGAACGCCGCGCGGCGCAGCATGTCCAGGAACTGGTCCTCGGCCACCAGGCCGGTGCACGAGAACGTGGCGAACAGGCCGCCCGGCTTGACCACGCCCAGCGCCAGCTTGTTCATGTCCAGGTACTTCTTCAGCGCGGTGATCACCTGGTCGCGGTCGCGGGTCATCTTCGCCGGGTCCAGGATCACCACGTCGAACTGCTCGCCGCGGTTGGCCGCGTCGCGCAGCCACGGGAAGATGTCGGACTGCACGAAGCGCGGGCGCACGTTGTTCAGGCGCGCATTGCCCTTGGCGATGGCGATCACGTCTTCATCGATATCGATGCCCAGCACGTCCGAGGCACCGCGCGCCGCGGCATACACCGCAAAGCCACCGGTGTTGCAGCACAGGTCCAGCACCGACTTGCCTTCCACTTCCTGGCTCAGCCACTGGCGGTTCTCGCGCTGGTCGGCGAAGAAACCGGTCTTGTGCGCACCGGCCGGGTCGGCGCGGAACTTCACGCCGTACTCGGTGATGACCGAGGCTTCGGTGGTGGTGTTGCCGTGGAAGTCGAAGCTTTCCTGCTTCTGCACGTGTTCGTCGGCGAAGCTGTGGAAGCGGCAGCCCGGGAACTGCTCGCGCAGCGCCTCGTAGACCCACTCGCGGTGGCGGAACATGCCGGCGGCGAAGAACTCCACCACCACCAGGTCGCCGTAGCGGTCCACCACCAGGCCGGACAGGCCGTCGCCCTCGCTGTGCACCACGCGCCAGGCATCGGAAATTGCGTCCAGCTTCAGGACATCACGGCGCAGCGACACCGCCTGGGCGATCTTCCGCGAGAACCAGCCGGCATCGACGGGGACGCGCTGGTCGGTCTCGAGGATACGCACGGCGATGCGCGAATGACCGTTGTAGAAGCCACGCCCAATCCACTCCCCATCCACGCCGACCACGTCGACGATGGCGCCGGGCTTCGGGCGGACGGTGGGCTTTTCGACCAGTTTCTGGAAGATCCACGGGTGGCTGGAGCGCCAGGCGTTTTTAAGGCGGACAACGGGAGTGGGGACGGTATTCATCTGCCTATTGTAGACGGGCGCCATGGCCCGGCAGCCCGCCGATTTGACGCCAACCCATTCAGCCCGCAGAATCGGCCCCAGAAGGGGAGTAGCTCCCAGACGTTGTCGCCGTCAATTCGAGCCCGCAGGCTCCGGTGCAACGGCAGTCCCACCCGGTGGGACTGCGAGCGAGACCTTCGCCGTATGGCGAAGCTCTGTCCCCGGATCCCCTCCGATCCTCCGTTGCAGATCCTCGCCGTCCGGCTTGAGGCATTTCATTCATTCAACGGACAAACTCATGCAGACGATCGGTAATTTGTGGTTGTGGGGCGGCTTCGGCGCGGTGGTGATCATCGCGCTGCTGGTCGATCTGGTACTGATGCGACACGGCGGCCCGCACAAGGTGACCTTCAAGGAGGCCCTGTGGTGGTCGATCGGCTGGGTCGCCCTCGCCTTGGCCTTCAACGGTGGCCTCTGGTACTACCTGAACGAGACCGCCGGCCAGGTGGTGGCCAACAAGGTCGGCCTGGAGTTCCTGACTGGTTACCTGGTCGAGAAGGCCCTCGCGGTAGACAACATCTTCGTGTTCCTGATGATCATGGGTTACTTCGCCGTGCCCGAGGAACAGCGCCAGAAGGTGCTGATCATCGGCATCCTGGGTGCGATCGTGCTGCGTACGATCATGATCTTCGCCGGCAGCGTGCTGCTCACCAAGTTCCATTGGCTGCTCTACGTGTTCGGCGCGTTCCTGCTCTTCACCGGCTGGAAGATGTGGTTCTCGGCTGGCCAGGAGCCTGACCTGGAGACCAACCCGGCCCTGCGCTGGATGCGCAAGCACCTGCGCCTGCTGCCCGATTACGCCGGCAATGCCATGAGCGTCATGCGCGACGGCAAACGCTGGTACACCCCGCTGTTCGTGGTGCTGATCCTGATTGCCGTGACCGACGTTATCTTCGCGGTGGATAGCATCCCGGCCATCTTCGCGATCACCACCGACCCGTTCATCGTGCTCACCTCCAACGTGTTCGCGGTGCTGGGCCTGCGCGCCATGTTCTTCCTGCTGGCCGGCATGGCCGACCGCTTCCACCTGCTTCCGTACGGCCTGGCCCTGGTGCTGGCCTTCATCGGCGCCAAGATGATGCTGATCGACATCTTCAAGATCCCCACCCCGATCTCGCTGGGCGTGGTCGCGCTGATCATCGCCGCCACCGTGGTGCTGAGCCTGAAGAACCCGCCGAAGACCGGCGACGCGTAACCCCTGATCGCCGTCGGCGGGATTGTCCCGTCGGCGGCACCTCTGTCTCCCGTCGCGTTGCCCTTGTGTTCAGGCGGACGCGACGCAATCCCTTTGGGTATGAACGCCAACCTGCCCCTGCCTGCCGGCGAGCCGCCGGCCTCTCCCCGCAACGACCGTGGCCGTGTGGTGCGGGCGTTCAACCTGAGCCTGGCCTTCGTGCTGGTGCTGGTGGCGGTGTTCACCGCGCAGGGCCACTTCGATTGGCGCCCCTGGGCCGTGGCCCCGCTGGAAAGCGACGGCCTGCTCGGCATCCTCGGTGCGCCGCTGCTGCATGGCTCGGTCCAGCATCTGGCCGCCAATAGTTTTGCTCTATTGATTCTTGGCACTTTGGCAGGAAGCGTCTATCCAAAGGCGACCCTGCGTGCCTTCCCGCTGCTGTGGATCGGTTCCGGGCTGGGCGCGTGGCTGCTGGGCGATATCGGCAGCCGCCACCTGGGCGCCAGCGGCATCACCCACGGCCTGATGTTCCTGGTGTTCGTGCTCGGCCTGCTGCGCCGCGACCGCCCGGCCATTGCCGCCGGCCTGATCGCCTTCCTGTTCTACGGAAGCATGCTCATCACCATCCTCCCACACGAACCGGGCGTGTCCTGGCAGTCGCACATGGGCGGCGCCTTCGCCGGCATCATCAGCGCGCTGCTGTTCCGCCTGTCCGACCCGATGGCCCCGCGCAAGCGTTACAGCTGGGAAGAGGAAGACGAGGACGCGCTGGACGCACAGCGCGACAGCGACCTCGAACCGCCCTCCCCGCACCGCGTGCCGGTGCTGTGGCAGCCGCGCGAAGGGCAGGATTTCGTCGTGTTGCCGTTCCGTCGGCCCGACGAACGTTGATCAATTGTTCCCGTCCACCGCACGCCGGCCCAATGCCGGGTCATCGGTGAAGAACGCATCGATCCCTGTTGCCAGGTAGGCGCGCATCTCCGCCACCGATCCTTCGGGATTGCGCGTGTTGGGCTCGCCCTTGCGGAACTCGGCGGCCATGAAGGCATTCTCCGGTCGGAACGTGTATGGCACCACCAGCAACCCGGCCGCATGCGCATCGCGCACCAGCGTGGTCGGCGTGCCCAGGCGGCCCGCGGCATCCAGCGGAATCACCATGCGCAGGCTCGGCCCGATGCCGTCGGCATACCCGGCAATCTGGTCCAGCCCGGCCGGCGTGATCATGTCCGCGTAGTGCTGGCTGCCCTTGGCGGCCAGTACATCACCTGGCTGCTGCTTCGGGTCACCCAGCAGCTGCAGCAGGCGGATGTTGCTGTCGCGGCCGAGCTTGCTGCGCAGGTAGCGCAGGTTGCCTACCTCGAACGACTGGATCGTCACCGGCGCCACGCGGGTGTAGGGGTTGGCCTGCAGCGTTTTCACCAGCAGGTCTTCCATCGGCAGGCCGATGCCCTTGAAGTAGGTGCCGTGCTTGATCTCCGGCACCAGGCCAATCCCGCGCCCGGCGCGGCCGGCCTGCTGGACCAGGAAGGTGACGATCTCGTCCAGCGTGGCAATGCGGAACTGGCCATCGAAGGCGGTGCTGCGCAGCTGCGGCAGGCGCTCGCGGGCGTACAGCGTCTTCAGCTCGGCCAGGGTGAAGTCTTCGGTGAACCAGCCTTCGATGCGTTCGCCATCGATGGTCCTGGTCGTCTTGCGGTTGGCGAACTCGGGATGGGTGGCCACGTCGGTGGTGCCACTGATCTCATTCTCGTGCCGCGACACCAGCACCCCGTCCTTGGTCATCACCAGGTCCGGCTCGATGTAGTCGGCGCCATCGGCAATGGCCTGCGCGTAGGCGGCCAGGGTGTGCTCGGGCAGCAGCGCGCTGGCGCCGCGGTGGCCGTACACCGCCGCCTTGCGCGGCGCGGGTGGGGAAGATTCAGCGCTCATGGCCACCGATGGTGCCACGGCCAGCGAGAACAGCAACGCACAACCCCACAACGACTTCGACACTGCAAACCCCTGTTGGTACGGCGGCCCGCGCCGACGCGGCGGGGGCGTGGAAACGACGTGCGCATTGTCGTTGCGCGGTATGACAGATCAAAGAAAGCCGGTCATGGGCCTCTGGCGACGTCTCCGGTACCTGCCGCGAGGTCTTTGATTTCCTTGTCGAAGTCGCTCTCGAACAGCCGATCCTGGACGATCCGGTACTTCTCGAACTCTGTCTCCGCGTGAGACTGGGCCAGTTTCGCGGAGACCTTGCCACTGTCCTTGAGAACGTTGCGATCATCGAATTCCAGGAATGCATCAAGCCGCTTGGCCCAGTCTTCCATGCTCATGGGAATTCGGCGGCGAGCGCGGTCTTCTGCCAGCTCGAGGTAGGCGTTGACGATCCGCCCCAGTGAATCCAGCTCTTCCTGGGTGAGATAGTTCTTCGCCACCCCAACGTCGGTCTTCAGGATCCTGCCATCCGGTGCGCTCGCCCAGGTCGTCAGGCCCATGTGGGGAAGGCTGCTGTCTGCCCGCCTGCTGATCAGCTCTGCGGCCGTGTGCCCGTGGATGGCGTAGTGAAGCTTGTTCTGCACCTTGGCGAAGAATGCCTTGGTCGTTGGGGCATCCTTGTTGTAATCCAGACTGGTAGCGTAGATGTCGGTGATCTTCTGGTAGAAGCGCCGCTCGCTGAGACGAATCTCGCGGATTTCGGCGAGCAGGCGCTCGAAGTAGTCCTCGCCCAGAAAGCTGCCGTTCTCCATGCGCTGCCGGTCGAGCACATACCCTTTGAGGGCGAACTCGCGCAGTACTCCGGTAGCCCATTGGCGGAACTGTGTGGCCCGTACCGAATTGACTCGATAGCCGACCGAGATGATGGCGTCCAGGTTGTAGAACTGAGTCTGATAGCTTTTTCCGTCACTGGCAGTTATCCGGAATTTCCGGATAACTGCCTCCTCCATCAGCTCATGACTGGCAAAGACGTTCTTCAGGTGCTCGCTAACCGTACGGACATCGACCCCGAACAGCTCCGCCATCAGCTTCTGGGAAAGCCAGATCGATTCCTCTTCGTACCGGGCTTCGATGCTCTGATCCCCAGCTTGACCGGTGAAGATAAGAAACTCAGCCGTACTATTGCGAATTAGGGTGGTTCTGCCCATCACGATGTCCTCGATGGCGTCGGCGCTTAACTCGGTGTCTACCCTGAAGTCTGATGCTCGAGCAGTGGCTGCATTGTGCGTTACTTCCCAATACAGAAACTCGAGAAGATCCGCCCCAGCAGGTCATCCGCACTCATCCGCCCGGTGATCTCGCCCAGCGCCTCGTGCGCCAGGCGCAGCTCTTCGGCAGCCAGCTCCAGGTGTTCGTGCACCAGCTCGGCTTCGGCGCGCTCGGCGTGGCCGATGGCCAGGGTGATCGCTTCCACGTGGCGGGCGCGGGCGGAGAACTCACCCTCCACGCTGTCGCCGGCGCTGCCGCTGGCCAGCTCGCGCAGGCGGGTGTGCAGCAGGTCCAGGCCCTGGCCGGTGGCGGCCGAGACGTGCACCACGTTGGCGTCGATGTCGGCCGGCAGCGCCTCGAGCAGGTCGCTCTTGTTGTGGATCCACAGTTGCAGCGGCACCTCGGCAATCGCATCGGCCACCGCCGCGTGGCCGGCCTGCGGGTCGCGCGCGTCCAGCACGATGATGGCCAGGTCGGTGCGCTGCATCTCGGCGCGCGCACGGCGCATGCCTTCGCGTTCGATGGCGTCGCCGCCTTCGCGCAGGCCGGCGGTGTCGACCAGGGTCAGCTCCAGCCCATCAATGCGGATGGTCTCTCGCAGGGTGTCGCGGGTGGTGCCGGCAATGTCGGTCACGATGGCGCGTTCGCTGCCGGCCAGCGCATTGAGCAGCGAGCTCTTGCCTGCGTTGGGCGGGCCGACCAGCACGGCGTGCAGGCCATCGCGCAGGCGGCGGCCGCGTTCGGCATCGTCGCGCAGGGCCAACAGCGCGCGCAGCACCTCGCCCAGGCCCAGCCGCACCTGCTCACCGCCCAGCGTATCCAGCGGCTCGTCGGCGAAGTCGATCGCCGCTTCCACATGGATGCGCAGGCGTACCAGCTGATCGCCGGCCGCGTCCACGCGGCGCGAGAACACGCCGTCCAGTGAGCGGCGCGCCGCGCGGGCGGCACGGGTATCGCTGGCCGCGATCAGGTCGGCGATGGCCTCGGCCTGGGCCAGGTCGAGCTTGCCGTTGAGGAAGGCGCGCTCGCTGAACTCGCCGGGCCGCGCCTGTCGCGCGCCGAGTGCGATGCAGCGACCGACCAGCTGCTGCAGCACCACCGGGCTGCCGTGGCCCTGCAGCTCCACCACGTCTTCGCCGGTGAAGCTGCGCGGATTCGGGAAGTACAGGGCGATGCCGTCATCCAGCACCTCGCCGGCCGCATCGCGGAAGCGGGCGTAGTGCGCGTGCCGCGGCTGCAGTGGCGGGCAGCCCAGGTCCACGGCGATGCGCAGCGCCTGCGGGCCGGACACGCGCAGCATGCCCACGCCGCCGGCACCGGGCGCGGTGGCGATGGCAACGATGGTGTCGGTGGCGGCGTTCATGGCTCAGAGCTTCTCCAGCTGCGCGCGGGCCTGGGCAGCGCCGCTGCCCTGCGGCTGCAGCGCCAGGTAGGTGGTGTAGGCCTGCTTGGCCTTGGTCTTGTCGCCGGCGTGGAAGTACGCATCGCCCAGGTTGAGGTGGGCCACCGCGCGGGACGGGTCGATCTTCAGCGTGTTTTCCAGCCAGCGCGCCGCTTCAGCGTAACGCTGCTGGCGGTAGTAGACGAAGCCGAGGTTGTTGGCGGCCTGGGCGAAGTCCGGGCGCAGCTTCAATGCTTCCGTGAACTGGGCCACCGCCTCGTCATAGCGCTTCTCGCGGTACAGCTGCAGGCCACGGTCGTTGGCCTGCTGCGCGCGCTGGCGGTCGGAGGTTGGCACGGCCGCGGGCACCACCAGCGTGCTCTTGCCACCCTGCAGGTCGGCCACGGTCACCGGCGCCTCGCCGGGCGGTTTGGCATCCTGCGCGGCATCCACCCGGTTGTTGAGCGCGATCGCGTCGGCCGAGAGCTGGCTGGTATCGGCGTTGAGGTATTCCTGGCTGTCGGGCACCTGGAACACGAACTCGCCACCCTGCGAACCGGGCAGGCTGCCGAACGCCGGGGTCTGCCGGGATACCGCCGATACCGCCGGCGCCACGTACGCTGCCAGTTCGGTTCCGGTGATCAGGCCATCGCCATTGAGGTCGCCCTTGCCTGCCAGCGCCTGCAGCAGCACCCAGGTGAACACCGAATGGCCGTTCGGGCCGCTGTCGGCGACCTGCTGGTCGCTGCCGCCGGCGGTGAGCATCTGCCGCGCACTGCGCTTGGCGTTCTCACGCAGGAACGCCGACGACGACGGGCCGCCACGGGTCAGGCCCAAGCCGCTGTAGCAGGCATCCATCACGAACATCACGTGCTTGGCCTGCATGCTTTCAGCGATGTTCTGGATGTCGGTCATTGCGATGGCATCGGTGGCGAACTCGTTGGGATCCGAATCCACCGGGATGATGTAGCCCAGGTCGCGGCCCGACGCCAACCGGCGCGTGGCACCATGGCCGGCGAAGAACACGAACACGCGGTCGTTGCGGCTGGTGCGGTCATCGGCCAGGCGGTCATGGAACGCGGCCAGGATGTTGTTGCGGGTGGCCTGCTTGTCCTTCAGCACGATCACCTGCGAGGACGGGAACTTGAACTGCCCGGTCAGCGTATCGGCGATGGCCTGCGCATCGTGGCTGGCGTATTCCAGCCGCGGCCACTTGGCGTACTCGTCGATGCCGATCACGATCGCCCACGACTTCTCGTAGCCGGTGGTGACGGTGGCTTCGCTGGCGGCGGCGCTGCGTGGGCGGCTCACGGTGAACTCGCGGCCATTCCAGCCGGCGAACTGGTAGCCCTCGGCGATCAGCCGGTCCAGGATCTGCGGCAGTGCCTTCACCGCGCGGTCGTGGATGTCGTGGAACAGGATGATCCCGCGCTGTTCCTTCTGCACCTGGCCCAGCACGCGCTGCACGATCGATTCGGGCACCGGGTCGGCCCAGTCCATCGAATCGATGTTCCACATGATCGACTTCAGGCCCGCCTCGTTGAGCAGCTGCAGGCCTTCGGCGTTGCGTGCGCCATAGGGGAAGCGGAACAACGGCGCGCGGCGCTTGTCCACGTCCTTGAGCAGCGTGTCGGTCACCAGCACCTGCTGGCGAAGCGCGTCGCCGGTGGTGCGCGACAGCTGCGCGTGGGTCAGGCTGTGGTTGCCCACGGCGTAGCCCTGTTCCATCAGGTTGAGGCTGATGCCGGCCATCGGGCCCAGCTTCACGCTGCCATCGGCATGCACTTCGCCCAGGTTGCGACCCACTTCGAAGAACACGCCCGGCACGTCGTAGCGCTTGAGGATGGCCACCACCTCGTCGGTGTAGGCCTTGTGCGGGCCATCGTCGAAGGTGAGCACCACCGTCTTGGGCGGCAGGTCGCGGCCGAAGATCTCGCGATCGCTGTCCTTCATCGACATCGGGTACGGCTCGATCACGCCGTAATCGCGCAGGATCGCCTCGCGGCTGTACTGCTTGTGCAGGTGGGCGAGGTAGTCGTCCCACTTTTCGCGCTTGAGGGTGATCGCGCGGGTGCGGTCGAAGCGGCTGAAGATGTTGGTGATTTCCTGGTTGTAGTTGCGCTCGATTTCATCGAGCGCGTCCAGGTCCTCGCCCACGCGCTGGTGCAGCTTCACCGCCGGCAGCGAGGAATCGGTGCCGATGCGCTCGTGCAGGTCGCGCAGCACTTCGCGGAACGCCAGGCGATCGGCGTCGTACAGTTCCGGTGCCGATTCGATGTAGTCCAGCACCGTGCCCAGGGTGGTGAAGCGCTGCGGGCTGCTGCCGCGCAGCAGCGCATCGAACTGGGTGGCGATGGCCTGGCGCTGGTCCAGCCCATCGTGGAACAGCTGCTGGCCGATGCGGCTGGAGGTGTCACGGTCGCGCGCCGATTGCTGCGCTTCGTCGGCCAGCAGCACGATGATGCGGCGGTGGCCGTCGAGCTGCTTCTGCAGGGCGGTGAGCAGCGGCGCGGCCGCAGGATCTGCAGATGCCGCGGCCTGCGCGCTGGGCTGCGTCGGAGTCGGCGTTGCCGGGGCGGCGGGGTCGTTGTTGCCGCAGCTGGCAACGGCCAGGGTCAGCAGCAGCAGGGACGGCAGGCGGAACAACGACGACGCACGGGGCATGGAGGGCTCGGTGGGTGATGCGGGTGGGTGAATGCAGGCGATTGTATCGCCGGCAAAGAAAAACCCGCCGGAGGGCGGGTTTTTCAGGGGTTATTTCTTTTTGGCGGGGGTCGCGGTGGCCGGGACCGGGTCGCCGCCGTGGCGCTTGGTCATCCACCACTGCTGCAGCAGGCCCAGGCCGCCGTTGACCACCCAGTACAGGACCAGGCCGGACGGCATGAAGGCCATCATGACGCCGAAGATCAGCGGCATCATCTGCATCATCTTGGCCTGCATCGGATCCATGCCCGGTGCCGGGGTCAGCTTCTGCGTGGCCCACATCACCGCCACGTTGATCACCGGCAGGATGAAGTACGGGTCGCGCGCGGTCAGGTCCTGGATCCAGCCCAGCCACGGGGCCTGGCGCAGTTCCACCGATTCCACCAGCACCCAGTACAGCGCGAAGAAGATCGGCATCTGGATGAGGATCGGCAGGCAGCCGCCCATCGGATTGATCTTTTCCTTCTTGTACAGCTCCATCATCGCGGTCTGGAACTTCTGGCGGTCATCGCCATAGCGCTCCTTGAGCTGCGCGATGCGCGGCTGGAAGCGACGCATCTTGGCACCGCTCT
Source organism: Stenotrophomonas maltophilia (assembly GCA_002386405.1). Classification (GTDB taxonomy): domain Bacteria; phylum Pseudomonadota; class Gammaproteobacteria; order Xanthomonadales; family Xanthomonadaceae; genus Stenotrophomonas; species Stenotrophomonas maltophilia_AD. Next base: position 15,062 of record DGIP01000068.1, read on the forward strand.
TGTACTGCACCGCCGACAGCGGATACAGCACCAGCTTCAGCAGCACCACCAGGCCCACGATGGCCCAGCCCCAGTTGTTGACGACCTTGTGGACTTGGTTCAACACCCAGAACAGGCCCTGGCCGATCACGGCCATGATCGAGAAGCGGCTGTAATCGACAACGCGATCCAGGCCCGGCACATCTTCCTTGGCGATCTGGTTGACCAGCTTCGGGCCCACCCACAGGCGTGCCTCGCTGCTCACCTGCTGGCCCGGGGCCACGGTGAACGCCGGGCCGGTGGCCTGGATCTGGTCGCGGCCGTCATGCTGGGACAGCGAGTAGTTCGCGGCCTGGTCCTTCTGCGGCACCCACGCGGTGAAGAAGTGGTGCTGCAGCATCGCCACCCAGCCACCGGTGACCTGCTGGTTCAGCGGGCCGTCGTCCAGGTAATCCTTGAAGGCACGGCGCTGGTACTTGCCGTCCTTGTCGAACCAGGTCGCGCCGTTGAAGCTGAACGAGTCCGGGTTGGTCATGCTGCGCGACAGGATCGTCGGCGTGCGGTCCAGGGTGCGGTACACGTAGCCGCTCCACGGGGTGGTGCCGCCGTTGATCACTTCGTCCTTGACCTTGACCGCGTATTCATTGCGGTTGACGGTGAAGGTACGGCGGATGCTCACGCCGTTCGGGCCATTCCACACGAACGGGATCTGCAGTTCGTTCTGGCCCTTGGCCAGCACGAAGTCCTTGGCATCGCCCACCAGCGTGAAGCCGTTGGCTTCCGGCACCGGCATGCTCTTGTCCTGGCTGGTCCAGCCGGTCACCGCGCGGTACGGGTGGGCCGGGTCTTCGGTCAGCAGGCGCACCGGCGGGCTGCCGTCGTCCTTGGTCTGCGGGAACTGCAGCAGCTCCGCATCCAGCACGGTGCCGCCATCGAGCACCAGGCGCAGCACGTCGGTGGTGACGGTCACGCGCGGCGCGCCGGCCTGGGCCTGCGCGGTCGGCTGGGTGGCCGGGG
>DGIP01000268.1 GCA_002386405.1 Stenotrophomonas maltophilia
AACCGGTGGCCTCCACCGATGACAGTGCGCGGTCCGCCGCTTCGGCCGCGGCCTGCGGCTGTGCCTTGCTCTGGGCGCGCGCCACCGGCGGTGCGCGCGGGGGCAGCGGCATATAGCGCGGTGCTTCGTTGAATACCGCAACGCCGATCACCCCGATGTTGTCCGGCCGCCCGGTGCGGTCGGCATAGCTGTTGCCCGGGTCGGTGAAGACGAACTGCGCCACTTCCTGGCGCGATTTGCGCCAGCCGGTGATATCCGCGCTCTGCCACGGATCCAGCACGTAGCCGGTCTGGTCCGGTGCGGCCACCTCGCCGGTGATCACGTTGAGGCCATCCACCGACAGCACCACCAGCACCCGCTCGGGGCTGTTGTTGCGCAGGCGCACCGCGTAGGGGTGGCCCTGGCGGCCGGCCACCCAGTACTGGCCACGGTGCAGGTAGGCGGGCAGTTCCAGGCGCTGGTCGCGCTCGACCAGGCTCAGCGTGACCGGGCCGGTATCGGCGCGGGGCGGGACGGCCGGCTTGAAGCCACACAGGGCCAGCATGGCAAGCAGGGGCAGGGTCAGGCGTTTCATGGCGGGGCCTTCGCGGTTGGGTAATCCGTTGAACGCGCCAGGCCGGGCAACGGGGTTGCGCGCAGGCAGGTAAACTGGGGGCGTTCAACTGTCCGTAATGATTCCCACATGACCACCCGCGTTCTTACCGGCATCACCCCCTCCGGCACGCCCCACCTGGGCAACTATGTCGGCGCCATCCGTCCGGCCATCACGGCCAGCGCAGCGCCCGGCATCGAGAGCTTCTTTTTCCTGGCCGACCTGCACAGCCTGATCAAGGCGCAGGAGCCGGAACGCACCCAGCGCTCGACCCTGGAGATCGCCGCCAGCTGGCTGGCCTGCGGCCTGGACCCGGACAAGGTCTGGTTTTACCGGCAGAGCGACATCCCCGAAACCACCGAACTGATGTGGTTCCTGACCGTCATCGCCAGCAAGGGCATCCTCAACCGTGCCCATGCCTACAAGGCGGCGGTGGACAAGAACCGCGAAGAACAGCTGGATGAAGACGCCGGCGTCAGCGCCGGGTTGTTCATGTACCCGGTGCTGATGGCCGCCGACATCCTGATCTTCAAGGCCAACCGCGTGCCGGTGGGCCGCGACCAGATCCAGCACATCGAAATGGCGCGCGATTTCGCCCAGCGCTTCAACCACGTGTACGGCAAGGACTACTTCCCGCTGCCCGACGTGGTGATCGACGAGCAGGTGGCCACCTTGGCCGGCCTGGACGGCCGCAAGATGAGCAAGAGCTACCACAACACCATTCCGCTGTTCGCCCCGCGTGCGGAGCTGAAGAAGCTGGTGTTCTCGATCCTCACCGATTCGCGTGCCCCGGGTGAGCCCAAGAGCACCGAAGGCTCGGCGCTGTTCCAGATGTACCAGGCCTTCGCCAGTGCCGAGCAGACCGCTGCGTTCGCGCAGGCGTTCGCCGACGGCATCAGCTGGGGCGATGCCAAGCAGCAGCTGTTCGAGCGCATCGATGCCGAACTGACCCCGCTGCGCGAGCGTTATGACGCGCTGATGGCCGAGCCGGAGAAGATCGAAGCGCTGCTGCGCCGCCGCGGCCAGCAGCTGCGCGAGCAGTACGCCATTCCGCTGCTGAAGGAGCTGCGCCACGCGGTGGGCCTGCGCGACCTGTCCACGGCCGGTGACATCGCCGCCGAAGACGGTGGCGTGGCGCGCGCTGCCCCACCGCTGTTCAAGCAGTACCGTGAAAAGGATGGCCGCTTCTACTTCAAGCTGCAGGCCGGTGACGGCACGCTGCTGATCCAGAGCGAAGGGTTCGATTCGCCGCGTGATGCCGGCCAGCTGATCGGCGTGCTCAAGCAGACCGAGCATGGCGATGGCCTGCAGAGCGAGCTGTTCAAGCTGGAAGCGGAAGTGGATGTGGTGCTGGCGGCATTGCAGGAGCTGCGCGAGCTGGCCTGACGTACGGCGTACCGACCAACGGTCGGTACCTACCGGTGTACGCGCGGTGCAACCAGTGGTAGCCATCGACCGTTGGTCGATGGACACGTAAAACGGAGGAAACACGATGGCCTGGTTGTCGTTGCTGTTGTTCCTGCCCTGGTTCGTGCTGTTGGGCACCCTGTACTGGTTGTTCCCACGCTACCCCCGCGACACCGCGCGGCGCCTGTTCGACGGCGCCGCGCTGCTGCTCGCCTTCGTGCTGAGCATCCTGGCCATGCTCTGGGGCCACCACATCGGCGTGGTACAGAGCGATGCGGGCCCCATCTGGCGCCAGGTGCTCGCCGTGCTGTACGCCTACGGCGCCTTCCTGGCCGTGATGGTGGGTGCATTGCTGCTGCGCGGCGCCTGGCTGGCCCAGCGTGCGACCAAAGCCGCATCGAAGTCGGTGGGGTAACGCGCCTAGAATCCCTCGATTGCCGCCAGGGATGAGCAGATGTCCTCCGACCCCAGCATTTTCACCATCGATACCGCGTTCCAGCGCAGTGACTTCGACGCCGCCTACCTGATCGTCGAAAACGGCCGCGCCGCCTTCATCGACTGCGGTACCGGCCTGGCCGTGCCAGCGATGCTGGCCGCGCTCACGCGCGCCGGCTGCACGCCGGAGCAGGTGGACTGGCTGGTGCTCACCCATGTGCACCTGGACCACGCCGGCGGTGCCGGCCTGCTCATGCAGCAGCTGCCCAACGCCACCCTGGTGGTGCATCCGCGCGGCGCGCCGCACATGATCGACCCGACCCGGCTCATCGCCGGTGCGACCGAAGTCTATGGCGCGGAAGAAATCGCGCGCAGCTACGGCCCGGTCCTGCCGGTGCCCGCCGCGCGCGTGGTGATTGCCGAAGACGGCCACCGCGTGGACCTGGCCGGCCGCAGCCTGCTGTGCCTGGATACGCCCGGGCACGCGCGCCACCACCTGTGCGTGTGGGACGAACGCAGCCGCAGCCTGTTCACCGGCGATACCTTCGGCCTGTCCTACCGCGAGCTGGACAGTGCACGCGGCGCCTTCATCATTCCCACCTCCTCACCGGTGCAGTTCGATCCGGAACCGCTCAAGCACTCCATCGCGCGACTGCTCGCGCTGCAGCCGCAGGCGGTGTACCTCACCCATTACGGGCGGGTGGAAAACATTCCCGCATTGGCCGCCGACCTGGTCGAGCAGATCGATGCGATGGTGGAGATCGGGCGCCAGTGCGACGAGCGCCCCGACCGCCACCGCTGCCTGGTGGCCGCGCTGACCGTGCTGTACCAGGAACGCGCGCAGGCGCATGGCTGCCCGCTCGACGATGCGGCAGTGGCGCAGGTGCTGGCGATGGATATCGAGCTCAATGCGCAGGGCCTGGCCTGCTGGCTGGACCGCGACCGCCGCTGAGCGCGCACGCAGGGCCTGCCCGGTAACCGGAGTGTCACGTTACACTCTGGCATTCCGTTTTTTTCTGGTACCTGCCGTGAATCCGATGCGCATGCTGCTGTTGTCGTCCTGTCTGTTCGTGGGCGGCCTGGCCCACGCGGCCAATGACCTGCCGGGCGGTGGCATCGACCCCGAAGCGCTGTCGCGGCATGTGCGCATCCTGGCCTCGGACGAGTTCGAAGGCCGCGCCCCGGCGTCGCCGGGTGAAGAGCGCACGGTGCAGTACCTGATCGAGGAATTCCGCAAATCCGGCCTGCAGCCCGGTGGCGTGGATGGCAGCTGGGTGCAGCCGGTGCCGATGGTGCGCGCCCAGGTCGATGGCCCGGTGACCGCCAAGCTGCGCCAGAACGGCAAGGCCCGCACGCTGGTGAACGGCGAGGACGTGACCCTGCAGAGCCTGCGCCCGCAGGCAGCGGTGGACATCAAGGATGCGCCGCTGGTGTTCATCGGCTACGGCATCGATGCGCCCGAGCGCCAGTGGAACGATTACAAGGACGTGGACCTGCACGGCAAGATCGCCGTGGTGCTGATCAATGACGCCGATTTCGAAGCGGATCGTCCGGGCGCCTTCGACGGCAAGGCCGTCACCTACTACGGCCGCTGGACCTACAAGTTCGAGGAGGCCGCGCGCCGTGGCGCCAAGGGCGTGCTGATCGTGCATGAAACCGCCCCGGCCGCGTACGGCTGGGCCACGGTGAAGAGCTCGGGCACCTCGCCGCTGTTCGATATCGAGCGCCCGCAGGAGCAGGCACTGGCCCAGCACGTGCCGGTGCGCGGCTGGATGCAGCGCGCGCTGGCCGAGCAGCTGTTCCGCGATGCCGGCCTGGATTTCGAGGCCGAAAAGCGCAAGGCCATGACTCCGGCGTTCCAGCCGGTGGTGCTGGGCGATGCCACGCTGTCGGCACAGTTCAAGCTCAAGCGCGAGCAGGTGGTCACCCGCAACGTGGTGGCCAAGCTGCCCGGCGGCGAGCACGGCGATGAAGCGGTGATCTTCTCCGCGCATTGGGATGCCTTCGGCATCGGCCAGCCCGACGCCAAGGGCGACCGCATCCGCCGTGGCGCCATCGACAACGCCACCGGCGTGGCCACCGTGCTGGAGCTGGGCCGCGTGTTCGCGGCCGGCCCGCAGCCGCAGCGCACCCTGTACTTCGTGGCGCTCACTGCCGAGGAGAAGGGCCTGCTGGGCGCCAGCTACTACGCCGCGCACCCGCTGGCCCCGTTGGACAAGACCGCCGCGGTGATCAACATCGAGATGTTCAGCCCGGATGGCGCCACCCGCGACATCGCCTCGTGGGGCAAGGGCCGCGTTTCGCTGGAAGGCGACCTGGAGCGCGTGGCCAAGGCGCGTGGGCGCAGCTACAGCCCGGACCCGAACCTGGAAGCCGGCTTCTTCTACCGCGCCGACCACTTCGCCTTCGCCCGCCTGGGCGTGCCGGCCATCACCATCGGCCCGGGGCTGGACAAGCTGGAAGGCGGCGTTGCCGCTGGCAAGGCACTGCGCGAAAAGTACTTCGCCGACTGCTACCACCAGGCCTGCGACGCCTGGACCCCGAGCTGGGATCCGGCCGGCCATGCCGCCGACACCCTGCTGGTCTACGACCTGGGCGCCGAACTGGCCAACAGCCGCACCTGGCCGCATTGGGAAGAGGGCTCGGAATTCCGCAAGGCCCGCGAACAAAGCGAAGCGTCCCGCCGGTAACGGTGCAGGAGGGTCACGACCAACGGTCGTGACCTACCGCAAGCGTGGATTGTCCAACGGATCACGACCAACGTTCGTGACCCATCCCATGCGTGGATCTGTCCGATGGATGATAGATCACGACCGTTGGTCGTGATCCCCGAGATCCATTGCCGCCCGTTATTTCCGGGTGCCATCCAGGTAGTTCGGGCCCTTGTTCTTCAGGAAGAACACATACACCACCAGCGACACCGCGATGATCGCCGTGACGTAGATGGCGAAGTCGCCCACCCGGTCGGTCTTCAGCGCGCCCTGGTACAGCAGGGGGGCGGTACCGCCGAACAGCGAATTGGCCAGCGCGTAGCCGAAGCCCACGCCCAGTGCACGCACGTGGGTGGGGAACAGCTCGGCCTTCACCACCGCGTTGATCGAGGTGTAGCCGGTGAGGATCACAAAGCCCAGCGCCAGGGTCAGGAACGCGATCAGCGGGTCATGCTGGTTCGGCAGTTCGGTCACCAGGTACCAGCTGTACAGCACGCCGCCCACGCCAAAGAACACCAGCAGGCTCTTGCGGCCAACGATATCCGACAGCCAGCCGCCGATCGGCTGCAGCACCATCAGGAAGGTCAGCACGCCCAGGTTGATCAGCGTACCGGTCATCACATCGGTGCCCGCGAACGCGCTCTGGATCATCTTCGGGCCGTTCACCGAATAGGTGTAGAAGGCCACGGTGCCACCGGCGGTGATCAGGAAGCACAGCAGCAGCGGGCGCCACTGGTGCACGAACAGCTCGTACATCGAGCCGGACGCCTTGGCACGGCCTTCGCGCGCGGCTTCGATGGAGTCTTCGCCCAGCGATTCATCCATCGAACGACGCAGCCAGAACACCACGATGGCCGCCAGGCCGCCGATGCCGAACGCAATGCGCCAGCCCCATGCGGAGATCTCGGGCTTTTCCCAGAACATCAGCATGGTGAACAGGGTCAGCTGCGCCAGCACGTGGCCACCCACCAGGGTGACGTAGTGGAACGAGGACAGGAAACCGCGACGGCCGGGAATGGCGGCCTCGGACATGTAGGTGGCGCTGGTGCCGTACTCGCCGCCGGTGGCGAAGCCCTGCAGCAGGCGCGCGAACAGCAGGATCAGCGCCGCCCAGCCACCAATGGTGGAAGCGGTGGGGGTCAGTGCGATCAGGAATGAACAGGCCGCCATCATCGTCACCGACACGGTGAGCGCCAGCCGGCGGCCGTAACGGTCGGCGAAGCGCCCGAAGTACCAGGCGCCGATCGGGCGCATCAGGAAGGTGGCGGCGAAGATCGCCCACACGTACATGGTGGAGTTCTTGTCGGCGGCCGAGAAGAACTGGGATTCGAAGTAGACCGCGAACACCGAGTAGACGTAGACGTCGTACCACTCGACGAGGTTGCCCGCCGAGCCTTTCAGGGTGTTGGAGATCGAGCGTTTCAGCGCGGCCTTGTCATTGGCGGGCGCAGCTGGGATGGTGGAAGTGCTCATGCTGGGAAACGGTCCTCACGGTGGAGCAATGGCAATGCTGGTTTTTACCTTACCCCACGTGATGATCGGTGGGCATTGCACCATGTAACTAGGTCCAGCACGACAGCGTGCCACCACCGGGCATGCCGGGCCGCCGGCAAAGGCCTAGAATCGCCACTCCCCCGCCTGCTGGTCGCGTATGGCCGTCTCCCCCGCAACCCCGCAGGCCGCTCCCCGCAGCGGCCTGGTCGTCCTGGCCCTGCTGCTGGTGTACGTGGTGTGGGGGTCCACCTATCTGGGCATCCGGCTGGCCCTGGAGGGCGGCGCGCTGCCGCTCACCACCGTGTCCGGGGCCCGTTTCATCGTGGCCGGCACCCTGATGTACGCGGTGCTGCGCTGGCGCGGCATGGCCGCACCCACCGGCCGCCAATGGCGCAACCTGGCCATCATGGGCCTGACCATGCTGGTGCTGGGCAACGGCATGGTGGTGCTGGCCGAGCGCACCGTCTCCTCCGGCCTGGCCGCCACCGCCGTGGCCTCGGTTCCGCTGTGGATGGCCCTGTTCGGGGCCGTCCGTGGCCAGCACGCCACCCGGGGCGAGTGGCTGGGCATCGCCATCGGCTTCCTGGGCGTGGTCTGGCTCAACGCCGGCAGCAGCCTCACCGCCTCGCCGCAGGGCCTGATCCTGCTGCTGATCGCCCCCATCGGCTGGGCCTTCGGCTCGGTCTGGGCACGCAGCCTGGACCTGCCCAGCCCGTTCATGACTGCGGCCGGCCAGATGCTGTGCGGCGGCGTGATGCTGGTCGCCCTCGGCCTGGCCACCGGCGAGCGCCCCACCACCTGGCCCACCATGAATGGGCTGCTGGCGGTGACCTATCTGTGCATGTTCGGCTCCATCGTGGCCTTCACCGCCTACGTGTGGCTGCTGCAGAACGTGCGCCCCGCGCTGGCCGCCAGCTACGCCTACGTGAACCCGGTGATCGCCGTGTTGCTGGGCGCGCTGATCGGGCATGAGCATTTCGGCCCGCATGACCTGCTGGCCATGGGCGTGATCCTGGGCGGCGTGCTGGTGCTGACCCTGGCGCGGACCCGCCGCAAATGAGCACGCTGGAAAGGACGCCCCTGCAGGAACAACGCCGTGGCCTGGCCATCACCGCCTTCACCTTCACCCTGTGGGGGCTGGTGCCGGTGTACTGGCACCTGCTCAAGGCGGTGCCCTCGCAGCAGATCATCGCCCACCGCATCATCTGGAGCACGGTGCTGGTGGTGGCCTGGCTGCTGCTGAGCAACGGCACCGGCTGGTGGAAGCAGATTGCCGCCCAGCCGCGCGCGCTGCCCACCCTGGCCCTGAGCAGCATGGCCATCGCCTTCAACTGGGGCTTGTACATCTGGGCGATCAACGCCGGGCATGTGATCGAAACCAGCCTGGGCTACTTCATCAACCCGCTGGTGAGCGTGGTGCTGGGCGTGGTGGTGCTCAAGGAGCGCCTGCGCGGCCTGCAGTGGCTGGCCGTGGGCTGCGCCGCACTGGGCGTGGCGTGGCTGACCCTCGACGCCGGCACCCCGCCGTGGATCGCGCTGGGGCTGGCCTGCTCGTTCGGGCTGTACGGCCTGCTGCGCAAGATGATCTCGGTGGACCCGGTGGCGGGATTGGGCATTGAAAGCCTGTACCTGTTCCTGCCGGCGATCGGTTTCGCGCTGTGGAGCGAGAACGGCCACGGTGGCGCGTTCTTCAGCGGCTGGGGCTGGCGCAATGACCTGCTGCTGATCCTGGGCGGCGCGGTGACCGCACTGCCGTTGATTGGCTTTGCCTATGGCGTGAAGCGCATCCCGCTCTCGCTGGTGGGCATCCTTCAGTACATCGCGCCCAGCCTGGGCCTGCTGCTGGGCGTGTTCTTCTTCCGCGAACCGTTCGACACCGCCAAGGCGATCGGCTTTGCCGCAATCTGGACGGGGCTGTTGCTGTTCATTGGCGACAGTTTGTGGCGTTCGCGGGCTGCTGCGCGGGTCTGACATCCCGCAGCCACGCAGGGCGTG
>DGIP01000176.1:0-423 GCA_002386405.1 Stenotrophomonas maltophilia
ACACCCGCCAGCCAAACCAGGGGCGCCCGCAGACCAAGGCTCTAAAACTCAGGGCGCCAACTCAACCCGGTTCCGCCCGTTTCCTTTGGCGCGATAAAGTGCAGCATCCGCCCGCTCCAGCGTCTGCTCCACCGTGTCACCTGAACGATGCGCCGCGACCCCGATACTGACCGTCACCGGAAACCCCAGCGGCAGGTCGGAAACGGCCATCCGCAGGAAATCGCACTGCAGCTCCGCTGTCCGCAGGTCCGTATCCGGCATCAGCACCACGAACTCTTCCCCGCCGTAGCGCGCCGCCAGCCCACGGCCCGAGAACTGCGCCCGCAGCAGCACCCCCAACTCCGCCAGCACCCGGTCGCCCGTCGCGTGCCCGTTGAAATCGTTGATCTGCTTGAAATGATCGATATCCACCAGCGCCACCGC
>DGIP01000176.1:652-9094 GCA_002386405.1 Stenotrophomonas maltophilia
GATATCCACCAGCGCCACCGCCGTCTGCCGTGGCTGCCCGTCCGCATCCAGCACCGACGCATCCAGTGCCACCGCCATCGCCCGCCGGTTCGGCAGCCCCGTCAGCACATCCGTCCGGCTCTGCTCCGCCAGGTCCGCATTCTGCGCCAGCAGCACATCGTGGTACTCGCTCAGCAACCGCTCGTAATCGTCGCGCTCCACCATGTGCGTCTGGATGTCCAGCGCGAAACGGCGCAGCTCCATCACCAGCATCACCTGCCGCGACAGCGCCGCCAAGGCCTCCGTCTGCTGCGCATCCAACCGTTGCGGCCGCGGATCGAACACGCACAGCGTACCCAGCGGCAGGCCCTCCGTACTCACCAGAGGCGCCCCCGCATAGAAACGAACCTTCGGATCCCCGGTCACGTTCGGGTTGTCATGGAAGCGCACGTCCGTGCGCGCGTCTTCCACCACCATCACCTCCGACGGCTGCAGGATCGCGTGCCCGCACATCGACTCCGAGCGCGGCAGCTCCCGCGCGTCCACCCCCTCGATGGACTTGAACCACTGCCGTTCCGCATCGATCAGCGTCACCGCCGCCATCGACGCGCCACACACCGCCTTGGCTATGGTGACCAAGTCATCGAAGGATTTTTCCTTCTCCGAATCCAGGATGCGGTATCGGTACAACGCCGCCAGGCGGATGGCCTCGTTGACGGGCTTCTCGGGCTTGATCATGCAAAGGTCGAATCCGGGAACTGCGCCCAGCTTACTTAGCCGTTGGTTACCCGCAAGTGCAGGCTTACCAGTCCTGCTGCTGCGGCAGCAGCCCCTTCAATTCCGCATCGGTCAGGTTGCGCCACTGGCCCGGCTTGAGCGCCCCGATCTTGACGTTGTCGATCCGCACCCGGCGCAGCTGCGTCACCCGGTAATCGAACGCCGCCGCCATCAACCGGATCTGCCGGTTCAGGCCCTGCTGCAGCACGATCCGGAAGCCGAACTTGGCGATGCGCGACGCCCGGCACGGCAGCGTCGTTTCATTGTGGATGCGCACCCCGCGCGCCATGCCGCGCAGGAACTCGTCCGTGACCGGCTTGTTCACCGCCACCAGGTACTCCTTCTGGTGGTTGTTTTCCGCGCGCAGGATCTGGTTGACGATGTTGCCGTTGCTGGTCATCAGGATCAGGCCTTCCGAATCCTTGTCCAGCCGGCCGACCGGGAAGATGCGCTGCTCATGGCCGACGAAGTCGACGATGTTGCCCTTCACCGCGCTCTCCGTGGTGCAGGTGATGCCCACCGGCTTGTTCAGCGCGATGTACACATGGCGGCGGCCGCCGGCCTTCTTCGCCTCGCGCGCGCGCAGCGGCTGGCCGTCGACCAGCACCACGTCGCCCTCGCCGACCACCGCACCGGTACCGGCCGGGTGGCCGTTCACGGTAACGCGGCGCTCGCCGATGATGCGGTCGGCTTCACGCCGGGAACAGAAGCCGGTTTCGGCAATGAACTTGTTGAGTCGGGTTGTCATCGCGCCATTATCCGGCAAAACCCCGTCCGGCGCGGCATCAGGCGACCAGCGGATCATCCGCCGGCAGCGGCTGTTCACCGTCGCAGACCTGGTCGCGGCCGGCACGCTTGGCCCGGTACATCGCATGGTCCGCGCGCCGCAGCAGCCCGGCCAGGTCATCACGGCCCGGGCGCAGCACCGCCAGCCCGATGCTGACCGTCACCGCCAGCCCCGAAATGCCCAACGGCGCGGTCACCGCCGGAATCTGCCGGCGCACGCTTTCCAGCCGGGCCAGCGCCGCCCCGTGGCTGGCGCCGGGCAGCAGCACTAGGAACTCCTCGCCGCCCATGCGGATCACGTCGTCCTGCACCCGCACCGCCCCGCGCAGGCCGCGCGCCACCGCCACCAGCACCTGGTCGCCCACTTCATGGCCGAAGCGGTCGTTGATGTCCTTGAACAGATCGATGTCCAGGAAGCCGATCGCCAGCGGCTGCTGCTCCGCGCCCGCCCGTTCCAGGTGGCGGGCCAGCAGGTGCAGCCCGTGGCGCCGGTTGGGCAGCCCGGTCAGCGCATCGGTATCGGCCAGCTGGCGCATCTCGTCGCGCTGCTGGCGAAGCTTGCCCAGGCGCAGGTTGAGCGCGTAGGCGGCCATCATCAGGAACCAGGTCGCCGACAGCTGCAGCGCCTCGATCCGGTACGCGGTCAGCCAGTGCGCGTGCAGCGCATCGGCGATGATCAGGATCCACCACGGTGCCAGCGCGAACAGCCCCGCCGCCGCATAGCCATCGCGCTGCACCAGCGCCCACAGGCCCACCCCCAGGCAGACCACGCAGCCCAGCACGTACACCGCCTCCAGCGCGGCCGCCATCCAGGCCAGCCCGGCCGTGCCCATCCACGGCACGCACAACCCGGCCAGCACCAGCCCCCACAGCACCGCGCGCTGGCCGGTGCCCGAACCCGGCCACAGCCGGGCGCCGCCATTGAGCCGCCACAGGATCGGCAGCAGCAGCGCCAGCGCGAACGCGCTCAGCGCCACCAGCCACCACGAGGCGCGGTCGTGCACCGGCAGCCAGGGCTCCGGGTAGCCGCTCAACCCACCCAGCACCGCCTGCCACAGCACGAACACCGCGCAGATCGCCACGTAGTAGAGGAAGGTGCGGTCGCGGGCGGTCACGAACCCCATCAGCGCAGACAGCGCCAGCGCGATCGCCACCGCGATGCAGGCCGCGCGCACCAGCAGGCGGGCGGTATCGTTCTGCTGCACCGGGCTGGGCGCGCCCAGCCGTACCGTGGGAATCCAGCGCGATTTCAGTGGCGTGGCCCAGGACACCACGATCGGTTCGCGCTCGCCGGCCTTGGGCACCACCACCATGCCGACCCCCGCGCGGAAGCGCGAATCACGGGTGCGGGCATCGTGCATGTTGCCGCAGATCTGGCGGTCGCCGTGGCTGATGCGCACCTCGCCGGTCAGCACCCCGAACACATCCACCGCCTGTGGCGCACCGGACCAGCCGTCGGCAGGGGCCGGAATCGAAAGGATGTCCTGGTGGTGGGCGAGCATTTCCGGGGTGCAGGCGCGTTGTGGCGCCTGCTGGTCGGTGGCGGCCCCGAGCAGCAGCACATCACGCCCGACCTGGGCCGTGCCGGCCAACGCCGTGGCCGACAGCAGCAGGCACATCAGGCCGGTCAGCCAGCCAACGGCCCTGCTCATCCCCTGCATCCTGCTGTCGCTGCGCCTCACACCATCACCCTGTCGCCCTGCACCGCCACGCACACCGCGTAGCGTCCCCGTGGCGATTATCGCAAGAAGGCGCGCCGGTGCACGTGACAGTTCAGGAAAGGCGGCTGGACGGCACCGGGGCCTCCCGCCACAACGAGGGCTGGGTGAGCCTTTCCAGCGGCATCGGCCGTTCGATGGCATAGCCCTGCAGGCCGTCCACGCCCAGGGCCCGCAGCTGCGCGGCGATCTCTTCGGACTCCACCCACTCGGCCGTCACGCTCATGTGCAGCTCGCGGCCGATTTCGGTGATGGCGCGCACCGTGGCACGGCTGACCGGGTCGATATCCATGTCGCGCACGAACACCCCATCGATCTTGAGCATGTCCGCCGGCAGCTGGCGCAGGTAGCCGAACGAGGACAACCCGGCGCCGAAATCATCCAGCGCCACCCGGCACCCGCGCGCCTTGACCCCTTCCACGAAGCTGCGCGCCTGGTCCAGGTTGCTGATCGCCGCGGTCTCGGTGATCTCGAAACACAGCTTGCGCGCCAGACCCCGGTTGCGCTCGAGCAGGTCGCAGACGAACGCCAGGAAGCTCGGCTCGGCGATCGACTGGGCCGATACGTTCACGTTGCACAGCCCCAACCGCTGCACGTGCGCCGGGCACAGCTGCAGGTGGCGGAACAGCAGCCCCAGCACGTGCCGGTCCAGCGCCATGCCCATGCCATAGCGCTCCACCGCCGGCATGAAATCGCCCGGGCCCTGCAGCTGGCCATCGGTACCGCGCATGCGCACCAGTACCTCGTAATGCAGGAAGCCGGGATCGCCGACCTGTTCGATGCGCTGGGCGTACAGCAGCATGCGGTTTTCGGCGATCGCGCTGGACACATGGGCCAGCCGGTCTGCCTCCAGCAGGCGCTCTTCCAGCGCCATCCGGTTTTCGTTGAAGCAATGGACGCGGTTGCGCCCGGCCTGCTTGGCCGCATAGCACGCGCTGTCGGCCGCGCTCATCAACCAGTTCACGTCGGCCACGTCCGCGGTGATTTCGACCACCCCGATGCTGCAGCTGACCCGTGGCAATCCGTCGTCGCGCTGGAAGCCGGCCTGCCCCAGGTTGCGTGCGATCCGCTGCAGCACCTGCTTGGCTTCTTCCTGGCGGGCATCGGACAGGAACATCGCGAACTCGTCGCCGCCCATGCGGCCGACCCAGTCGCCCTCGCGCACGGCGCCCTCCAGGTAGTCGGCGAAACCGCGCAGCAGTTGGTCACCGGCGGCGTGGCCAAGCCCATCGTTGACCAGCTTGAAGTAGTCCAGGTCCAGGTAACACAGGCTGTGGGTACCCCCGTGGGCACGCACATCCAGCAGCGCCAGCTCCAGCAGGCGCTCGATCTCGCGGCGGTTGATCAACCCGGTCAACGGATCGTGGCTGGCGTGGTGCTCCACTTCGCGCGCCAGCGCGTGGTTCTGCGACACGTCTTCGATGATGGCGAACACCGAGACATCGCGGCCCGGGCTGCGCACCAGGGTGCCGCTCCAGCGTCCCCACAGCAGGCCGCCGTCGGCATGCCGGAAGCGCAGTTCGCCCGGGCGCAGCTGGCGCGGCCAATCAATGTCGCCGGCCTCGTCCAGCACCAGCTCGCCATCGACCAGCAGTTCCGGCAGTTCCATGCCCAGCAGCGCGTCGCGGCGATAACCGAGGATATCGGCCATGGCCTGGTTGACCTCGACGATGCCCCCGGCATGGTCCAGCTTGAGCATGCCCACCGTGGCCTGGTAGAAGGCGGCGCGGAACCGGCTTTCGGTATCGATCAGGTCATTGCGCACGCGCCGCGACAGCAGCACCGCCACCAATGTGATGAGCAGTACCGACAGGCCACCGACGATCAGCGTGGCCATGCGCACGATGGAGGCAGTGTTGAGCAGCGCCAGCGAGAATGCGCGGGCCTGTGCCTGCAGGCTGCGGTCCAGCGCCTGCAGCTGCACCAGCAACGCTTCGCGCATGGGCGGCTCCACGCGGCCGTCGGCATGCATCGCCTCGGCGGTGTCCATCATCGCCTGCAGCTGGGCCAGGCCGTGGTCGGTCTGCTGCCACAGGTGCACCGCATCGCGGAAGTAGCCGAGATGGCCCAGGTAGCGGAACGACAGGATCAGCCGGTTGATGTCGCCCGGCTGGTTGCCGCCCTGCAGGAAGCCGCGCCGTGCCCGCGCGACATCCACATCGTCCTGTTCCAGCGCGCGGCGTGCGTCGAGATCACCCAACGGCACCTGCAGCGCCGCGCGCGCTTCGGCCAGTGCGGCCGGATTGCCTGATGTGAGGTATCTCTCGAGTGCGAAGGAAGCGTGCTGCTGGCTGCGCGACCAATGGCTCTGCCCGACGATCCAGGCGGTGGACGCGCCCTGCAGTTCCTGGATCAGCGCCGACAGCGCCACCAGCCCGACCGCCATGCCGGTAAGCAATACGAACCGCAGCGTCAAACCCCGCGTTACATGCGGTACGGCGGTGCTACCCACATCCCTGCTGCCTCCCAGCATCACAGATCCCTCCGGTGCCCATGGGTGCTTGGCATAGTCCCCTGCCACTGCAGGCTAGGTCCTGCGCTGTTGAAATGGCGCGAAGTTTGCCATCACACCCGCTCAGGTTCCTGAAACAACAACGCCAGCCCGAAGGCTGGCGTTGTTGGGATGCTGCGATGTGAAGCGATCAGCCGTTGCGCGGGCCGCGCGGCTTGAAGCCGTCACGACGCGGCGGACGGTCGTTGCCGCCCGGGCCACCCGGGCCACGGTGACCACCCGGACCACCCGGCTTGCCGCCGCGGCCGAACTTCGGCTTGAACGCCGGGCGCGCCGCGCCCGAGCCGGCGGTGTCTTCACCCGGCTCGACCTTGCGCATCTGGAGCTGCTGGCCCGACACCCACACCTTCTTCAGGTGGCTGAGCAGGTCGGCCGGCATTTCCGCCGGAAGATCCAGGATCGAGAAGTCGTCACGGATGTCGATGCGGCCGATGAAGCGGCTTTCCAGCCCGGCTTCGTTGGCGATCGCGCCGACGATGTTGCCCGGCTTCACGCCGTGCACATGGCCCACTTCAATGCGGAAGGTTTCCATGCCGGGTTCCGGCTCGCCACGCGGGGCGATCTCACGCCGCGGGGCACGCTCGAAACCACCGTCGTTACCGCCGAAATCACCTTCCGGACGCGGCGGACGCGGGCCACGGTCGTCTTCACGGCGCGGGCCACGCTCGAAGCGCGGTTCGAAACGCGCCGGGCGCTCGCCACGGTCGTTGCGATCATTGCGCTGGTGCGGCGCACGTTCTTCACGGGCACCGCGCACCGGCGGGGTCAGCAGGAACGGCGAATCGCCCTGCAGCAGCTTGGCCAGCGCGGCGGCGATGTCGATCGCCGGCACGTTCTTCTCGCCTTCCAGCTTCTGCAGCAGGTCGCGGTAGAAGTCGGTGCCGCCGGCATCGAGCGCATCGCTGATGCGACTCATGAACTTGTTGATGCGGGTGTCGTTGACCGCGTCCACGCTCGGCAGCTGCATCTCTTCGATCGGCTGGCGGGTGGCGCGCTCGATCGCACGCAGCATGCCCTTTTCGCGCGGGGTGGCGAACAGGATCGCATCGCCGGTGCGGCCAGCACGGCCGGTGCGGCCGATGCGGTGCACGTAGCTTTCGGTGTCGTACGGGATGTCGTAGTTCAGCACGTGGCTGATGCGCTCCACGTCCAGGCCGCGTGCGGCCACGTCGGTAGCCACCAGGATGTCCAGCTTGCCTTCCTTCAGCATGCCGATGGTGCGCTCACGCTGCGCCTGCTGCATGTCGCCGTTGATGGCGGCAGCGGCCAGGCCACGGGCCTGCAGCTTTTCGGCCAGTTCTTCGGTGGCCGCCTTGGTGCGCGAGAAGATGATCATCGCGTCGAACGGTTCCACTTCCAGGATGCGGGTCAGCGCGTCCAGCTTGTGCATGCCGCTCACCCACCAGTAACGCTGGCGGATGTTGGCCGACGTGGTGGTCTTGCTGACGATGGTGACTTCGGCCGGGTTCTTCAGGTAGGTCTGCGCGATGCGGCGGATCTGCGACGGCATGGTGGCCGAGAACAGCGCCACCTGGCGGGTTTCCGGCAGCTTCTTCAGGACCGCTTCGACGTCGTCGATGAAGCCCATGCGCAGCATTTCATCGGCTTCGTCCAGCACCAGGGTCTTCAGCTCGGACAGGTCCAGGGTGCCGCGATCGAGGTGATCGATCACGCGGCCCGGGGTGCCGACGATGACGTGCACGCCACGGCGCAGGGCCTGCAGCTGCTGGCCGTACGGCTGGCCGCCGTAGACCGGCAGCACGCGGAAGCCGGGGATGCCCGAGGAGTAGGTCTGGAACGCCTCGGCGACCTGGATGGCCAGTTCACGGGTCGGCGCCAGCACCAGCACCTGCGGCTTGGTCTGGTTGAAGTCGAGGTTGGACAGGACCGGCAGCGCGAAGGCGGCGGTCTTGCCGGTGCCGGTCTGGGCCTGGCCCAGCACGTCGCGGCCTTCCAGCATCGCCGGGATGGTGGCGGCCTGGATCGGCGACGGGGTTTCATAGCCGACGGCGGCAACGGCCTTCATCACAGCGTCGGACAGGCCGAGGTCTGCGAACAGCAGCGGCGTGGGGGATTCTTGGGACATGGGGAACTCCGAAGCCACTACCGTTTTACGTGGCAGTGGCATAAAAAAGGGGATGGTCCGCGCTTTGGGCGCCCTTTCTTATCGCGTGCCCTGGCGCTGCTCGGTCGGAGGAGAATTCACTCGCTCAGGGCGCGATGATACCGCATGGATCCTGAACCACGTGTACAGATTTCAGCATGGAGGCTGTAAACGCCGCGTGCTGGCGCACAATACGCGCCCGCTTTCGGCCCGGCCCCGCGTCCGCGCCCCTTCACAGGATACCCCACCCCATGCAGACCCTCGAATTTGAACTGGACAGCGAGTACGTGGAACTCAAGCAGCTGCTCAAGCTGGCCGACCTGGTCACCAGCGGCGGCGAAGCCAAGACCGTGATCAGCGATGGCCAGGTGCTGGTCAATGGCGAGGTGGAGCTGCGCAAGGCCTGCAAGATCCGTGGCGGCCAGCAGGTCCAGTTCGGCGACACCGTGATCAACGTCATCGCCGATACCGACGCCCCCTGATCCTCTGTGACGACCAACGGTCGTCACCTACCCCGGGGCGTCACGACCGTTGGTCGTCACCTACCCCGGTAGGTCACGACCGTT
>DGIP01000175.1 GCA_002386405.1 Stenotrophomonas maltophilia
GTAGGGACTGTCAAAAACATGGATGTTTTTGCCAAGCCCCCATGGATGGGTTTACGGCGTGTCCCGTAGAGGGCTGCCCGCCAGCCGACCCACTCGCAGGGATCGAGACGCTGCTCTACGCGGAACCCACAAACGAAAATGCCGCCCAGACCGGGCGGCATTTCGCTTTTCAGCCTTTCAGCAGACCGAACTCAGGTCAGATCAACCAGGTTCGGAATGGCCACATCGGTAGCGACATCCGCTTCGTAATCCACGCCGTCTACGCCGAACCCGAACAGGCGCAGGAAGTCGGCCTTGTAGCCGGCCAGGTCGCTGATCTCGTACAGGTTCTCGTTGGTGACCTGCGGCCACAGCGCAACCACTTCGGACTGCACGTCCGGCGCCATTTCCTTGTAATCCGCACGCAGGCGGCCGGCTTCGTCGACCAGCTCCACCGTGCGGCCATCGGCCAGCAGCTGGTGGCGCAGGCGTTCGACCGCAGCGCCACTGTCCTTGCCGCCGTAGATGATGTCGTACAACGTGTCGAGCTGCTCGATGCAGCCCTCGTGCGTGCCGCGCTCCTTCATCACCTTGAACAGCAGCGACAGGTACAGCGGCATGGTCGGGATGGCCGAACTGGCCTGGGTCACCACCGCCTTGAGCACCGACACGCGCGCGTCACCGTTGATCGGCGCCAGCTTGGCACGGATGCCCACGACCTTCTCGTCCAGGTCCTTCTTGGCCGCACCAATCGAACCGTTCCAATAGATCGCCTGCGTGATCTCTTCGCCCACATAGGTGAAGGCCGTGGTGGTGGCGCCGTCGGCCAGCACACCGGCTTCCAGCAGCGCGTCGATCCACATCTGCCAGTCTTCGCCGCCCATCACCGCCACCGTGCCCGCGATCTCTTCCGGCGTGGCCGGCTCGATCGTGGTTTCGGTGATCACTTCCTTGTCCGTATCCAGCCCGCGCAGCGTGATCGGCGCGCCGATCGGCTTGAGCGTGGAGCTGATCACTTCACCGGTCTTCGGGTGCTTGCGGCGCGGCGCCGCCAGGCTGTACACCACCTGGTCGACCTGGCCCAGGTCCTGCTTGATCAGCTCGATGACCTTGGCCTTGACCTCGTCCGAGAATGCATCGCCGTTCACGCTGCGCGCGTACAGGCCCGCCTGCTCGGCGTACTTCTGGAACGCGGCCGAGTTGTACCAGCCTGCCGTGCCCGGCTTGGTTTCGGTCCCCGGGCGCTCGAAGAACACGCCCAGCGTGGCCGCACCGCTGCCGAACGCGGCGGTGATGCGCGCCGCCAGCCCGTAACCGGTGGACGCACCCAGCACCAGCACCCGCTTGGGACCGTTCGGCACCTTCGGCTGGGCCTGGATGTAATCGATCTGCTGCTTGACGGCTGCGTCGCAGCCGACCGGATGGGTGGTGACGCAGATGAAGCCGCGCACACGCGGTTTGATGACCATGATGACCTCGATGGGAATGGTGGGCCTCGGGAACGGCCGCACGCAACCCGGGAATCGTAGTGCGCACGGCCAGACAGCACAACCGACGCCCCGGTACGGTAAACATGAAAAAACCGCGCAGCGCGCGGTTTCTTCAGGTGCCACCGGAGTTGCCGGGCTGGGCCGGCAACCGTTACGGCCGGCGTTCCAGGGCTTCGACGTCCTTGGCCTTGGGCAGCAGGTCCTGCTTGCTCACGCGCAGGAAGCCGATGGTCAGCATCGGCACGGCCACCAGGATCGAGGACAGCACCACGATCACCGCACCCACCATGTGGGTTTCGGCCAGGCCTTCCAGCGAGGCGCCGCCGTACATGTACAGGGCGAGTGCCGACAGGAAGAACATCACCGCGGTGATCACTGTACGTGACAGCGTCTGGTTGATCGAGCGGTTCAGCACTTCCAGCGGGTCGGCACGCAGGCTGCGGAAGTTTTCGCGGACACGGTCGAACACCACGATGATGTCGTTGATTGCAAAGCCCATCACCGACAACAGGCCGGCCAGCAGGTTCAGGTCGAACTCGCGGCCCATCAGCGACATGTAGGCCAGCGTCACCAGCAGATCGAACAACGCCACGATGCTGGCGGTGACCGCGAACTTCCATTCGAAGCGGAAGCCGATGTAGATCAGGAAGCCGGCCAGCATGAAGATCGTCGCGTACAGACCGTTCAACGCCAGGTCCTTGCCGATCTGCGGGCCCACGAACTCGTTGCGCAGGATCGTGGCCGGATTCTCGCTGGTGGTGATCGCCTTGAGGACCGCGTCGCCGGTGGCCTTGTCTTCAGCGCTGGCCGCACCGGTACCCGGTGCATGTTCGCCGTGCGGGGCCAGGCGGATCAGCACGTCGGTGTTGCCACCGAAGCTCTGCACCTGGGTGCCCTCGAAGCCATTGGCTTCCAGGCGCGAGCGGACCTCCTCGACGTCCATCTGGCGATCGAAGCGCGCTTCGATCAGGGTGCCGCCGGTGAAGTCGAGTGCGAAGGTGAAGCCCTTGATGCCGATGATGGCAACCGAGGCCAGGAACAACGCGATCGTGACCGCCATGGCGACATGGCGCCAACGCATGAAGTCGATCTTGGTGTCGTTCGGGAGGATATGCAGCGGAAACAGTTTCATTGTGCGTGTCGTCCCGTCAGATGGCCACGTTCTGGAGCTTCTTGCGGCGGCCGTAGATCAGCGTCGCAAGTGCGCGCGATACGGTGATCGCGGTGAACATCGAGGCGAAGATACCGATGATCATCGTCAGGGCGAAGCCCTTCAGCGGACCGGTGCCGAAGGCGAACAGCGCCACACCGACGATCAGGCCAGTCAGGTTGGCGTCGAGGATGGTGCCGCTGGCGCGTTCATAACCGGTCACGATTGCGGTCTTGCCCGGCATGCCCGCACGCAGTTCCTCGCGGATGCGCTCGTTGATCAGCACGTTGGCGTCGACCGACAGGCCCACCGACAACGCCAGGCCGGCAAAGCCCGGCAGGGTCATGGTGGCACCGAACAGCGACATCACCGCCACCACGATCAGCAGGTTGAACAGCATCGCCACCGAGGTGATCAGGCCGAACATGCGGTAGTAGATGGTGAAGAAGACCAGGGTGAACATGAAGGCGTAGACCACTGCGGTAATGCCGCGCTCCACGTTCTCCGCACCCAGGCTCGGGCCGACCACGCGCTCTTCCACGAAGTCCATCGGCGCGGCCAGCGAGCCGGACTTCAGCAGCTTGGCCAGGTCTTCGGATTCCTTCTTCTCCAGGCCGGTGGTCTGGAAGTTCTTGCCGAACACGCCGTTGATGTTGGCCACCGAGATCACTTCCTCGTTGACCCGGAAGCTGCGCACTTCCTTGCCATCGACCATGGTCACGGTTGGCACGCGCTCGGTGTACACCACCGCCATCGGCTTGCCGACATTGGCGCTGGTGAAATCGAACATGCGCTGGCCGCCGACGCTGTTGAGCGTCACGCTGACCGACGGGGTACCGGTGGTCTGGTCGGTCACGGCCTGCGCGGCCACCATCTGGTCACCGGTGACGATCACGCGCTTGTTCAGCAGGATCGGGCCACGGCCGTCGCGCTGCTGGTAGACCTTGGCTTCCGGCGGAATGCGGCCGGTGTCGATCGCATCCTGTGCGTTGCCCTGCACCACCGCGCGGTATTCCAGCGTCGCAGTCGCGCCGATCATGCGCTTGGCTTCGGCGGTGTCCTGCACGCCCGGCAGCTGCACGACCACGCGGTCGGCACCCTGGCGCTGGATGATCGGCTCGGCCACGCCCAGCTGGTTGACGCGGTTGCGCAGCGTGTTGATGTTCTGCTCGATCGCACCGTTGGTGATCTGGCTCAGCTCGGCGTCCGGCACGGTCACGGTGAGGCGCTTGCCCGAGACGTCATAGCCCAGGGTGGGCTGTGCCTTGACCAGTGCCAGGCGTGCGCGCTCGGCGGCGGCATCATCAGCCGACGGGCTCAGCGTGGCGACGATCGAATTGTCCGGACGACGCTCCACCGACTGGAACGGAACGCGCGCTTCGCGCAGCGTGCCGCGCACGTCTTCGGCGTAGGCATCCATGCGCTTGTCGATGGCCGCTTTCTGGTCCACCTGCAGCACGAAGTGCACGCCACCCTGCAGGTCCAGGCCCAGCACCATCGGGCGACCGCCCAGGCGCTGCAGCCAGTCCGGCACGGTCGAGGCCAGGTTCAGGGCCACCGTGTAGTTCTCGCCCACGCTGTCGCGCAGCTTGGCGCTGGCCGCGGCCTGCGTCTGCAGGTCCGGCAGGCGCACGATCAGGCTCTCGCCTTCCTTCTCCGCGCCGATGGTGTTGATCCCGGCCTGCTTCAGGTCGGCCAGCACGCGCGTGCGAAGGGCGTCATCGACCTGGCCGCCACGGTTGGCGGTGATCTGGACGGCGGGGTCCTTCTGGTAGATGTTGGGCAGCGCGTACAGCGCGCTGAGCGCCAGTACGATCAGGATGACGACGTACTTCCAGCGTGGAAATTCAAGCATTGCCAGGTTCCTGCGCGGCGCCAGTCCCGGCGCCGCGGTTGTGCTTCGGAAAGGGAGTGGCTTAGTTGGCCGACTTCAGGGTGCCGGTCGGCAGCACGTTGCCCACGGCGCCCTTCTGCACACGGATGTTCACGTTGTCGGACACTTCGATGGTGACGAAGTTGTCGCCGATGGCCTTGACGGTGCCGGCGATGCCGCCGTTGGTCAGCACTTCGTCGCCGATCTTGATCTTCTCCAGCATCGCCTTGTGTTCCTTCTGGCGCTTCATCTGCGGGCGGATCATCAGGAAGTACATGATCGCGATCAGGATGATCGGGAACAGCAGCGTGGTCAGGCCCATGCCCTGCGGCTGGCCACCAGCGGCTTGGGCGTGGGCGGCGGGAATCAGGAAGGCGATCAGGTTCATGGTGTGTCCTTGGGTTGGGAGGCGCCCTACCCTTATGGGGTCGGGTGTCGCCGCGAAACAGGGGTCAGCCGCGAAGTATGCCACGGCCCCGGGACTTCGTCCTTGGGCCGTTTGGCAGGGTCCGCGCGCCGGATCGGGGGTGGGCGGGCCGCCTACAGCGGCGGCGTGGCCATGCCCCGGGCCGCATAGAAGGACTCGCGGAAGGCCTCGAAGGTTCCCGACGCGATGGCCGCGCGCATGTCGGCCATCAGCTTCTCGTAGTAATACAGGTTGTGGATGGTGCCCAGCATCGGCGCCAGCATTTCATTGCAGCGGTCCAGGTGGCGCAGGTACGAGCGGGTGTAGCCGCTGGTGCAGGCGTGGCAGCCGCAGCCCGGCTCGATGGTGTCCATGTCGCGTTCATAACGGGCGTTACGGATGCGCACCGTGCCGAACGAGGTGAAATAGTGGCCGTTGCGCGCATTACGGGTGGGCATCACGCAATCGAACATGTCCACGCCGCGGGCGACGCCTTCGACCAGGTCTTCCGGCCGGCCCACGCCCATCAGGTAACGCGGGCGGTCGGCCGGCAGGATCGGGTGCATGTGGTCGAGCATCGCGTTGCGCTCGTGCTCGGGCTCGCCCACGGCCAGGCCGCCGATGGCGTAGCCGTCGAAGCCGATCTGCTGCAGGCCTTCGGCCGAGCGGCTGCGCAGGTCGTGGTGGACCCCGCCCTGGACGATGCCGAACAGCGCCGCGTCATTGCCCAGTGCGTCGTGCGCGTTGCGGCTGCGCTGGGCCCAGCGCAGGCTCAGCTCCATCGAGGTGCGTGCCACCGGCTCGGTGGCCGGGTACGGAGTGCACTCGTCGAAGATCATCACGATGTCCGAATCGAGCACCTTCTGGATCTTCATGCTCTCTTCCGGGCCGAGGAACACCCGGGCACCGTCGGTCGGCGAGGCGAAGGTGACGCCCTGCTCTGTGATCTTGCGGCGGTGGGCCAGTGAAAACACCTGGAAACCACCGGAATCGGTCAGGATCGGCCCGTTCCAGCGCGCGAAGCCGTGCAGGCCGCCATGGTCGGCGATCACGTCCAGGCCCGGGCGCAGATAAAGGTGGAAGGTGTTGCCCAGGATGATCTCGGCGCCCAGGGCGCGGATCTGCTCCGGCAGGATGCCCTTGACCGACCCATAGGTACCCACCGGCATGAAGGCCGGGGTTTCCACCGTCCCGCGCGGGAAGGTCAGGCGGCCACGGCGGGCGCGCCCGTCGGTGGTCTGGAGCTGGAACTGGAGTCGGGACATGGAGCGGGCATTCGGGCAAATAATTGCCGATTATCGCCGAAAACCGCCGCCGACGCGCTCAATCCCCCTGCGGGAACAACAACATGGCGTCGCCATAGCTGAAGAACCGGTACTTTTCCTCGATCGCGGCGCGGTAGGCCTCGAACACCCGCGCCTGCCCGGCGAAGGCGGAAATCATCATCAGCAGGGTGCTTTCAGGCAGGTGGAAGTTGGTGACCATCGCGTCCACGCTGCGGATCCGGTAGCCCGGGGTGATGAAGATCTGGGTCTCGCCGGCATACGGCAGCAGCTCGCCGTCGCGCATCGCGCTCTCCAGCGCGCGCACCACGGTGGTGCCCACGCCGATCACGCGGCCGCCCGCGGCGCGGGTGCGGCGCACCTGCTGGACCAGTTCCGGGCCCACGTTGAGCCACTCGCGGTGCATCACGTGGTCCTTCAGGTCGTCGGCACGGACCGGCTGGAAGGTCCCCGCGCCCACATGCAGGGTGACGTGGCCGAAGCCCACGCCCTGCGCGGCCAGCGCCGCCAGCAGCCCTTCGTCGAAGTGCAGGCCGGCGGTCGGCGCAGCCACCGCGCCCACTTCGCGGGCGAACACGGTCTGGTAGCGCTCGCGGTCGTCCAGCCCCGGCTCGCGCTGGATGTACGGCGGCAGCGGCAGCCGCCCGGCGTGCAGCAGCCACTGTTCCAGCGGCTCGGGCACATGGAACTCCAGCACGTAAAACTCGCCATCGCGGCCCAGCACCTCGGCCTCGCCGCCGGCGTCGAGCGCGATCCGGCTGCCCGGCTTCGGCGATTTGCTGGCGCCCACCTGGGCCCGGGCCTGCTGCGCACCGAGCAGGCGTTCGATCAGGATTTCCACGCGGCCGCCGCTGGCCTTCTGGCCGAACAGGCGGGCCGGGATCACCCGGGTATCGTTGAATACCAGCAGGTCGCCTGCCTGCAGCAGCGCCGGCAGGTCGCGCACCTGGCGGTGTTCGAACGCCGCCGGGGACTGCGGCACCACCATCAGGCGGCTGGCCGAGCGCTCGGCGAGCGGGGCCTGGGCGATCAGTTCAGCGGGAAGGTCGTAATGGAAGTCGGACTTCTTCAAGGGAGCGCACGGCAACGTGTAGACAATGTCGGGCATTGTACGACTGGCCCCCGGTGGCAACGCGAGAAGCGCTGAACGTCGCGCAAAATGCTGCTTTGCAACAGTTTTTTGCGGGGTTATCGCGCGAAAAACCGCGTGATAGCATCGAACCGGAAGTCTGATGCATGAGCCGCATTGCCCCAGGCGCGCGCCCCCGGTCGCGCGTTTTGCATTTGCGCCATGCCGCCAATCGTTTCAGGAGATCTGCAATGAGCTTCATCGAACGCCTCGCCCCCCTTCGCGCCCAACCCGGCACCCGCCTTACCGCCGGCCTGGATGACGCCACCCTTGAACGCCTGGCTGCCGGCCACCCGCAGCTGGTGGCGGCCGTTGAAGCCGCCGCCGCCGAATTCGAGCGCGTCCGCGCCGACTTGTCCGACGTGCTGGCCCTTGATGAGCGCGCCCAGATCGATGCGATGCAGGACGGCTTCGTCAATTTCTACGCCGATGATGCCGTGACCCCGTACGTCGCCCTCGCCGCCCGCGGCGCCTGGGTGGTGACCCTGAAGGGCGCCGTGCTGTACGACGCCGGCGGCTACGGCATGCTCGGCTTCGGGCATACCCCGGAAGCGGTGCTGGAGGCGATGGCGGCCCCGCAGGTGATGGCCAACGTGATGACGCCCAGCCTGTCGCAGCAGCGCTTCATCAAGGCGCTGCGCGCCGAGATCGGGCACCGCCGTGGCGGCTGCCCGTATGCACGGTTCATGTGCCTGAATTCCGGCTCCGAAGCGGTCGGCCTGGCCGCCCGCATCGCCGACGTCAACGCCAAGCTGCAGACCGACCCGGGTGCCCGCCACGCCGGCGCGAAGATCAAGCGGGTGGTGGTCAAGGGCAGCTTCCACGGCCGTACCGACCGCCCCGGCCTGTACTCCGATTCCAGCCGCAAGACCTACATGCAGCACCTGGCCAGCTACCGCGGCGAGGACACCGTGATTGCCATCGCGCCGTATGACGAGGAGGCCCTGAAGCGGGTCTTCGCCGAGGCCGAGCAGAACCACTGGTTCATCGAGGCGATCTTCCTGGAACCGGTGATGGGCGAAGGCGACCCCGGCCGTGCGGTGCCGCCGTCGTTCTATGCGCTGGCCCGTGAACTGACCCGCCAGCACGGCAGCCTGCTGCTGCTGGACTCGATCCAGGCCGGCCTGCGCGCGCACGGCGTGCTGTCGATCGTGGATTACCCCGGCTTCGAAGGCCTGGACGTACCGGACATGGAGACCTATTCCAAGGCCCTGAACGCGGCGCAGTTCCCGCTGTCGGTGCTGGCCGTGACCGAGCATGCCGCGCAGCTGTACCGCAAGGGCATCTACGGCAACACCATGACCAGCAACCCGCGCGCGCTGGACGTGGCCTGCGCCACGCTGTCGCTGCTGACCCCGCAGGTGCGCGACAACATCCGCCAGCGCGGCGAAGAAGCCGTGCGCAAGCTGGAGCAGCTCAAGGCCGAGCTGGGCGGGCTGATCACCAAGGTGCAGGGCACCGGCCTGCTGTTCTCCTGCGAGCTGGCCCCGCAGTTCAAGTGCTACGGCACCCATTCCACCGAGGAGTGGCTGCGCAACCATGGCATCAACGTGATCCATGGCGGCGAAAATTCGCTGCGCTTCACCCCGCACTTCGGCATGGACAGTGACGAACTGGACCTGCTGGTCAGCCTGGTCGGCCGCGCCCTGAAGGAAGGCCCACGCCGGGAACAATCGCAGGCCGCCTGACGACCGTGCGAGAATGGGAGGTTTCCAGCGGAAACCTCCCATGAAGTCCATCTGCGTCTACTGCGGCTCCAACGCCGGCAGCAAGCCCATCTACACCGAACGTGCCATTGCACTGGGCGACCGCATCGCCCGCGACGGCCTGCGCCTGGTCTACGGCGGCGGCAACGTCGGCCTGATGGGCACCGTGGCCAATGCGGTGCTGGCCGGCGGCGGCGAAGTGACCGGCGTGATCCCGCAGCAGCTGGCGGACTGGGAAGTGGCCCACCGCGGCCTGACCGAACTGGAAATCGTCGGTTCCATGCATGAGCGCAAGTCGCGCATGTTCGAGCTGTCCGACGCGTTCGTGGCCCTGCCCGGCGGTTTCGGCACCATGGAAGAAATCTTCGAGATGCTCACCTGGCGCCAGCTCGGCATCGGCAACAAGCCGTGCGCCTTCCTCGACGTGGACGGCTTCTACGCGCCCCTGATCGGCATGATCGACCGCATGGTCGAAGAGCGCTTCCTGCACCCGGACCAGCGCGCGGACCTCTGGTACGGCTCGGACATCGACGCGATGCTGGACTGGATGCGCGCCTATGAGCCGGCGCAGGCCTCGAAGTGGATCGACGAGAAGCGCCGCACCGCGCTGATCAGCCCGTAACGAACGTATCCATCGGCGCGGGGCGACCAAGCAGGTAGCCCTGGCCGTAATCACAGCCCAGCTGCAGCAGGGTCTGCCGCTGGGCCATGTTCTCGATGCCCTCGCCCACCGTTTCAATGCCCAGCGTGCGCGCCAGCGACAGCACGCCCTGCACCAGCGCGTAGGTGCTCTGCAGGTCCTGGCCATGCAGGCCGGCGATGAAGCTCTGGTCGATCTTGAGCGTGGAAATCGGGAAGCGGTGCAGGTAGGACAGTGCCGAGAAGCCGGTCCCGAAATCATCCAGCTGCACCAGCACGCCGCGTTCGCGCAGCGTCTGCAGGATCCGCAGCGTGCGCGGGCCATCGTCGAGCAGCGCCACTTCCGTGATTTCCAGCCGCAACCGGTGCGGATCGGCACCGGCGGCTTCGATCAGGCCGAACAGGCGTGAACTGAAATCGGCCGAACGGAAATGCCGCGGCGACACGTTCACCGACAGGTAGCCTTCGCCCCCGCGGGCGAGCTGGCCGATCACTTCTTCGTAGAGCAGCCAGTCGACCTGCTCGATCAGCCCGCTTTCCTCGCCCAGGTCCAGGAACGCGCTGGGCAGCAGCAGGCCGCGGCGTTCGTGGCGCCAGCGCAGCAGCGCCTCGTAGCCCACCACCTGGCCGTCGGTCAGGCGCACGATCGGCTGGTAATACGGCAGGAAATCACGGTTGTTGATCGCCCGGCGCAGGTCCGCTTCCAGGTCCAGGCTGCGCAGCGCCTCTTCGCGCATGGCTTCGTCGAACACCGCGCAGCGGTCCTTGCCTTGCGCCTTGGCCCGGTACATCGCCGCGTCGGCGTCGCGCACCATCTCCTCGCCATTGCGGTAGCGCGGGCTCCACATCGCGATGCCCAGGCTGCCGGACGGGAACAGCTCGCGGCCCTGCACCCACATCGATTCTTCCAGCGCCACCAGCATGCGCTGCGAGAACTCGCGCGCCGAGGCCAGCCCCTGCTCGCATTCGAGCAGGATCGCGAATTCATCGCCACCCAGCCGCGCCACCACGTCATCGCCGCCCACCATCGAGACGATGCGCTTGGCTACTTCCACCAGCATCTGGTCGCCGGCGGCATGGCCGATGCTGTCGTTGACCAGCTTGAAGCGGTCCAGGTCCAGGAACAGCACGGCAAAGCGCAGCCCGTCGCGCGAACGCGCACGCGCGATGGCATCTTCCAGCCGGTCCAGCAGGTGCGCGCGGTTGGGCAACCCGGTCAGCGCGTCATGCAGCGCCTGGTGGGTGAGCCGTTGCTCGGCGCGCAGGCGCTCGCCGATCTGGCCCAGCAGCTTGCCGTTGACTTCGGCCAGCTCTCGGGTGCGCTCCTCCACCCGCTTTTCCAGCTCGGCATGCGCGTTGCGCAGGCGCTCCTGGTCGCGCTGGCGGGCCAGCCCGTTGCCGATGTTCTGGGCCACGAAGGTGAGCAGGCGCTGGTCGTGCGCGGTGAAACTGATCTCCGGCGAATAGCTCTGCACCACGATCACGCCGACCACGTCGTCATCGCTCAGCAGCGGCACGCCCAGCCAGCAGTGCGAGCGCGCGCCGAACTCGTTCACGCTGCCCGAGGCACGCAGTGCGTCGATGTGTTCGCGCGAGGCCAGCAGCGGCTGGCGGTTGCGCACGATGTATTCGGTAAGGCCCTTGCTGAACGGTCGTGGCGCACGCGCCGGGTTGTACTCGTCCACCGAGTAGACGAATTCCAGGCCTTCGCCGGATTCATCGACCAGGGCGATGTAGAAATTGCGCGCATCCAGCAGCGTGCCCACCACCCCGTGCACCTGCACGTAGAACTGGGCCAGGCTTTCGGCACTCATCGCCATCTCGGCGATGTTGAACAGGGCCAGCTGCAGCTTCTCGGCGCGGCGGCGTTCGATCACCTCGTCCTGCAGGCTGTGGTTGGCCCGCTGCAGTTCCAGCGTGCGCCGCTCCACCTGGCGCTCCAGCTGCACCTGCGCCTGGCGGCGGTCCATCGCGGTGAGGATGTGCTGGGCCACATAGCCCAGCAGCGTGCGGTCGGCTTCGTTGTAGCGCACCCGGTGTTCGTAGCTCTGCACCACGATCGCACCGCAGACCCGGCCCTCGCGCAGCATCGGCACGCCCAGCCAGTCCAGGCTTTCCGGCCCGCGGCTGGGGTCATATTCGTCGCTCATCGCCGCCAGCAGTTCGTTGGACGGCCCGCTCAGCGGCTGCCCATGGCGCAGCAGGGCGAAGGTCAGGCTGCGCGGCATTTCGTGTTCTTCGTAGCTGCGGTCCGGATCGGCCACGAAGCTGTCGCGCTGGTCGGCGAAGTACAGGAAGCGGATCCGCCGGCGCACGTCGTCGTACTCGACGATGTAGCAGTTCTGCGCGTACATCAGCGAATTGAGCACGCGATGGAAGTGCCGCAGCATCTCGGCCATTTCCAGGTCGGCACCGGCCAGGTCGGCGATCTCGTAAAGCGCCTGCTGCAGCCGCTTTGAATTTTCCAGCGACCGGATCTGTTCACGCTGCCGGGCCAGCGCCAGGGCGTCCTGAAGACCGGTACGCGCCGCCGCCCACCAGGCGTCATGGGGTGCCGTCCCGTCGGGCAGTGCCACGCGGATGGCGAGGTCGCCGCCCTGGTGCTGCCAGCGGTACAGCGCTCCGGTGTCCGGCGCCGGCGGCG
>DGIP01000174.1:0-159 GCA_002386405.1 Stenotrophomonas maltophilia
CAGCGCCTGGCGCGCCTGCTCGACGAAACCACCGTGGACGGCTTCAGCCACCGCGTTGACCTGCGCCTGCGCCCGTTCGGCAGCGCCGGCCGCGTGGCGCTGTCGTTCGCCGGCATGGACCAGTACTTCCAGCGCGAAGGCCGCGACTGGGAACGCTAC
>DGIP01000174.1:483-5346 GCA_002386405.1 Stenotrophomonas maltophilia
GGCCGCGACTGGGAACGCTACGCCTGGCTCAAGGCGCGCGCCGTGGCCGGCGACATCGCCGCCGGTGAAGCGTGGCTGCAGACCCTGCGCCCGTTCGTGTACCGCCGCTACCTCGATTTCACCGCGCTCGATGGCCTGCGCGAAATGAAGGCGGCCATCACCGCCGAAGTCTCGCGCCGCGACATGTTCGACGACATCAAGCGCGGCCCCGGCGGCATCCGCGAAATCGAATTCCTGTCCCAGGCCCTGCAGCTCATCCGCGGTGGCCGCGAAGCCAGCCTGCGCGAGCGCCGCCTGCTGCATGCGCTGCCCGCGCTGGTCGCCTGCGGCCAGATGGCACCGGAAGATGGCGCAGACCTGCTGCACGCCTATGGCTTCCTGCGCCGCCTGGAAAACCGCCTGCAGATGCTGCGCGATGCCCAGACCCACGCGCTGCCCACCGACCCCACCGACCGCCTGCGCATCGCCTGTGGCCTCGGCTACGCCGACTGGGACGCGCTGCTGGCCGCACTCGATGTACAGCGCGACCGGGTCAGCACCGAATTTGCCGCACTGCTCGCCCCGCGCGCCGGCCAGGCGGCCCCCGATGCGCTGGCCAATTACTGGCGCGGCCTGCCCGACAGCGGCGATGCCGAAGTACTGGCCAACGCCGGCTTCCACGATCCCAACGGCGCCGACCAGTCGCTGCGCGACTTCGCCCAATCACTCGGCGTGAAGTCGCTCAGCGACAACGCCCGCGCACGCCTCGACCGCGTGCTGCCGGCACTGCTGCACGCCGCCACCCGCTCGCCGCAGCCCGACGCCGCACTCAAGCGCGTGCTCGGCCTGCTGCAGGCCATCCTGCGCCGTACCAGCTACCTCGCACTGCTCGACGAACAGCCCAGCGCTCTGGCCAGGCTGGTGGACGTGCTCGCCCGCAGCGCGCTGCTGGCCGAACGCATCGCCGCCTACCCGCTGCTGCTGGACGAACTGCTGGACGTGCGCGTGTCCGGCCCCATGCCCGATGCCGCCGCCATGCAGGCCGAGTGCGATGCCGCGCTGGCCGTGGACGACCCCGAAGCCGCGCTGCGCCTGCTCAATGAAACCCGGCTTGCGCTGAGCTTCCGCATGGCCCTGGCCACGTTGGATGGCCGCCAGCGCGCCGTGGACAGCACCCGCCAGCTTGCCCAGCTCGCGCAGGCGGTGGTGGTCACCGCGCTGGCCATGGCCGATGCGGACATGCGCCGCGCGCACGGTGAAGTGCCGGGCGGGCGTTTCGCCATCATCGGGTACGGAAGCCTGGGCGGGCTGGAGCTGGGCTTCGGCTCGGACCTGGACCTGGTGTTCCTGCACGACCACCCTGCCGACCAGGACAGCAGCAACGGCGCCCGCCCGCTCGACCCGGGCCGCTGGTATGCGCGGCTGGCGCAGAAGGTGATGGCATTGCTGGGCGCGGTCACCGCCGCCGGCCGCCTGTACGACATCGACGTGCGCCTGCGCCCGGATGGCGGCAAGGGCTCGCTGGTGTCCTCGCTGGCCAGCTATACCGAATACCAGCGCGAGCGTGCGTGGACCTGGGAACACCAGGCCCTGGTACGCGCGCGGGGCATTGCCGGTGATGCCAGCCTGCTGGCCGATTTCGAACGTATCCGTGCCACCACGTTGGCGCGCCCGCGCGAGCGCGAGGTGCAGTACGCCGATGTGGTGAAGATGCGCGGCCGCATGCGCACCGAACTGGACCGCAGCGATGCCGCGCGCTGGGATCTCAAGCAGGGCGCCGGTGGCATCGTGGATCTGGAGTTCCTGCTGCAGACCGGCGTGTTGGACAGCGCCGGCACGCACCCGCAGGTGCTGGAGCCGCGCGACACCCCCAGCCTGATCGACCAGCTGGCCGGCATCGCATGGCTGCCCGGCGGCACGCGCGACGCGCTGCACGAAGCGCACGCCGCGCTGCTCGACGTAGGGTTGGCCTGCACGCTGGACAGAAGGCCGCGCTTGGCGGTCCTGACCCCCGCGTTGGAAGAAGCACAACGCGTGATCACCGCCGCCTGTGAAGCAGCGGAGCTGCCGTTCGGCGCGTCACCACCGCAATGACGAATCGCCGTACGGTCCGTCACCGGGGTAACGACGAACTGCGGTAGATCCACGCCCTGCGTGGATGCCTTTCGCGTAGGCGTTGGATCCCAGCCACGCAGGGCGTGGCTCTACCTCACGCCGTACGCGGCGCCATCTTCCACAGCAACGCACGGAACGGCGCCAGCAGGAACACACCGATCGCCAGCTTCACCGCCAGGTCGCCCGCGGCCCAGCTCACCCACGGCAAACTCGAGCCGGCAAACGCGATGCTCCAGAAAATCGTCGTATCCAACGTCGCACTGCACGTGGTCGCCACCATCGGCGCGCGCCACCAATGCCCCCGGCGCAGCCGGTCGAACACGGTGATATCCAGCAGCTGCGCGGCAATGAACGCCAGACACGACGCCACCGCAATGCGCGGCGTCGCGATCCAGATCGACAACAGCACCGCCAGCGCAAACCCCGCCCACGCCACCCGCCGCGCCGCCGCCGGGCCAAACCGGCGGTTGATCAGGTTGCTCACCAGGAACGCCACCGGGTAGCTGAAAGCGCCCCAGGTCAGCCAATCGTTGATCGGGTACTGCACCAGCACGTTCGAACCCAGCACCACCGCGCCCATGGCCAGCACCGCCAGCAGCAGCGAGCGCAGGGTCAACGGAGCAAACACAATGGCAGGGCGCGCGGTCATGGCGAACCAGAAGGCAGACAGGGAAGCGGCGGATTATCCCGGCTCGGGGCGGCCACAGCCACCCCGGGCCGGTTCAGTCACCAGCGTTCGCTCAGGTTGCCGGCCGCCGCATCGGTGGTGGGCAGGAACGCCAGCTGCGTGCCCTGGGCATCGGCCACCATCCAGCCGGCGCCGGCCTCGGTGGGCGTGAAGGCCAGCACATCGCCCGCCTTCAGCGCCTGCGCGGGGTTGTCGTCGCGCGCGGGCCACTGCACCACGGCCAGGTCGGCGGGGGCATCGGGGTTCTTCAGCGCCACCTGGTAGGCGCCATCGGCCTGGCGCTCCACCTTCTCCACGGTGAGCGGCGGCAACGGGCCGGCCTTCGCCCCGGTGGCGCCAGCGCCCTTGTCCTTGGCCGCACTGCGCCGTTCCGAACCCTTGGCCGAGCCCTTGAAGCCCGCCGCCGTCAGCCAGATCGGCGCGGTGATCACCGCGATGCTCACATACGCGCTGATCGCCGCGTAGCTCACCGACTGCTGGCTCGGGGTGAAGTTCTGCGCACCGGCCTGCGGTGCTGCAATGGCCACGCTCAGGGCCACCGCCAGGATCGAATAACGCTTCATGCCAACTCCTTCTGCAAAGGGAAAAATGCTTACGGCTTCGGCGCCGCCATCCCGGCCACCGGCACGTGCGCCACGCTCAGCTCCTGCGCCAGCGCCTTGCGCTGCTGCAGGAAATCGAACACCGATTCCACCGTCACCACCGAGTAGTCACCGGAAATGCGCTCACTGGCCGGGTGGTCGGTGGTGGCCGCATTGGCCGAGAAGAACCGCGCGCCCAGGCGTTTGCCCACGCCGATGTGCAGCGAACTGGGCTGGTAGTGTTGTTCCTTCAGCCATGCCTGCACCTGCGCACGGCGCACCAGCAGCGTGCCGTCGCGCGATTGCGCCATTGCCGCCGCCAGCACTTCCAGCACCCACTGGTTGGAGTTCTGGTATTCAACGCTGAAGGGGTAGGCCACCACGCTGTAGCGCGGCTCGTGCAGCGCCTTGGCCTGGATGCCCGGCGCGGTGAGCATGGTCTTCAACGCCGCGCGCACCGCAGGCGTGGGAACGCCCACGCGCAGATCAGTATGCGTGCCGGTTTCGCCGATGAAATTGCTCAGCCCTTCATGGAACAGCGAAGACTCCGGCGACTTGCAGTGGTTCAACAGATGCACCGCGCGCCAGCTGCCATCACTTTCGCGCACGGCGAAGGCGAGGTGGCTGTGGCGCAGGCCGTACCTGCTCAGGTCCTGGCCGCCGCGCGCGATGATCACCACATCGACGTCGTCCAGCGCTTCCAGTGTTTCATCGGCGCGCTGGGCCACATCAAACATCGACGCCAGCGCAGCCGGGGTAGGGTGGCGCTCCATGCATTCGGGCTGTTGCGATTGCGCGAGCGCCCCAGGGGCGGCCAGCAACAACGCCGCACACAATAGTGCCGGCAGCGCGATGCGCTTCAACGGCGGGTGCTCAGGCAATCCGGGGCAGGGCAGATCCATTGCGTTTCAGTCTCCAGCGGTACGGGGCCGCGCGCGCATCATAGCGGGTCAGGTACCAGCCACGTAGTGACACCCCATGGGTGTCATCGGGGCCCATGGGTGTCATCGCCCAGATCAGCGCCGCATCACCGGCTCAACTCACGCTCGCAGGATTCACTAACCGGCGCAGGCTGATCCTCCGGCGGCCACCGCTCCTTCTTCTGCTCATCCGTGCGCGGCGGCTGGTTCCGATACGCAGTGAGCTCCTTATGGCAGCTCCACGACACCGCATCCTGCCCGGCAGGCATGCTCGAACACCCCGCCATCAACACAACCATCAACGCCACTAACGCACTGCGCATACGCACGCTCCTTCCCTGGTGAACCCCGAATCTAACGGCATCACCGCCGCATCGGTAGCCACGCGCCCACCGCCGTTAAGCCGGGATACCCAAAGCCTCGCGCACCTGCGCGGCAATCCGCCCGGTCTCGCGCAGTGGCTCGATCGGCCCGGGGTAACCCCAATCCAACCAACGCTCCTGCAACCGCCCACGCGCGCGCAGCGCCTGCTGGAACTGCACCATCCGTCCCTGCGCCTGCTGTTCCAGCGCCACCGCCA
>DGIP01000174.1:5531-5942 GCA_002386405.1 Stenotrophomonas maltophilia
GCTGTTCCAGCGCCACCGCCACCGGCAATCGCGTACCGCACGCCTCAGAAAGCAGGTTCACCGAATCGGGCGACACCACGATGCGGTCGGCCCAGCCCAGCAGCCCCGCATACGGGTTCACCCCATCGCCGCCATCGCCCCAGATCACCCCGGGAACATCGGCGAATGCGCTACGCAGCGCACCCACCAGCGCCGGCGGCGTGCGCCGCGAAGTGGTGGCCAGCAGGCTGCCGCCCTCCGCGCGCAGCTGGTCGGCCAGTTGCTGGAACACCTTCACCATGTCCGGCTCGTGCCACGGCGCGTGCGCGGTAGGCCCGCCCACCAGCAGCGCGGTACGCGGGCCGGGCAGCTCGCCGAAGGGCGCAAACGCCGCGCGGCCCACCGTGAGCCAGTCGTCGTCCACCGGGTTCA
>DGIP01000074.1 GCA_002386405.1 Stenotrophomonas maltophilia
CTGAAGAATGGGTCCACGTCATCCCCGGCAGTGTTGAATGCCAGCGGCGCCGGGTCCTGCCAGCGGCCGTCGCGCAGCGTGGCCTGCCACAGGTCCCAGCCGCCGGCCCCGCCGGGCCGGTCGCTGGCCCAGACGATGCGCTTGCCATCCGGCGCGATGGTCGCCTGGGCCTCGTTGGCCTTGGTCGACACCACCCCCATGCCTTCGATGCCGAACTCGGAAAGCGCCATCGCGCCCGGTGCGGAGAGTAAACTCAGGCTCAGCGCGAGCAGAGACAAGGGAGTGCGCATAGTCGCTTCCATTGGGGTTTGCGTTTCAATCCAGGCCCGGAGTTTAAGACACCCATGACCGCCCGTTACGCCGTATTCGGCCAGCCCATCGCCCACTCGCAGTCGCCGCACATCCATGCCGCGTTCGCCCGCCAGGAGGGCATCGCGCTGGATTACCGCGCCATTGAAGCGGCACCGGCCGATTTCCCGGCCGCGCTGGAGGCGTTCGCCGCCGACGGTGGCGTGGGCGCCAACGTCACCGCACCGCTGAAGGAAATCGCCTTCGGGTTGTGCAGGACGTTCACCTCACGCGCCAAGCTGGCCGGTTCGGTCAACACGCTGCTGCGCAAGGGCGACTACTGGCACGGCGACACCACCGATGGCGTGGGCCTGGTGCGTGACCTCACCGACCGCCACAGCCTCGACCTGCGCGGCCGCCGCGTGCTGCTGCTCGGCGCCGGTGGCTCGGCACGCAGCGTGGCCCCGGCCCTGCTGGATGCCGGCATCCGCGAACTGGTGGTGGTCAACCGCACCCCCGAGCGTGCCGACGAGCTGAGCGATGCGATCGGCGAGCCCGGCCGCGTGCTGACCCAGTACTGGGACCGCATGGACGAACTTGGCGACTTCGAGCTGATCGTCAACGCCACCTCTGCGGGCCGTGATCGCGATGAAGAGTTCAAGCTGCCGCTGTCGCTGGTCAACAGCATGACCACCGCCGTGGACCTGAATTACGGGGAAGCCTCCTTCGCCTTCCTGGCCTGGGCCCGCGCCGCACAGTGCCGCAACATGGTGGATGGCCTGGGCATGCTGGTCGAGCAGGCTGCCACCAGCTTCCAGCAGTGGCACGAAGTGCGCCCGGAAACCGACCCGGTCTATGCCGAGCTGCGCGCGAAGAACGCGCTGGCGGGTGAAGAGTGAACATGGACCTGCTGCTCAGCCTGCTGGGCATGGCCGCGCTGCGCCTGCCGGTGCTGATCGCGCTGGCGGTATCGCTGGTGTGGGTGGTGGATGCCCCGCGCGGCACCATCCGCAGCGTGGCGCTGTGGTCGCTGGCGCTGTTGCTGCTGGCCAGCCTGGCCGGGCTGGCCCTCAACGTCGTGCCGACCTGGCTGGTCCAGCGTGGCGAGTACGGCAACGTGCAGATGCTGTCGTGGCTGCTGCGCGGGGGCCACTTCCTCATCGGCCTGGTGGATGCGCTGGGCACGGTGCTGCTGGTGTGGGCGATGACCCGCGCGCTGCGCAACCGCACCGCCCCGGCGGCCTGAGCGGGCGACCCCGGTCACGGAACTGAACCGGCGCGGAAAACTCCGCGCCGGCCGCAGGCCCCGGGCATGAGAAAATACCCGCCTGATCCAGGCAGGACCTCCCCGGCGTGACCGAAAAAGTTGAAGCCCCGCGTGCGCTGAACGACGAGCTCAAGACCGTCATCCGCGATGCCTACGCCAAGCTGCAGGCCAATACCCCCGGCTTCAGCACGCGGCGTTCGCAGAGCCAGATGATCGGCGTGGTCTCGCGTGCGCTGTCGCAGAGCGGCGGGGTAGGCGTGGTCGAAGCGCCCACCGGCGTGGGCAAGAGCCTGGGCTACCTCACCGCCGGCGTGCCGATCGCGCTGGCCACCAAGAAGAAGCTGGTGATCAGCACCGGCACCGTGGCGCTGCAGTCGCAGCTGGTCGAGCGCGACATCCCGAACTTCCTCAAGGCCACCGGTCTGGAGGCCACCGTGGCGCTGGCCAAGGGCCGCACCCGCTACCTGTGCACGCGCAACGCCGCCGAAGCGCATGGCGATGGCGCGCAGGAAGGCATGTTCGAGGACGAACAGCCACTGTTCGACCGCCCGCTGGCGCCGATCGAAATGGACCTGGCGCAGAAGCTGAGCAGGGATTTCGTCGAAGGCCGCTGGAACGGCGACTTGGACAACGCGCCGGATACCATCAGTCCCTCGCTGCGTTCGCGCATCACCACCCCGGCGTCGGGCTGCGCGGGCCGCAAGTGCGCCTACTCGGCGCAGTGCGCGGTGCTGCGCGCACGCAACACCGTGCGCGATGCGCAGATCGTGGTGACCAACCACGCGTTGCTGCTGTCGGCGCTCTCCATTGGCGAAAGCGACAACGGCCAGCCGCTGATCGCACCGCCCTCGGACATGCTGCTGGTGCTCGACGAAGGCCACCACATCGGCAACGTCGCCATTGACCAGGGCGCGGCCAGCCTGGCCCTGGATGAAATGGCCAAGCGCACCGGCCGCCTGCAGATCCTGATTGCCGCCGCCTACCGCGCGGTGGACAAGGACAAGCTGGGCAACCTGCTGCCCAACGAAGCCATCGACGTGGCGGCGCGGGTCAGCAAGCAGCTGCGCGCGTTCCGCGATGTGATCGACCGCAGCTGGCAACCGGACCCGACCGCGCAGGAGCCGATGTGGCGCGCGCCAAACGGGCGCCTGCCGGACATCTGGATGGCCGACATCGAAGCGCTGGCCGACGATACCCGCGCGCTGTTCAACTGGGCCCACGCCGCACAATCCCAGGTGGCCAAGGGCAAGCCCGAAGACGCCGCGCGCGAGCGCCTGCAGCGCACGCTGGGCATGGCGCTGGAAATGATCGAACAGCAGCACAACCTGTGGACCGCCTGGCGCCGCGAAGACAAGGACGGCCAGCCGCCGTTCGCGCGCTGGGTGACGCTGTCGCGCGATGGCGACCTGATCCTGCACGGCTCGCCCGTGTCGGCCGCCAACGTGCTGCGCAAGCTGCTGTGGGACGAAGTGGATTCGGTGGTGATGACCTCGGCCACGCTCACCGGCGGCGGCGATTTCCAGGCGCTGGCGATTGATAACGGCATTCCCAACGAAGCCGAGATGGTCTCGCTGGCCTCGCCGTTCGACCTGCCCAACCAGGCCGAGCTGATCGTGCCCAATTTCCCGGTCACCCCGGACGACCGCGAGCGGCACCCGAAGGAAGTCGCCAAGTACCTGGTCAAGGAACTGGACTGGAGCAAGGGCAGCATCGTGCTGTTCACCTCGCGCTGGAAGATGGAAAAAGTGGCCGAGCTGATGCCGGCCGCGCAGCGCAAGCAGGTGCTGGTGCAGGGCGAAACGGCGAAGCAGAAGATGATCGACGAGCACCTGCGGCGCACCTCGGCGGGCGAGGGCTCGGTGCTGTTCGGGCTGAATTCGTTCGGCGAAGGCCTGGACCTGCCTGGCGAAGCCTGCACCACGGTGGTGATCACCCAGGTACCGTTCGCGGTGCCGACCGATCCGCAGACCTCCACCCTGAGCGAATGGTTTGAAAGCCGCGGGTTGAACGCCTTCAACCTGATCGCCATCCCGCACGCCCTGCGCACGCTGACCCAGTTCGCCGGCCGCCTGATCCGCACCTCCACCGACACCGGCCGCGTGATCATCCTCGACTCGCGCCTGATCAGCCGCCGCTACGGCAAGCGCATCATCGACGCGTTGCCGCCGTTCAAGCGGGTCATCGGCTGACGGGCATCCCGTGGGACACGCATGGCGTGTCGCTACGTGGTCAACGGTGCGTAGGGACACGCCATGCGTGTCCAGCGCGGTGAATCTACGCGCGACGCATCGGCAGCCGCTTACCATCCCCCAGGCTGCGCCACAGCCACTCCGCCGGGCCGAAGTAGTACCGCTGCAGCCACCACGCACTCAGCCACAGCTGCAGCGGAAACACGATGGCCGCCACCAGCAGCACCGGCCACAGGCCCTGCGAGGGACCGATGCCAGCCCCGAACCCGGCAAACAGCGGCACGCACACCAGGCTCTGCAGCAGGTAGTTGCTCAGCGTCATGCGCCCGGCCGGCACCAGCACACGCAACCCGCGCTCGGCCCACGGCCGCAGGTACAGCAGCGCGAACCCGCAGGCGATGGCGATGCCCAGCGCCAGCGGCGCCGCCCGGTAGCTCACCCGCAGGAGATAGCCCGGCACCCCCTCGCGCAGCAGTGGCCATTCGGCCTTCATCGTCGGCGCAGCGGCCTCGATGCACAGAAACATCAATCCAACCACTGTGCCACCCACGCACAGGCCCCACAGCAGCGGCAGGTGCTGTTCGGGGCGCTGTAACAGCCCCCGGCGCCCTGCCCAGTAGCCCAGCAGGAAGCGGCCCAGCACGAACAGCAGCAGCGCCCAGTTGGTCAGCCGCACCCACCCTCCCAGCACCAGGTTCTGCCACCACGCCTGCCAGAGCGTGCCACGGGACAGGGCTTCGAACGCATTTCCATACATCTGCGCACGCGACGCCAGCGTCATCACCCACTCGCGCATCCACGGCGACAGCAGCGGCGGCAGGAACAGCGCGAACACCAGCCCGGCAAGCACCAGCCCGCGGTTGCCCAGATGCCGGAACAACGGAAGCAGAAGGCCCACCAGCGCATAGGTCAGCAGGATGTCGCCCCACCACAGCACCGTGGCGTGCAGCAGCCCGATCAGTGCCAACGCGCCCATCCGGCGCAGGTGCGGAACCACCCCAGGGCGCATTTCCATCTGCATCGCAAAGCCCATGCCGAACAGCAGCGAGAAGATCGTCACCGCCTTCATATCCACCAGCCAGCCCATCCCGGTGCGCAGCGCATGATCCAGCGCAGCACTCGGCAGCGCCTGCTGCGCGGCCTCATCCAGCAAGGCATCCAGCGAATAGAACCGCAGGTTGACCAGGAACACGCCCAGCAGCGCGAACCCGCGCAACGCATCGATCAGCGGTTGGCGGGGCGGTCGCAACGCTACACCTTGCTCAGATCCCGCACCGCGCCCTTGTCCGCACTGGTCGCCAACAACGCATAGGCCTT
Source organism: Stenotrophomonas maltophilia (assembly GCA_002386405.1). Classification (GTDB taxonomy): domain Bacteria; phylum Pseudomonadota; class Gammaproteobacteria; order Xanthomonadales; family Xanthomonadaceae; genus Stenotrophomonas; species Stenotrophomonas maltophilia_AD. Next base: position 5,062 of record DGIP01000074.1, read on the forward strand.
GAGCGCGCCGGTCACCTTGCGCGGACGCGCCTCACGGGGCTTCCACCCCAACGCATCCTGCTCCGCACGGCGCGCCGCCAACGTCGCGGCATCCACCAGCACATCAATCCGCCGCGCCGGAATATCGATCCGGATCCGGTCGCCATCGCGCACCAATCCAATCGTGCCGCCCGCCGCCGCTTCCGGCGACGCATGCCCGATCGACAGCCCGGACGTACCGCCCGAGAACCGCCCATCGGTCAGCAGCGCACACTGTTTGCCCAGTCCCTTCGATTTCAGGTAACTGGTCGGGTACAGCATTTCCTGCATGCCCGGTCCACCGCGTGGGCCCTCATAGCGGATCACCACCACATCGCCCGCGCCCACTTCATCGGCCAGGATGCCCTGTACGGCCGCGTCCTGGCTTTCGAACACCTTCGCATTGCCCTCGAACACGTGGATGGACTCATCCACGCCGGCGGTCTTCACCACGCAGCCATCCTCGGCCAGGTTGCCGCGCAGCACCGCCAGCCCACCTTCGGCCGAGTACGCGTGCGCCACATCGCGGATGCAGCCATCGGCGCGATCCAGGTCCAGTGACGGCCAGCGCGTGGCCTGGCTGAACGCCACCTGGGTGGGAATGCCGGCCGGGCCGGCACTGAAGAATTCGTGCACGCCGGCATCGTCGGTCACTGCTACGTCCCAGCGCGCAATCGCGTCGGCCAGGGTGCGGCTGTGCACGGTGGGCACCTCGGTATGCAGCAGCCCGCCGCGCGCCAGCGACCCCAGGATCGCGAACACGCCACCGGCGCGGTGCACGTCTTCCATGTGGTACTTGGGCGTGTTCGGCGCCACCTTGCACAGCTGCGGCACCCGCCGCGACAGCGCATCGATGGCGTGCAGGTCGAAGTCCACTTCGGCTTCCTGCGCGGCCGCCAGCAGGTGCAGGATGGTGTTGGTGGAACCGCCCATGGCGATATCCAGCGTCATCGCATTCTCGAACGCGGCATGGGTGGCAATGCCGCGCGGCAGCGCCGTGGCATCTTCGCCGCCATACCAGCGGTGGCACAGCTCCACCACCAGCCGGCCGGCACGGCGGAACAGCTGCTCGCGGTCGGCGTGGGTGGCCAGGGTCGAGCCGTTGCCCGGCAGCGACAGCCCCAGCGCTTCAGTGAGGCAGTTCATCGAGTTGGCGGTGAACATGCCCGAGCACGACCCGCAGGTAGGACAGGCACTGCGCTCGTACTCGGCGACCTTTTCATCGGAGGCGCTGGCGTCGGCGGCGATCACCATCGCATCCACCAGGTCCAGCTTGTGCTCGGCCAGCCGGGTCTTGCCCGCTTCCATCGGCCCGCCGGACACGAACACCACCGGGATGTTCAGCCGCAGCGCGGCCATCAGCATGCCGGGGGTGATCTTGTCGCAGTTGGAAATGCACACCAGCGCATCGGCGCAGTGTGCGTTGACCATGTACTCCACCGAGTCGGCGATGATCTCGCGGCTGGGCAGCGAATACAGCATGCCGTCGTGGCCCATCGCGATGCCGTCATCCACCGCAATGGTGTTGAACTCCTTGGCTACGCCGCCCACCTGTTCGATCTCGCGCGCGACCAGCTGGCCCAGGTCCTTGAGGTGCACGTGGCCGGGCACGAACTGGGTGAATGAATTGGCGATGGCGATGATCGGCTTGTGGAAGTCGGCATCGGTCATCCCGGTGGCACGCCACAGGGCGCGGGCGCCGGCCATGTTGCGGCCGGCGGTGGAGGTACGGGAGCGGTATTCAGGCATGGGGGCTGGCAGGATCTGGCGGGCCGTGGGGGCGCGTTGCCACTCGATTCTGCCCAAAAATTCCGGTTGCTGTTGCAACCGTCCGTGCAGCCGATCCTGAAACGCCGTTCATCTTTTCGACTTTGCCGGTTTTGGTTGTTGGCGGCGATCAGGCATGATTGAGGGGATAACCGTAAAAAGGGGGCACGACGCCATGAAACGTTCCAGGACCACCGCACTGCTGCTGATGAGCGCCGCACCGCTGCTGTTCACCGCCTGCCAGAAGGATGAGGCGGTGCAGGTGCAGGAGGGGCTGTACACCTCGGTGCAGGCCTGTACCGACGCCACCGGTGACCCGTCTGCCTGCCGCACGGCATTTGCCGAGGCGCAGAAGCAGTCGGCCGACGCGGCCCCCAAGTACGCCTCGCGTGCCGAATGCGAAGCCGAGTACAACGCCGAGCAGTGCGTGGAACAGAAGACCTCCACCGGCCATTCGTTCATCGGCCCGATGATGATGGGCTTCTTCATGTCGCAGATGCTCGGCAACCGTGGCGCCGGCCTGGCGCAGGCCCCGGCCGCGAGCCCGGCCT
>DGIP01000066.1 GCA_002386405.1 Stenotrophomonas maltophilia
CTGGCCGGCACCGGGCTGCGCGCCACCCGACGTGCCGACGGCAGCTACACCCTCGAGCGCATCGCACAGGGCCGCATGCCCGCCTTGCGGGTTGGCGGCGATGCGGGCAGCACCTTCCTGCCCGCGCAGCTGCCGTTCGGCCAGGGCATGCGCCTGGACCAGGATGCGCTGCGGGCGCAGGTGAAGGGCAATGGCGATATCGCCACCGCCCTGCGCAGCAACCCGGCCGTGCAGTTCAGCGATACCTCGCGCAGCTCGCGCACCATGGGCGAGATCCGCCCGGACGATTTCTCGATCAACGGGGCGCCGTATTACCAGAACCTGTTCCTGCTCGACGGCGCGAGCATCAACAACGACCTCGATCCGACCAACACCGCGCAGACCATTGCCAACGTCAACGCCGCGGTCGATGTGCCCAGTTCCGCGCAGGGCATCGCGGTGGACGTGGACCTGCTGGAATCACTGACCGTGTACGACGCCAACGTGCCGGCGTCCTACGGCGGCTTCACCGGCGGCGTGATCGATGCGCAGCGGCGCAAGGCCGGCGATGCGCTGCACGGCAAGGTGTGGCTGCGCATGGCGCGCTCGGCGTGGGACCAGGTCATCACCAACCCCACCCAGGCCGAGTCGTACGAGGAATCGGCGACGTTCGCCTACCAGCCGGCCTACGACAAGCTGCGCCTGGGCGCGCGGCTGGAAGGACGCACCCGCGGTGGCATCGGCGTGATCGGTACGCTCAGCCACACCCGGTCGGAGATTCCGCTGCGGGCCTATGGCGGCGGCCAGTCCACCACCGGCAACGACGTCAACCAGCGCACCCAGGTGCGCGAAAACACCGCCGCCACCGTGGCGCTGGACTGGAGCAACGACGACGGCCTGGAACTCACCGCCGGGCTGTCCTACGCCCCCACCGATGACCGCTACTTCATCATGAGTACCAAGGATTCCTGGTTCGACCTGCGCTCGGGCGGCCCGTCGGTGAACCTGGGCGCGAACTGGCAGCAGGGCGCCTGGACCTTCCGCAACCGGCTCAACTACAGCGACCTGGAATCCTCGCGGCGCAGCATCGGCGACACCATGAAGAACTGGCGTCCGTCCGAGGAATACGACTGGGGCACCGGCAATACCAGCAGCGAAGGCAGCTGGGGCAACGTGGACCAGCACGACCGCCGCATCGGCTACCGGCTGGGCATCGACCGCGATGCGTTCCTGCTCGGCGGCAGCGAACACACCGTGCAGTTCGGCCTCGGCGTACAGCGCCGCGACGCGGACTACGAGCGGCTCAACGACCACTACATCTACCAGAGCGGCGTGGCCACGCGCAGCTGCACCCTGGCAGACGGCAGCATCGACACCGTGAGCTGCTCGCTGTCGCCACTGCTCTCCGGCACCGGTACCGGCCAGTACCTGAGCCAGCTGCAGCTCTACCATGCCGGCGCGTTCAAGGTCAGCGGCACCGAATACGAGGCGTGGGCGCAGGACACCATCGAGATCGGCCGCTGGACCCTTCGCCCGGGCCTGCGCCTGGACCACAACGACCTGTTCGGGCAGACCGACTTGTCGCCGCGCCTGGCCCTGAGCTGGGATGTGTTCGGCACGGCCGATACCCGGATCGATGCCGGCATCAACCGCTACTACGGGCGCAGCTTCTTCAGCTACCTGCTGCGCGATGGGCGCGAGCGGCTGCGCGAGGCCAAGACGCGTTCCAGTTCCAGCATCGCGTGGGACGATGTGACCGGCACCATCAACGTGGCCAGCAACCGCCTGCGCGACCTGGATTCGCCCTACACCGATGAGTGGACGCTGGGCATCGACCAGCGCTTCGAACACCTGCAGGTGCACGCCAAGTACGTGGACCGCCGCACCCGCCGCGACGTCCTGCGCCGCAAGGTCACCGACCCGCTCGACAGCACCCTGTACAACCGCAACACCTACGAATACACCAACGACGGCCGCAGCGATTCGCAGACCTGGACCCTGTCGATGGGTTCGCGGCGCCCGCTGGACGGCTGGGGCATGCGCAACAGCTGGCAGCTCTCGGCCGATTACACCGACGTGGCGCGCAACTACAACAGCTATGAAGACCTGCTGGAGATGGACCAGCTGGTGCGCTACGAAGGCCAGTTGATGTATCGCCACCAGCTGCCCGCCACCGATTACCTGCGCCCGTGGAGCGTGCGCCTGAGCACGGTCACCGAGGTGCCCGTGCTGGGCCTGTCGTGGAACAACTTCTTCCGCCTGCGCGCAGGCTTCGAGGGCACCGTGAGCGGTGCTGCGGAGATCATCGACGGGCAGTCAGTGCCTACCCTCACCCGCAAGGTGTTCCCGCGCACATGGACCTGGGACACCAACGTGGAATACCGACTGGCGCTGCCGCGCGAGCAGGAAGCCTATGCGCGGGTGGAAGTGATGAACGTGCTCAACCGTAGCAACCAGACCAGCGGCACCACCGCCGGCAACACCTACTACGAACCCGGGCGCAGCTTCTGGGTCGAGCTGGGCTACGCGTTCTGAAGACCGCTGTGCTCTTCGGCCTGCTGTGCGCGGTTGGGCTGGGCGGCGGCGCGCTGTCAGGGGCTGGGGCGCCGCCAGCCGACAGCCTGCGGCGGGCCTACTCCCGGCCCGTCAGCGAGTGGCCCGCGGCCACCGTCGATGCCGGGGTGGTGGTGCAGGAAATGGCGGCACTGCCACTGCTCACCCACCCTGCGGACAACCCCACGTCTCCTGCGAAGGTCGCACTGGGCCGGCGACTGTTCGAGGAACCCCGGCTGTCGAGGTCCGGGCAGATCGCCTGCGCCAGCTGCCATGAGCGCGACCTGGCGTTCGCCGACGGGCGGCGCGTGTCGTTCGGTCACGACCGCCAGCCCGGCCGGCGCAACGCGCCCAGCGTGGTGATGAGCGGGTATGCACAGCCGCTGTTCTGGGATGGCCGCGCCGCCACGCTGGAAGACCAGGCGCTGCTGCCGATCGCCGATCCGAAGGAAATGGCGTTCACCGCCGCCGACGCCGCCACCCGCCTGCGCGCCGTTGCCGGCTACCGCGCGCAGTTCGCCGCCGTATTCGGCGATGCGCGGGTGGAGCCGCGCCAGCTGGCCCAGGCCATCGCCGCCTTCGAGCGCAGCCTTGCCCCGCCACCGGGCCGCTTCGACCGCTTCCTGGCGGGCCGCCGCGACCTGCTGGACGATCAGCAGCTGCTGGGCCTGCACCTGTTCCGCACCAAGGCCCGCTGCATGAACTGCCACAACGGCCCCGCCCTCACCGACAACGGCTTCCACAACCTGGGCCTGCACCTGCACGGTCGCGCGCGGCAGGACCTGGGCCGCTTCGAAGCCACTGGCGACCCGGCCGACAGCGGCCGCTTCCGCACCCCGTCGCTGCGCGGCGTGGCCCGCACCGCGCCGTACATGCACAACGGCAGCATGCGCAGCCTGGAGGCGGTGCTGGTGTTCTACAACGTGGGCGGCGGCCGGCCACGTCCCCGCCCCGGCAGCGAAGCGGCTGGCCCGTTCCCGGCGGCGGATCCGCTGATGCAGCCGTTGGATCTTTCCCCAGATGAGCAGCGCGCGCTCCAGGCCTTCCTGCAGGTGCTGTAACCGCACCGCAGTACATGCGATCTCAACGCGACGATCACGTGGGCTTTCGGCGGTTCTACCGAAGCTGGCGGTTCGAAGACAGGAGCATGCGCATGCATTACGAGCTGTACTACTGGACCGGCATCCAGGGCCGTGGCGAATTCATCCGGCTGGCACTGGAAGATGCCGGCGCGTCCTACACCGACATGGCGCGCGTGCACGGCGACAAGGTGATGCAGCCGTTCCTGGACGGCAAGGCCGAGGGGTTGCGTCCGTTCGCGCCGCCGTTCCTGGTCAGTGGGCGGCAGGTGATCGCGCAGGTGGCGGCGATCCTCGACCATCTGGGGCCGGAGCTGGGGCTGGTGCCTGAAGCGGCCTCACGCCGCGTGCAGGCATTGCAGCTGCAGCTGACCATCGCCGACCTGGTCGCGGAGGTCCACGACACCCACCATCCCATTGCGGCCTCGAAGTACTACGAAGACCAGAAGAAGGAAGCCAAGGCGCGCGCCGCTGCGATGCGCAGCGAGCGGCTGCCGAAGTATCTGGGCTGGTTTGAAAGCGTGCTGGAGGCCAATGGCGGCCTGCACCCGCTGCGCGAGCATTCCTACGTGGACCTGTCGCTGTTCCAGCTGCTCAGCGGGCTGCACTACATGTTCCCGCAGCGGATGCAGGCGCTGCGTCCCTCGTTGCCGCTGCTGCATGCCTTGAAGGACCGGGTGGAGCGGCGACCCAATGTCGCCGCGTACCTGGCCTCCGAACGCCGGTTGGCGTTCAACACCAACGGCATTTTCCGCCATTACCCGGAATTGGATGGCGACGACTGATCATCCTTCTGCAGCGACAACAGTCCCAACAACGCTGCCAGCGCGACGTAGGCACCCGCGAACTGCCACATGATCTGCTGCGGCAGGCCGGCCAGCTGCCACGGCAGGTAGATGCCGCCGCGCGGGTCCACCGAATGAATCAGCCCGAACAGGGTCAGCGCGGCCGCCACCAGCAGGATGCCCGAGGCACGCAGCAGCCGCCCGTCGATCATTGCCACCACCGCGGCAATCCACAGCATCGAGGTGATGATGAAGCCATTGCCCAGGGTGAAGATCACCGCCAGCTCCGGCAGCCCGTGGCCATCGAGCGTGGTGGTCATCGCCACCAGCTGCTCCGGCGGGATCCAGCCCGGCGCCTTGATCGCCAGCAGGTAGGCCACCGACGGCAGGAAGCCCAGCACCATCGCACCGGCGTGTTCGCGTGGGGTGGCCTGGAAGGCCTGGGTGGTGATGTCGATGGCCACGTACACGATGATCGGCGCCAGCACCGCCAGCGGCAGCCACTGCACCAGCCCGGAAATTACCCCCAGCATGCCGCCGATACCCACGAACAGGCCGGTCAGCAGCGTGTAGCCGCTGCGAGCGCCCATGTGCTTGTAGGCCGGCTGGCCGATGTACGGCGTGGTCTGCGCCACGCCACCGCACAGGCCGGCCACCAGCGTGGCCACCGCCTCCACCAGCAGGATGTCGCGCGTGCGGTAGTCATCGCCGGCCGCGCGTGCGCTTTCGGACACATTGATGCCGCCCACCACCATCAGCAGGCCGAACGGCAGCAGCAGCGGCAGGTAGGTGATCGCCGTGGGCAGGCCATCGATGAAGCCCAGCGTCGGCCACGGCAGCACCATCTGCAGCGGGGTCCACTCGGGCACCTTGAAGCCCGGTGCGCCCAGCCCGGCCAGGCCGAGCCCGTAATACAGCACCGTGCCGAACACGAACGCCACCAGCACGCCCGGCGCGCGGATCGGCAGCTTGCGCTTGGCCACCAGCACGTACAGCAGCAGGCCCAGCGTGACGAAGCCGACCACCGGCGAGCGCAGCGTTTCCAGCAGCGGCAGGAAGCCCATCAGCACGATCGCGATGCCGGCGATGGAGCCCAGCAGCGAAGCACGCGGCAGCGCGCGGGTGACCGCTTCGCCGAAGAACGAGAGCACGGTCTTAAGCACGCCCATGATCACCAGCGAAGCCATGCCCAGCTGCCAGGTGGCAATGGCCGCATCGTGCGGGGCCAGCCCCTGCGCCTTGAAGGCCAGGAACGCCGGGCCCAGCACCAGCAGCGCCATGCCGATGCTGGTCGGCGCATCCAGGCCGAGCGGCATGGCGGTGACGTCGTCGCGGCCGGTGCGCGCGGCCAGCCGCCGCGCCATCCAGGTGTAGAGCACGTTGCCGACCAGCACGCCGAAGGCGGTGCCGGGGAACATGCGCCCGAACACCACGTCGGCCGGGAACTGGAAGATGCCGACCAGCGCCATCGCGATGAAGCCCAGGATCGACAGGTTGTCGACCACCAGGCCGAAGAAGCCATTGAGATCGCCGGCGACGAACCAGCGGGGGCGTCCAGGGACAGGAGCGGATGCAGGCATGCGAGGGGGCACGAGGGTGGGGGTACCCGATGGTAGGCGTTCATTGCGCCCGGCGACAGACGCATGCGTGGAACACCGGGGCACGCCCCGTACCGACCAACGGTCGGTACCTACCGGCGCGGTAGGTCACGACGTTGGTCGTGACGGCCTACGGCTTGTTGAGGAAATTGTTCGCCAGCAGGTCCCGCACGTCCCCCACGCGCCCGTGCAGCAGCGCCTTGGCCGCATACAGGGCGGTGCCGGCCACCTGCTTGGCCTCCACCTGCGGCGGCATCACCAGCTCGGTCGGGCTGGTGTGCACGTCCAGCAGCGCCGGACCGGGGTGGGCCAGCACGTCCTGCACCGCCTGTTCCAGGTCCTCACTGCGGGTCACGGTGCGCCCGTAGAAGCCGATCACCTCAGCCAGGCGGCCGAAATCGGGGTTCTTCAGGTCGGTGTAGTTGTCCAGCAGGCCCTGCACCTTCTGCTCCAGCTCCACGAAGTTCAGCGAGCTGTTGTTGTAGACCACCACCTTGATCGGCAGGTTTTCCTGGACAGCGGTGAGCAGCTCGCCGAGCAGCATTGCGATCCCACCATCGCCGCACATCGCGATCACCTGCCGCCCCGGGAACGCCTTCTGCAGGCCCAGCGCCTGCGGCAGGGCATTGGCCATCGTGCCGTGCAGCAGGCTGGTCAGCGTGCGGCGGCGGCCGTTGGCGCGGATATGGCGCAGGATCCACACCATCGGCGAACCGCAGTCGGCGGTGAACAGCGCATCGTCATCGCCATGCCGGTCGAGCAGCGCGGTGAGGTGCTGCGGATGGATCAGCTCGCCCTCGCCCGGGTGCTCTTCCTTCGCGCGGGTTTCCAGCGCCTTCTCGCGGTGGCCGATGCACTCGTCCAGGAAGCTGCGGTCATCGCGTTCGGGCAGCAGCGGCAGCAGGGCCTCCAGGGTCGGGCCGATGTCGCCCACCACGCCCAGGTGCACCGGATGGCGCCTGCCCAGGTGGCTGCCATCGCGGTCGACCTGGATCAGCGTGGCTTTGTCCGGGTAGTACTGGCCCCAGGCGAAATCGGCACCGAGCAGCAGCAGCGTGTCGCACGCCATCAGCGTGTGGTAGCCCGATTCAATGCCGAAAATGCCGGTCATGCCCATGTTGTACGGGTTGTCATGCTCCACGAAGTCCTTGGCCCGCGAGGTATGCGCGACCGGCGCCTTCAGGCGCGCGGCGAGTGCTACCAGTGCGTCATGTGCATGCTCGCAGCCCGCGCCTGCGTAGATGCCAATGCGCTTGCCCGTGCCGATCAGCGCGGCGATGCGCTGCAGTTCGTCGTCATTCGGGCGCAGCACCGGCTGGGTGTAATGGACGGAGAACGGCTGCTCGTCCTTGACCTCCGCTTCGGCAATGTCCGCCGGCAGGATCAGCACCGCCACGCCGCGCCGGCTGATCGCCGCCTGGCAGGCCAGCGTCGCCATCCGCCGCGCCTGCAGCGGCGTGGATACCTGCTCGCAGAACACGCTGCAACTGGCGTACACCGCCTTGAAATCCACCTCCTGCGGGAACTCCATGCCCAGCTCGGTGGTGACCACCTGGCTGGCGATCAGCACCAGCGGGGTGCAGTTGCGGTTGGCCTCGAAGATGCCGTTGATGAAATGCAGCCCACCGGGGCCGCACGAGCCCGCGCACGCCGCCAGGCGGCCGCTGACCAGCGAATCGGCCCCCGCCGCGAACGCGGCCGCCTCCTCATGGCGCACGTGCACCCACGCGATATCGCTGTTGTGGATGGCATCGGTGACATGGTTGAGGGTGTCGCCGACGATGCCGTAACAGTGCCGCACACCGGCGGCCTGCAGGGTATCAACGACGATTTCGGCAACGCGCTTGCTCATGACGGCACTTCCACGTCCTGGGGGAAGTCCGAGCCTAGACCCGCGCAGGTGACACCGGCGTGCGAATGCACGCCGATCCATACCAACGTATGGGGTTAAAACGAAACCTCGACCGCCTGCTGCGACCACAGCACCGACTGGTGTTTGGTGGCCTGCTTCCATGCCAGCCGGATCGCCTCGATGTCGGCGCGCCGCTGCGGGGTATTTTCGTGCAGCACCACCAGCACTTTGGTGCGCAGGCGGTTGGGTTCCTTCGCGCCGCGGAACAGCCACTGGCCGTAGGCATCGAACACGGTCAGGCCATCCGGGAAGCGCGGGGTGACCTGCTTGTCCAGGAACTCGCGCCACTGCGCCTCGCTGATCGCATCGGTCTGCTCGCGGTCGGAAGCACCGCTTTCCTCGCCCACCCCGAAGTACAGTTCGCTGCGCACCCAGCCGGCGGCGGCATCCGGGCGGGCGGCATCGCCCTGCAGGCTGGCCGTGGTGGTGGTGGATTCGGGTGCGCGCGTGACCGGAGCGGTGGCGGTGGCGCAGCCGCTGAGGGCGAGGAAGGCGGCTAGCAGGAGGGGATGGGGCTTCATTTTTGGTCTCTGGGGGTGGGGCTACGTGGGACACGCATGGCGTGTCGCTACGTGGTCATGCGGGGTTGCAAGGGTGACGGACATCGCGCGGCTGCGCAGATGCCCAACGGCTATCAGCTGATGCCCCCTCGTATTGGGACTTGCATCACAGGGTGCCGTCACGCCAAGATAATATATCGCTTCATCCGGATGGATTGGAACTCCAATCGCATCCCTCCCCCCTCCCCCCCCTCGTCGTACTGCTGGAGCCCGCATGTCCCGTCCGTCCGCGTCGCGCCTTGGCCTTGCCATTGCCCTGGTCCTGTCTTCCCCCCTGCTGGCCCAGAACCTCCACGCGCAGGACGCGCCCGCCTCCGCCACCACGCTGGACACGGTGATCGTCACCGGCACCCGCGCCATCGACCGCACCGTGCTCGAATCCACCTCCCCGGTGGACGTGCTCACCGCCGAGGACATCCGCCGCGCCGGCGTGGTCAACGGCGAGCTGGGCAGCGCGCTGCAGGCGCTGCTGCCCTCGTTCAACTTCCCGCGCCAGTCCAATTCCGGCGGTGCCGACCACGTGCGCGCCGCCCAGCTGCGCGGGCTGTCGCCCGACCAGGTGCTGGTGCTGGTGAACGGCAAGCGCCGCCACACCAGCGCGCTGGTGAACACCGACAGCAAGATCGGCAAGGGCACCACCCCGGTCGATTTCAACTCGATCCCGGTCAGCGCCATCAAGCGCATCGAAGTGCTGCGCGACGGCGCCGGTGCGCTGTACGGTTCCGATGCCGTGGCCGGTGTGATCAACGTGATCCTGGATGACGCCCCGGAAGGCGGCGCCATTGAAGCCAGCTTCGGTGCCAACCACACCGACCTCGAGCCGATCGACCGCACCATCACCGATGGCCAGACCAGCTTCGCCAGCGCCAAGGTCGGCACCCGGCTGGGCGAAGACGGCGGCTTCCTGCGCGTGGGCCTGGAGCTGAAGAACCGCGAAGGCACCAACCGCGCCGGCTTCGACCAGATTCCGCCGTGGGACCAGAGCGATGCGAACCTGGCCCTGCAGGGCCAGCGCAACTACGTGCTGGGCGATGGCAAGACCAAGGACCTCAACGCCTGGATCAACACCGAACTGCCGTTCGGTGAAACCTCGAAGTTCTACTTCTTCAGCACCTTCAACCAGCGCGACAGCGAAGGCGCCAACTACTTCCGTTACCCCGACAGCGACGCCAACTGGACCGAGCTGTACCCCAACGGCTACCGCCCGATTTCCGAAGGCGAGAACCGCGACGTGCAGGCCGTGGCCGGTGCCAAGGGCCAGTGGGGCGAGTGGAACTACGACGCCAGCCTGGATTACGGCTTCAATGACTTCACCTACCGCCTGCGCAACTCGCTCAATGCCTCGCTGGGCCCGGGCAGCCCGACCCGGTTCAAGACCGGCGATTACCGCAATGAACTGACCGTGGGCAACTTCGACCTGGGCCGGGTGTTCACCCAGGGCGAAAACACCCACAGCCTGGGCCTGGGCCTGGAAGCGCGCCGCGACCACTTCCAGACCCGCCCCGGTGACCCGGCCAGCTACGCCGCCGGCCCCTACACCGACCGCCCGACCGGCTCGCAGGCCGGCGGTGGCCTGACCCCGCAGGACGCCACCTCGCTCACCCGCGACGTGACCAGTGCGTACGCCAGCCTGTCCAGCCAGTTCGGCGAGCACTTCTCCAGCGACCTGGCCGCGCGCTACGAACACAGCGACGATTACGGCGGCGAGCTCACCGGCAAGCTGGGCCTGCGCTATGAATTCACCCCGGCCTTCGCGCTGCGTGGCGCCATCTCCAACAACTTCCGTGCGCCGTCGCTGGCGCAGATCGGCTATGAATCCACCTCCACCGGTTACAACGCCGCCGGCCAGCTGGTGCAGGGCCGCACGCTGTCGGTGAACAACCCGATCGCACGCGGGCTGGGGGCCACCGACCTCAAGCCGGAGAAGTCGATCAACACCAGCCTGGGCTTCACCAGCCGCATCGGCGATCACTTCGACCTGTCGCTGGATTTCTACCAGATCGATATCGATGACCGCATCGCGCTGTCGGAAAGCATCACCGGCGATGCACTCACCGATTACGTGCAGCAGCAGTTCGGCGTGGCCGGGCTGCAGAGCGCCAACTTCTTCGTCAACGCCGCCGATACCCGCACCCGTGGTGCCGAGCTGGTGACCAACTGGCGGCAGGGGCTCGGCGATGGGCAGCTGGTGCTGACCGGTACGTATGCGTACAACAAGACCACGCTGAAGAACGTGCTGGCCACGCCGGCGAGCCTGTTGGCGCTGGATCCGGATTACGTGCTGTTCGGCGTGGAAGAAACCAACACGCTGACCGATGCCACCCCGCGCACGCGTGCGCAGCTGGCGGCGACCTGGGCCAATGATCGTTGGACGCTGAGCAGCCGCCTGAGCCGTTATGGCAGCGTGACCCGGGTGTTCAACTTCGGCGATGGGTTCGTGCCGCGGCAGACGTATGGCGCCGAGTGGCAGCTGGATGCCGAGGTGGAGTACAGGATCACGCCGCAGTGGAGCGTGGCGGTGGGTGGGCAGAACCTGACCGACAATTACTCGGACCTGTCCAACGAGGACATCTATTACTACGGCAACCTGCCGTATGACGTGTTGTCGCCGATTGGTAGCAATGGTGCCTACTACTATGGGCGCGTTCGGTATACGTTCTGATCGTTGGTGCAGCCAGGCAGGGCCTGGCTCTACCGGGACGCGTGATCGTCTACTGGACGATCACGCTTCCGGTGGCATGTTGGCGGCATGGCCAACGACTACCCCCTCCGTCCGCCGCCGCCACTGCTGGACGATGCGTGCGCGCTGTTCCTGGACGTGGACGGCACCCTCATTGAATTTGCGGAAGACCCCGAGGCAGTCACCCTGCTGCCCGAGGTGCGCGAGGCCATCGGCCGCATCAGCGACCGCCTGGAAGGCGCGGTTGCGCTGATCAGCGGGCGACCGCTGGCCCAGCTGGATCGCCTGTTCGCGCCCCTGCACCTGCCCGCTGCCGGCCTTCACGGCCACCAGGTGCGTGGCCTGAACGGTGACACCCACGCCGTTGACGGCCTCACCGCCAACGCCACTGACAGCGACACCAGCGAATGGCTGCACGCCGTGCACCAGCAGGCCATGCGGTTCGCGCACGGCCACCCCGGTGTGCTGGTGGAAGACAAGGGCCGCAGCCTCGCGTTGCACTGGCGCGGCGCACCGCACGCGGCGAACGAGGTTCGCGCGTTTGCCGAACGCCACATCGGCGGCAACCCCGGCTACCGGCTGCAGCCCGGCGACCACGTGGTGGAATTCATTCCCGAAGGTAGCGACAAGGGCCGCGCGATCCGCCAGCTCATGCAGCAGTTGCCCTTCCGTGGCCGCATTCCCGTGTTCCTGGGCGACGACCTGACCGACGAATACGGCTTCGATGCCGCCAACACCCTGCACGGCTGGAGCGTGCTGGTGGGCGAACGTGAGCCCAGTGCCGCGGTCTTCGCCCTGCCCCGTGTGCGCGACGTACACGGCTGGCTGCAGGAAAACGCTTACTGATGTACCCAGAGACCCCCACCCCATGACTGATTCCACCCTGGACCTAGGCGTTGTCGGCAACGGCAGCTTCGGTGCGTTGATCGACCGCCACGCCCGCGTTGTGTGGAGCTGCCTGCCCACCTTCGACGGCGACCCCACCTTCTGCGCGCTGCTGCAGCCCAACCAGCAGGTCGGCGGCGATTTCGCCATCGAACTGGAAGACATGGTCAGCAGCGAACAGAGCTACCTGACCAACACCGCCATCCTGCGCACCGTGCTGCACGACAAGCACGGCGGCTCGCTGGAAATCATCGATTTCGCCCCGCGCTGGCGCCAGAACGACCGTTTCTACCGGCCGGTCAGCCTGATCCGGCAGGTGCGCCCGCTGGGCGGCAATCCGCGCATCATCGTGCGCGCCCGCCCGCTGGCCGACTGGGGCGCGCGCGTGCCCGAGGCCACGTGGGGCAGCAACCACATCCGCTGGATCCTGCCCGACCACGTGCTGCGCCTGACCACCGACGTGCCGCTGCGCTTCGTGCGCGATGCGCTGCCGTTCGTGCTCAGCCACCCCGTGCACCTGGTGCTGGGCGTGGATGAATCGCTCAACCGCTCGCTCAGCGGCTACGTGCAGGAATCGTTCCAGCGCACGCGCGACTACTGGCGCGAATGGGTGCGTTACCTGTCCATCCCGCTGGAATGGCAAGACGCGGTGATCCGCAGTGCCATCACCCTCAAGCTGTGCCAGTACGAAGACAGCGGCGCCATCATCGCCGCGATGACCACCTCCATTCCCGAGGCCCCGGGCAGCATCCGCAACTGGGATTACCGCTACTGCTGGCTGCGCGATGCCGCCTTCGTGGTGCGCGCGCTCAACCGCCTGGGTGCCACCCGCACCATGGAACAGTTCCTGGGCTACATCTTCAACCTGGCCACCGGCGATGGCAGCCTGCAGCCGCTGTACGGCATCGGCTTCGAGGCCAAGCTGGAAGAAAGCGAAGTGGCCTCGCTCGACGGCTACCGCGGCATGGGCCCGGTGCGGCGCGGCAACCTGGCCTGGGTGCAGCGCCAGCACGATGTGTACGGCAGCGTGGTGCTGGCCTCCACCCAGCTGTTCTTCGACCGCCGCCTGCAGGACCCCGGTGACGCGCACACCTTCGCGCGGCTGGAACCGCTGGGCGAACAGGCCTTCGCCCTGCACGACGTGCCCGATGCCGGCCTGTGGGAGTTCCGCGGCCGCACCGAAGTGCACACCTACACCAGCGCCATGTGCTGGGCGGCCTGCGACCGCCTGTGCAAGATCGCCGTGCGCCTGAAGCTGGACCACCGCGCCGAGTACTGGCGCGACCGCGCCAACACCATCCACGCCCGCATCCTGCGCGAGTCCTGGAGCGACGAGCTGGGCCATTTCACCGACACCTACGGCGGCCACCGTCTGGATGCCTCGCTGCTGCTGTTGGCCGATATCGGCTTCATCGCCGCCGACGATGCGCGCTTCGTCGCCACCGTCGAAGCCATCGGCCGCGACCTCAAGCACGGCAATGCGCTGTACCGCTACGTGGCACCGGATGATTTCGGCGAGCCCGAAACCAGCTTCACCATCTGCACGTTCTGGTACATCGACGCGCTGGCCGCCATCGGCCGCCTGGACGAAGCCCGCGAGATGTTCGAAATGCTGCTGGAGCGCCGCAACCATCTGGGCCTGCTGTCCGAAGACCTCGCCTTCGACAACGGCGAAGCCTGGGGCAACTTCCCGCAGACCTATTCGCACGTGGGCCTGGTCACCGCCGCCATGCGGCTGTCGCGCAGCTGGCAGGAAGCCTCATGAGCCGTCTCGTGGTGGTCTCCAACCGCGTGGCTGCGCCCGGCGTGGCCGCACCCGGCGGGCTGGCCGTGGGCCTGCTCGCCGCGTTGAAGGAACGCGGTGGGCTGTGGTTCGGCTGGAGCGGCAAATCCGTACGCGATGACAGCGGAGAGCTGCATGAGCAGACCGAGGGTGACATCCGCTACGTCACCATGGACCTGAACAAGCGCGACGTCGACGGCTACTACAACGGCTTCGCCAACCGCACCCTGTGGCCGCTGCTGCACTTCCGGCTGGACCTGGTGGACTACGACCGCGCCACCCGCGAAACCTACCGCCGGGTCAACGCGCTGTTCGCCGAAAAGCTGGCGCCGCTGCTGCGCGAAGACGACATCGTGTGGATCCACGATTACCACCTGATTCCGCTGGCCTCGCTGCTGCGCGAGCGTGGCATCGGCTGCCGCATCGGTTTCTTCCTGCACGTGCCGATGCCCTCGGCCGACCTGCTGCAGGCCATGCCCGACCACCTGCGGCTGTTCTCCAGCCTGTATGCCTACGACCTGGTGGGCTTCCAGACCCAGCGCGACGCCGACCGCTTCCAGTCCTACGTGCGCCTGTTCGCCGGCGGCAAGGTGCTGCCTGATGGCATGCTGGAAGCGCCCGGCGGGCGCCGCTTCCGCGCCGCGGCGTTCCCGATCGGCATCGATACCGCGCACATCGAACGCCAGGCCAAGGCCGGTGCCAACAAGCCGGCCGTGCGCGACCTGCGCAACAGCCTGCGCGACCGCCAGCTGGCCATCGGCGTAGACCGGCTGGACTACTCCAAGGGCCTGCCCGAACGCTTCCAGGGCTTCGAGCGGTACCTGCAGCGCCACCCCGACCAGCGCGGCAGCCTCACCTACCTGCAGATCGCCCCGGTATCGCGCGGCGATGTCACCGAGTACCGGCAACTGCGCAGCCAGCTGGAACAGATCGCCGGCCACATCAACGGCGGCTTTGCCGAACCGGACTGGACCCCGCTGCGCTACGTGAACCAGAACTTCGCCCACGCCACCCTCACCGGGTTCTACCGTGCCGCCGCCGTGGGCCTGGTCACGCCACTACGCGACGGCATGAACCTGGTGGCCAAGGAATACGTGGCCTCGCAGGACCCGGAAAACCCCGGTGTGCTGGTGCTGTCGCTGCTGGCCGGCGCGGCCGATGAGATGAAGCAGGCGCTGCTGGTGAACCCGCATGACCTGGATGGCGTGGCCGATGCCATCGCTACCGCCGCCACCATGCCACTGCGCAAACGCGTGGAACGCTGGCAGGCGATGATGGATCACCTGCGTACCCATGACATCAACCACTGGCGCCAAAGCTATCTGGACGCGCTCGAAAACGGCTGATTGCGACATATTGCCGGGGCAGAAAACTGTCGCTTTCGGCATGAAGTCGCACACCCCCTGCGCATCATCCGCCGTGATGCGCTCGTTTTAGGAGTGTGTCGTTTTCTGCACTGCCGGCACTCGCAGGCCGGCAACCGCAGTGCGCCATTTCGATAGGCCTCCTAAATCGTCGGAATCCGCAGCCCATTCGCAACCTGCGGCCCGCGCAACTTTCATTTTTCGTTGACAGGCCGTTCCGACATTGACTCCCGCAACGCCCGTGCATGCCGCAGGGGCTGGAACCGGGAATCGGATTGATGTCACTGCTGGATCGCTTCATCGAAGACACCGCCCTGCACATGGGCCTTGGCCACCGCGCGCGCAACCTGGTGGACGTGCTGGTCGATTACATCCGCGGCCTGCCGGGCGGCATCCAGGGCCTGCGCCGTCGTTTCGATGCAGTGGGCCTGGGCAGCCGCTTCCCCGGTGATGAACGGCCCTCGCGGCTGCTGGCCAGCCAGCTGGAATGCGTGATCGGGCGGGAAGAGCTGGCCGTGCTGGCACGCCGCGCCGCCTTCCCCACCGGCATGTTCGCGGTGGTGGCCTCCGACCTGCTGCCGGGCCTGCTGGAGGTACTGGAGCAGGAAGCCCGCAGCGCGCAGGCGCCACATCCCGTGGCGCAGGCGGCGCCGCGCAGCCCCACCCTGCGCCTCGTACGCGGCACCGCCATGCGCGGGCTGCTGTGGGTGATGGTGGCCGGGGTGCTGCTGTGCCTGACCGGCTGGATCCACCAGAAGACCCGGGTGAGCACCGGTGCCGCACCGGCCTACGCCGAGCAGCAGCACCCGCCGCGGCTGTCGCTGGTAAACAGCGGTGGCGTGATCGACGTACGCGGCCGCCTGCCGGGCGAGGCCGACCGCCGCCGGGTATGGAGCGCGCTGGTGGCCCAGTACGGCCAGGGCGGGGTCACCGGCGACATCCTGCGCGACCCGCAGGCACAGGCCCCACGCTGGCTGGACCGGCTGGTCAGCCTGGCCCCGGTGCTGCGCCACCCCGGGCTGTCGCTGTCGTTTACCGGCGATGCCCTGCACGTGGACATGACCCGGCTGCCGGAGGGCGACCGGATCGCAGTGTCCGATACCCTGCGCCGTGCGTTTGGCCACCTGCAGGTGAGCGGCCTGTGGGACGCGGGGCGGATCGCGCTGGCGCGGCTGCCGGCCGACCCCGCACCGCACGAACTGGTGGCCGCGTTGAACCAGGGCAAGGTCGGGTTCGAGCACAAATCGCCGGTGCTGCGCGCCGACGGCCGCGACATGCTGCGCGCCAGTGCGCAGGCCATCCTGGCCGCCGGGCCCGGCGTACGCCTGGAAGTGGGCGGGCATACCGACAGCCTGGGCGCTTCCGAGACCAACCTGCAGCTGAGCCAGCAACGCGCGGAGGTGGTGGTGGCGGAACTGCAGGCGTTGGGGGTGCCGGCCAGTGTGTTGGAACCGCGTGGGTATGGGGAAGAGCATCCGGTGGCGGACAACCGGTTGGAGAGCGGGCGGGATCGCAATCGGCGGATCGAGTACAGCGTCCTTCGGTGAGACCGCGTTGACACGCATGGCGGTTCGCGAACGGTTCGGCATCACGTTGACACGCATGGCGTGTCACTACGGGCCTTGGTCGATCGACCTTGTAGGGACACGCCATGCGTGTCCGCGCGGTCTCAATCGAGGAAGCGCTTCGCCTGTGCCGGCGTGGGCAGGAAACACTGCTCATGCCGGCCAAACCACCGGTACCGGTTGCGTGCCAGCGCGCGATACGCACGATCGCGCCAAGCGCGCGGCACCACCCGCAGCACGTGCGCCAGCTTCCACGCCCCGCCCAACCCGGCCAGGACCCGCACGATGGCATCGGTATCGCTCCACGCGCGGCCCTGCTCCACCAGCAGGAACGACAACGGGTCGTCCGGGTCCAGCCCGTGCTGCTGCAACAACGCGCGCCCCTGCGCCCCCTGCATCGCCGCGAACCGGTAGCGCCCAGTGCGATCAAACCGCAACAGGAACCGCACCCAGCGGCTGCAAAGCGCACACACGCCATCAAACACGATCACGGCCCCGGCATCGGGGCTCACGGCGAAATCCACGCCAACGTCGCCATGCGCCCGGTCTTCCGATCCCGCCGATGCGAATAGAACCGCCCCGGCTCGGCAATCGTGCTCAGCTGCCCGCCACTGATCGCGCCCGGGTCCAGCCCGGCCGCCACCAGCCGCCGCCGCGCCAGCGCGTACAGATCCACCTTCCAATGCCCCGGGCGGGTGGCCACGAACGCCTCCGCCGCCTCGGCATCCGGGTCCACGAACGCGGCAAACACGTCCGCGCCAATCTCATACTCGGCCGGCCCGGCCGCCGGCCCCAGCCATGCCTGCAGCTCACCCGGCGGCGTACGCATGGCCGCCACCGTGGCTTCCAGCATGCCGTCGGCCAACCCGCGCCAGCCGGCATGGGCAGCGCCGATCTCGCGGCCATCGCGCGCAGCCAGCACCACCGGCAGGCAGTCGGCGGTCAGGATCGCCAGCACCACCCCGGGCACCGAGGTCACCGCCGCATCGGCGGTGGGTTCGGCCTCAATGCCACTGGCCACGGGCGGCGCATCAAACCGCAGCACCCCGGTGCCATGCACCTGGCGCAGCCAGTGCGGTGCCGAGGGCAGCCCCAGCCCGGCCTGCAGCAGCGCGCGGTTGCGCGCCACCTGGTCCGGGTCGTCGCCGTCGGCGGCGGTGCGGTTGCCCATGTTGAACTGGTCGAACGGCGCCTTCGAACCCCCTGCGCCGTGGCGCAGGGTGGTCAGCGCATGCACCCCGGGCGCGGCCGCCCAGTCGGCGGCCAGCACCGGCAGCGGCGCGTCGTGCGACGGAACGGAAGCCGGGGGCGTGGCCATCAGCGGCGACCGCGCTCCAGCTCGGTGAAGCGCTTGGTGTCTTCACGCAGCGCGTCCAGCAGCGCCACCATGTCGGCCGGCAGCGGCGCGCTGTTGCGGATCGGCTCACCGGTGATCGGGTGGGCGAATTCCAGCGTCTCAGCATGCAGCGCCTGGCGCTTGAAGCCGCGCAGCTGCGCGACCAGCTCGTCGGTGGCGCCCTTGGGCAGCTTCAGCGCGCCGCCGTACAGCGAATCGCCCACGATGGCGTGCTTGAGGTGGGCCATGTGCACGCGGATCTGGTGGGTACGCCCGGTTTCCAGGCGGCATTCCAGCGCCGTGTGCGCACGGAAGCGCTCACGCAGGCGGTAATGGGTCACCGCGTCCTTGCCGTCCTCGCGCACCGCCATGCGGATGCGGTCGCGCGGGTGGCGGTCGATCGGGGCATCGGCGGTACCGCCGGAGACCAGCGCGCCCACCACTACCGCCAGGTACTGGCGGTGCACGTTGCGCGCGGCCAGCTGCTCCACCAGCGCGGTCTGCGCCTGGATCGTGCGGGCCACCACCATCACCCCGCTGGTGTCCTTGTCCAGGCGGTGCACGATGCCCGCACGCGGCAGCACCGACAGGCCCGGGTCGCGGAACAGCAGCGCGTTGACCAGGGTGCCGCTGGGGTTGCCCGCGCCCGGGTGGACCACGAGGCCGACCGGCTTGTTGATCACATAAACGTGTTCATCCTCGTACAGGATGTCCAGCGGGATGTCCTCGGGCTCGGCGTGGGTCTGGGTGTCGAGCACGACATGCAGGCTGGCCACCTCGCCGCCGCGGACCGGGTCGCGCCCGCGCACGGGCTCGCCGTCCAGCAGCACATCCCCGGACTTGATCCACTCGCTCAGCTTGGAGCGCGAGAATTCGGGGAACAGGTCGGCCAGCACGGCGTCAAAGCGCCGCCCGGCGGCGGTATCAGGCACGACGGCCTGGCGGGTGGATTCGGTTTCAGAAGCGTTATCGGACATGGGGAGCACACCGCAGGAAGACAAATTGGGGGTCCCGGCAACCAGTTTCAGTCGCAGGACAGGCCACTAGGCTATCATCGACCCTTCGTATTCCAGCCGCGTCCCGCCCTGACCCCATGATCCGACGCTCTTCCCTGCTGTCCGCGCCCGTCCGCACCGCGGCCCTGATGCTGGTCCTGGCCCTCGTTTCCACCGGCTGCCACCGTGGCGCCAAGGGTGACAACCCGGAAGAAGGCCAGCCTGTCGAAACGATCTACGACAAGAGCCACGGCCTGATGCAGAAGGGCAACTGGAGTGGCGCCGAAGCCACCTTCCGCCGCCTGATCGCCCAATACCCGTACGGCCCGTACACCGAGCAGGCGATGATCGAAACCGCCTACGCCCAGTACAAGGCCGGCAAGCACGATGACGCGGTGTCGAGCATCGACCGCTTTATCCGTACCTACCCGACCCACCGCAACATCGCCTACATGTACTACCTGCGTGGCCTGGCCAACAGCAACCGCAACACGGTGTTCCTGCGCCGCGTGTGGTCGCTCGACCCGAGCCGCCGCGACCTGTCCACCCCGCGCCAGGCCTACGCCGACTTCAACATCGTGGTCGAGCGTTACCCCAACAGCCGTTACGCTGCCGATGCACGCCAGCGCATGCTGGAACTGCGCGACGTGTTCGCCCAGCACGAGCTGGACAACGCCCTGTACTACCTGCGCCGCGAAGCCTATGTTTCCGCCGCCGGCCGCGCCAACTACCTGCTGGACACCTACCCGCAGAGCGCGTTCCAGTACGACGCCGTGGCCGCCCTGGGCGAGGCTTACACCCACCTGGGCAACAAGACCCTGGCCGACGATGCCCGCCGCGTGCTGGAGCTGAACCAGCCCGAGCACCCGTGGCTGCAGGGCAACTGGCCGAAGTACCCGTGGATGATCCGCAAGCTGAACCCGTTCGCCGGCGAGAAGTCCGCCAGCACCGGCCAGCGCAACGCCACGATGAACCGCCGCTGATACCAGCGCGGTGCAGAAAAGAAAAAGGGTCCCTTGCGGGACCCTTTTTCATTTGCACGGTAACCGCTGGGTGGCGTAGACCCCATCGGTAGGTGCCGACCGTTGGTCGGCACACGAACACTGATCCACTCAAGGCCGCAAGACGCCCGCTCCATGTCGCGTCGCAGGCTCCGCCTGACGCACTGTGAAATCGGGAACACGCGACACCTCAAAACGCCCCACCGTGCAGACCGGCTCCACCCGATGCTGCAGCAGCGGCCCGTTGGTGATGACCACCCGCGCGTGTCGCGGGGCGCGCGACGGCTCAGGCTGTGCCGGGACTCCGTTTGGCCGGTAGCCGGGGGTGCTGGTATCGGCGGGAGGAAGATGCATCAGGGTGTCTCCGTAGGAAAACCCTGACTCTAGTGACCGTCTCCGGATGCGCTTCCGTGTTTCGCTCAGCCCCGGCGACCGTCACGGGTCTCCGCCACATCTGCGGGTGGCAGGTGTACTACCTCGACGACGTCGCTGAAACGCACGCGGCGATCCTGCTTGCGCGGCTCGGGTGCCGGCGCGTCCTCGTAGTCCGCCGGAGGGATCACCACGTCGGGCGCGTCGTCGTAGTCGGGCTGGGGTATCTGCACCGCAGGCGCATCATCCAGATAGTCCACGGGCGGTATGCCCGCCGCAGGCAGCTCATCCCACTGCGTGACGCCGGAGGCTGCGGTACCTGCGAGCCATGCGGTGACATGGGACGCCCTTTCACCGGACTGACCCGTATGCGGCTCGGGCGCAGGCAAGCGCCCCAGCCACTGGCTGAGGACCTGCCTCAGGTCCGGCGAGCGCACGCTCTGCAACTGGCTGGAGATCGCCCTGCGGAACCCCACCGCATCACCGCTGAATCCGGCGGTGGCCAGCCCCTTGCGGAACACGTGCTCGGCACGACCGCCAAATTCACGGTTGGCGATGAGCGTGAGCTTCCTCACCGTCTTGGGCGACAGCGTGGCGTTGTCGCGCTTGCACGCCAGCGCCTGCACGAAGGAATGGGTTCGGGTATTGATGACGGTGGACATGCAGAGGGGCCCGTTGGGAGAGGGCCGTGCACTCTATTTCCAGGCCATTTCCGCTACTTCCACGAAGCCATCGGGCGCGCGTCCCGCGCCCGGTCATGCAGCCGTTCGTTCAGCCTTTGTAGCCGTTGCTGATCGGGTAGCGGCGCTCGCGGCCGAACGCGCGGCGCGAGACCTTCGGGCCGGGGGCGGCCTGGTGGCGCTTCCACTCGCTGGTGCGCACCAGGCGCAGCACGCGGTCCACCACCTCGGCGGCGTACCCTGCCCCCACGATCTCCTCGCGCGACTGCTCCTGGTCCACGTAGCGGTACAGGATGCCATCCAGCACGTCGTAGGCCGGCAGCGAATCCTGGTCGGTCTGGTTGGCGCGCAGCTCGGCCGACGGCGGCCGGGCGATCACCGCCGGCGGAATCACCGGCGCCCCGCCCACCGTGTTGCGCCACTTGGACAGGCCGAACACCTCGGTCTTGTACAGGTCCTTCAGCGGCGCGTAGCCGCCGCACATGTCGCCGTAGATGGTGGCGTAGCCCACCGCGTATTCGCTCTTGTTGCCGGTCGTCAGCAGCAGCCCGCCGAACTTGTTGGACAGCGCCATCAGGATCACCCCGCGCGCGCGCGACTGCAGGTTTTCTTCGGTCACATCGGCCGCCTGCCCTTCGAACATCGGGCCCAGCGCAGTCATCAGGCCTTCGAACACCGGCTCGATCGAGACCGCTTCCAGCTTCACGCCCAGCGCGCGGCACTGCTCGGCGGCCAGGTCGTTGGACATATCGGCGGTGTAGCGCGACGGCAGCCGCACGGCGGTAACGTTGTCCGCGCCCAGCGCGTCCACCGCCATCGCCAGCACCAGCGCCGAATCGATGCCGCCGGACAAACCCAGCCACACCTTTTTGAAGCCGTTCTTGCCGCAGTAATCGCGGATGCCACGGGTTACCGCGCGCCAGGCCAGCGCATCCATGCTCTCGTCGCCATCGTCCATCCACTCGCGCGGCAGGAAACGGCGGCTTTCGGCGTCGTAGTCCACCACCAGCCACTGGTCGGTGAAGGCCGCTGCGGCCGGGTGCACGGTGCCATCGCCATCGGCCACCACCGAGGCGCCATCGAAGGTGAGCGCATCCTGCCCGCCCACCATGTTGAGGTACAGCAGCGCCGCGCCGGTTTCGCGGGTGCGCTCAGCCAGCAGCGCATCGCGCTGGGCGTGCTTGCCGCGTTCGTACGGCGAGGCGTTGGGCACCACCACCAGTTCCGCACCCTGGCGCACGGTGTCGGCCAGCGGCTCGGGGAACCACAGGTCTTCGCAGACCAGCACGCCCACCGGCACGCCCTTCAGCTCGAACACACAGCTGCCGCCATCCGGGTCCACGTCGAAGTAGCGGCGCTCATCGAACACCGCGTAGTTGGGCAGTTCGCGCTTGCGGTAGGTGTGCAGCACCTGGCCATCGCGCAGCACGCTGGCCGCGTTGTAGACCACCGCGCCGGTGGCCTCGGGCCAGCCGACCACGGCGGTGATGCCCTGGGTGCTTTCGGCAATGCGGGTGAG
Source organism: Stenotrophomonas maltophilia (assembly GCA_002386405.1). Classification (GTDB taxonomy): domain Bacteria; phylum Pseudomonadota; class Gammaproteobacteria; order Xanthomonadales; family Xanthomonadaceae; genus Stenotrophomonas; species Stenotrophomonas maltophilia_AD. The sequence continues at coordinate 22,647 of DGIP01000066.1, forward strand.
CGCCTGCTGGCAGTCGTACAGGAAGCGCGGGCGCAGCAGCAGGTCTTCGGGGGGGTAGCCGCTGATGGCCAGTTCGGGGAACACCACCAGTTCGGCGCCGAACTCATCGCGCGCCTCGGCGATCATCGCGATGATGTTGTCGGTGTTCTGCGCGACCGCGCCCACCGGAAAATCGAACTGGGCCATCGCGATGCGGATCGACGTCATGGGGTGAAGCCTCAGGAGGTACTTCCTACATTCTAGGCCTTTCGCCCGCGGGGCGTGCCGACCAACGGTCGGCACCTACCGTGAGGTGCGCGACGCGGCACCGCCGGTAGCGCACGACCGTTGGTCGTGCGGCGGCGCGCGCCGGATGCCGGAAACACAAACGCCGCCCGGAGGCGGCGTTTGTTGATGCGGCCCGACCAACGGTCGGGCCCTACCCGTGCAGCGCGGTTACTTCACCAGCTTGGCGATGGCGGCGCCCAGGTCGCCCGGCGAGCGGACGGTGACCACACCGGCAGCTTCCATGGCGGCGAACTTGCCTTCGGCAGTGCCCTTGCCGCCCGATGCGATCGCACCGGCGTGGCCCATGCGCTTGCCGGCCGGAGCCGAAGCACCCGCGATGAAACCGACGACCGGCTTCTTCACGTGGTTCTTGATGTACTCCGCGCCTGCTTCCTCGGCGTCGCCGCCGATTTCGCCAACCATGATGATACCTTCGGTCTGCGGGTCTTCGTTGAACAGCTTGAGGCAGTCAACGAAGTTCAGGCCGTTGATCGGGTCGCCACCGATACCGATGCAGGTCGACTGGCCCAGGCCCACTTCCGTGGTCTGTTTGACCGCTTCATAGGTCAAGGTGCCCGAACGCGACACGATGCCGATCTTGCCCGGCTTGTGGATGTGGCCCGGCATGATGCCGATCTTGCACTCGCCCGGGGTGATCACGCCGGGGCAGTTCGGCCCGATCAGCACGGTGTCCGGGTGCGAACGGGTCAGCACGTTCTTCACGCGCAGCATGTCCAGCACCGGAATGCCTTCGGTGATGCACACGATGACCTTGATGCCGGCAGCCGCAGCTTCCAGGATCGCGTCAGCCGCGTACGGCGGCGGCACGTAGATGACCGAGGCGTTGGCGCCGGTGCTCTGCACGGCGTCGGCAACGGTGTTGAAGACCGGCAGGTCGATGTGGGTCGTGCCGCCCTTGCCCGGGGTCACGCCGCCAACAACCTGGGTGCCGTACTCGATCATCTGAGTGGCGTGGAAGGTACCCTGCTGGCCGGTGAAGCCCTGCACGATCACCTTGGTGTTCTTGTTAATCAAAACGGACATTGGATTTCCTTCGGTGTCGGATCAGGCGGCGTTCTTGACAGCTTCAACGACCTTCTTGGCACCGTCGTTGATGTTGTCGGCCGGGATGATGGCCATGCCGCTGTCACGCAGCAGCTGCTTGCCTTCTTCCACGTTGGTGCCTTCCAGGCGCACCACGACCGGAACCTTGACGCCCACTTCCTTCACAGCGGCGATGATGCCTTCGGCAATCATGTCGCAGCGGACGATGCCGCCGAAGATGTTGACGAAGATGCCTTCGACCTTGTCCGAAGACAGGATCAGCTTGAACGCTTCGATGACGCGCTGCTTGTTCGCACCGCCGCCCACGTCCAGGAAGTTCGCCGGCTCGCCGCCGTTGAGCTTGATGACGTCCATGGTGGCCATGGCCAGGCCGGCGCCGTTCACCATGCAGCCGATGTTGCCGTCCATGGTGACGTAGTTGATGTCCAGCTCCGAAGCGGTCACTTCGGTTTCGTCTTCCTGGGTCTTGTCGCGCATGGCGACCAGGGCCTTCTGACGGAACGCGGCGTTGTCGTCGCTGTCGAACTTGCCGTCCAGCGCGTACAGGTTGCCGTCGTCCAGGATGGCCAGCGGGTTGATTTCAACCAGCGCCAGGTCCTTTTCGTTGAACAGCTTGTACAGGTTCACCATGATGCTGGCGAACTGGCCGGCCTGCTTGGCGGTCAGGCCGAGCTTGAAGCCGAAATCGCGGCCGTGGTAACCCTGCACGCCTTCAACGAAATCAACGTTGAGCGAGTGGATCAGCTCCGGGGTTTCAGCAGCAACCTGCTCGATCTCCACGCCGCCTTCCGAAGAAGCGATGTAGGTGATGGTCTTGGTGCCACGGTCAACCAGCACCGACAGGTACAGCTCCTTGACGATCTCACCGGCGGTGGTCACCAGCACCAGGTTGACCGGCAGTTCAACGCCTGCGGTCTGGTAGGTGGCCATCTTGGTGCCGAGCATCTTGGCCGCAGCGGCCTTGACGTCATCGGTGGTCTTGCAGAACTTGACGCCGCCAGCCTTGCCGCGACCGCCCGCATGGATCTGCGCCTTCACCATCCAGGGGCCCTGGCCCAGGGAGTTGGCAGCTGCGACGGCTTCATCGGGGGTTGCCGCGACCTTGCCGGCCGGGACGGGAATGCCGTACTCGGCAAGCAGCTGTTTTGACTGGTATTCGTGGAAATTCATGCGTCACCGTGGGAATAGGAACGACCGCACGCACGGACCGCGGCGGGCCCACTATTGTGGACGACCCGGCGGCGCGGCGCAAAGAAACCGGGCCCCCGGCGTGAAGAGGGGGAGATTTCCACCTTCATTCAGGCAGTTGCGCCGGGGCCGGCCCCCCGGGGGTGGGTCGGGAATGGTCAAAATGCGCGGTTCGGGGCCCAAACCTATGCCTATACTGGGCCCAGCCAGAAGGGGAGTTCCGGCGTGTCACCCAGTGCTTCATTGATCGACCGCATCGAGTCCATGCCGAAGCGGGAGCTGTACTTTTTCGCCCTCTACCGGGTCCTGATCGCAGCGGTCATCGCCGCCCTGCTGTTCAGCCCGCTGAGCGCGCTGGTGGGCGAATCCACCCATCCACAGCTGGCCGCCGTGGTCGGCGGCGCCTACCTGGCCATTTCCCTGCTGATCCTGGTCGGCGGCCGCAACGACCGCTGGCTGCAGCCCATCGTGGTGGGCAGCGTGGCGGTGGACATCATCGCCACCGTGCTGCTGGCCCACGCCCTGCCCGGCGCCAGCGCCGGCCTGTCCATGGCCCTGCTGTTCAACATCGCCGCTGCCGCCACCCTGCTGCCGCTGTCGATGGGGATGGGCCTGGCGCTGCTGGCCGCCGCCGCCACCGCCGGTGAGTACGTGTGGAACCTGCTGGAAAACGGCGAGCCCAACCGCACCCTGGCCGAGCTGGCCATGTTCATCACCAGCTTCCTGGCCCTGGCGTTCGTGAGCTACCAGGTGGGTAACCGCGCCCGCCGCAACCAGCAGCTGGCCAACCAGCGCGGTGCCGAGGTGGCCAACCTGTTCGAGATCAACGAACTGATCATCCGCCGCATGCGCACCGGCGTGCTGGTGGTGGATGGTGCCAACCGCATCACCCTGGCCAATGAGGCCGCCTCCACCCTGATCGGCGACAACGACGGCAACAGCGGCAGCGGCCTGCTGGAACTGGGCAGCGCCGCGCCCGACCTGAGCCGCCGCCTGCTGCGCTGGCGCAACGGCTGGACCAACGAAGAAACGCCCCTGCAGCTCTCGCCCGACCAGCCCGAGGTACAGCCGCGCTTTGCCCGCCTGCTGGCCGGCAGCGACCTCACCCTGGTGTTCCTGGACGATTCCACCGTGGTCTCGCGCCGCGCCGAATCGCTCACCCTTTCGGCCATGGGCCGGTTCTCGGCCAGCCTGGCCCATGAGATCCGCAACCCGCTGGCGGCCATCAACTACGCCGCCCAGCTGCTGGAAGAATCCACCGTCATCGGCGATACCGACCGCCGCCTGCTGCAGATCATCCACCAGCAGTGCCAGCGCACCAACGGCATCGTGGAAAGCGTGCTCGGCCTGGCCCGGCGCGAGCGGGCCAACCCGGAAAACCTGGACCTGGCCGCCTTCGTGCGCCGCTTCGTGCTGGAGTACAAGCAGAGCCTCACGCTGGAAACCGACAGCATCGAGCCGATCATCAGCGAAAGCTCGGTGCATGGCCTGGTGGACCCGCGCCACCTGCACCAGATCCTCACCGTGCTGGTGCACAACGCACTCAAGTACGGCCGCACCGGGCAGGACCCGGCCCGCGTACGCCTGCGTGTGGCCCGCCAGGAGCGCAACGCGGTGATCGACGTGATGGACCGGGGGCCGGGCATTCCCGAATCGGTGGCCAGCCAGCTGTTCCGGCCGTTCTACACCACCTCCGAACATGGCACCGGGCTGGGCCTGTATATCGCCCGCGAGCTGTGCAAGGCCAACCAGGCCAACCTGGAGTACGTGTCGGTGCCGGCCGGCGGCGCCTGCTTCCGGCTGGTACTGCCCGGCCCGCACACCATGCTGCCGCAATGACGCGCTACCCTGCAGGCGTCAATAGTTTGTCGTTTTCAACCGCTCTCGGCTATCTTTCCCCCATATGAACGAAAACCGCAGCGCCCTCGTCGTCGACGACGAACGCGACATCCGCGAACTGCTGGTACTGACCCTGGGCCGCATGGGCCTGCGCATCAGCACCGCGGCCAACCTCGCCGAAGCGCGCGAGCTGCTGGCCAGCAACCCCTACGACCTGTGCATCACCGACATGCGACTGCCTGATGGCAACGGCATCGAGCTGGTCACCGAAATCGCCCAGCACTACCCGCGCACCCCGGTGGCGATGATCACCGCGTTCGGCAGCATGGACCTGGCGGTGGAAGCGTTGAAGGCCGGCGCGTTCGATTTCGTCAGCAAGCCTGTGGACATCTCGGTGCTGCGCGGGCTGGTGAAGCATGCGCTGGAACTCAACAACACCGAACGCCCTGCCCCGCCGCCGCTGACCAGCGACACCACCGCGCGGTTGCTTGGCGACTCCCAGGCGATGGATGGCCTGCGCGCCACCATCACCAAGGTAGCCCGCAGCCAGGCGCCGGTGTACATCCTGGGCGAATCGGGCGTGGGCAAGGAACTGGTGGCCCGCACCATCCACGGCCAGAGCGCACGCGCAGCCGGCCCGTTCGTGCCGGTGAACTGCGGCGCGATTCCTTCGGAACTGATGGAAAGCGAGTTCTTCGGGCACAAGAAGGGCAGCTTCAGCGGCGCCCATGCCGACAAGCCGGGCCTGTTCCAGGCCGCGCATGGCGGCACCCTGTTCCTGGACGAAGTGGCCGAACTGCCGCTGCAGATGCAGGTGAAGCTGCTGCGCGCGATCCAGGAAAAATCGATCCGCCCGGTGGGCTCTGCCACCGAGGTACCGGTGGATGTGCGCATTCTTTCTGCCACCCACAAGGATCTGGGTGACCTCGTCGAAGATGGGCGGTTCCGCCACGATCTGTATTACCGCATCAATGTGATCGAACTGCGCGTGCCGCCGCTGCGCGAGCGTCGTAGTGATCTGCCGCAGCTGGCAGCTTCGATCCTGGCCCGCTTGGCGCGTACGCATGGGCGCCCGACGCCGTTGCTGGCACCGTCCGCGCTGGAGGCGATGGGCACGTATCACTTCCCGGGCAACGTGCGCGAGCTGGAGAACATCCTGGAGCGTGCGCTGGCGCTGGCCGAGGGTGACACCATCGGCGCGAGCGACCTGCGCTTGCCGCAGCAGGGTGCGCCGCGTCATGGCGGCGGCCCGGTGGCGCCGCATGAAGAAGCGGTGGTGGATCTGCCGGCGGGCAACGGCGCGCTGCCTTCGTACATCGAGCAGATGGAACGCACCGCGATCCAGAAGGCACTGGAAGAGAACCGCTGGAACAAGACCCGCACTGCCGCGCAGCTGGGCATCACGTTCCGCGCGTTGCGCTACAAGCTGAAAAAGCTGGGAATGGACTAAAGGCAGGTCCTGTTTACTCGTAGAGCCACGCCCTGCGTGGCTGAAACGCGCCGACCAACCCAACCGCCCACGGGTCCGATTCACCCGGCACCCCCCTGGACACGCATGGCGTGTCGCTACCCATCCTGCCTGCGCCCCGCACCGCGCTGGACCCGCACGGCATGTCGCAACAGGCACAAACCCGCGTAGCGACACGCCACGCGTGTCCCACGTAACGCCAGCCCCCCCTGTCGCCAACACCCCACAAAAACCGCACCGCCGTCGCACTACCGCTCCAACCCGAGCCGCTAGCGACAACCTGTTGGCATCGCCTATCAAACCCGGCAAAACCAACAGACACAATCGATTGGCCACCGACCCCACCACGGCGCATGGTGGCGACGGAGCTTCAAATCTCCAAGTGGATGCAAAATTATGGACGTCCCATGTCGGGAGGGTGGCTAATACAAGACCCCTCAACCGGGGAAATACTCCACGCCGCATGCATCCACGCGGATTTGAACCTCCCGGCTCCCTTGCCCTACCGGCAAGGGAGATTTCCCCTTGGAGGCTCCCATGCGCTCGCCACGCAACACCCCCCTCTTCCCCGAACTCCACCTGCCCACGGCCGACCGTCCGCGCCACTACACCGTGCGCGCGCGCACCTACGCCTGGATGGACACCTTCAACGGCGGCACAGTCCCGTGCCTGTCGATACATGGCCGTTGGCTGGAGAGCGCCGGCTTCAAGGTCGGCGCAAGCGTAAGCATCGAAGCAACCCAGGGCCAGCTGATCGTGACCCTGATCGAATTCCCCGAAGAAGCGCGCCGAAGCACCTCCACCGCCTTCGAGAAACACGTCGCCAAACTGGGCCGAACCACGCCGGACAGCCGAATCATCGTCGAGCACCCCGGCTGGCTGGTGCGTGAACTCATCCTGGCCCCGATGGGCGCCTCTACCCTGGACTTCGCCCACGCCATCGGCGTATCGCAGGACTTCGCCGAATGCTTCCTCGCCGGCGACCAGGACGTAGATCTCGATCTAGCCCAGCGTCTTGGGCCGTTCTGTCGAACCTCTCAAGGCTTGTGGCTGGACCTGCAACTCAAGCACCGCTTAATCCGCTGACCGCGCCCCAGCCGGCCCCAACAAGGCCGTATCCATCGATGAAGGATCAAAGTCATCGGCCTCCATCCTCAGGCAAAGGTCATAAGCAGAGCCTGGACTGAAGAATGGCCTTACAGATAGACTCGCCTCAACCTGCGAGGCATGAACCCAATCTCCAATGTGGGCGGCCAAACCGAGCATGTCGCTCAAAGTACCCGCAATCCAATGATCATCGATTACGGCGGAGCCCAATGTACCAATCTCCAGGTAGTCGTACGGCCCCAGATTGCGGTGACAGGAAACCCAGTCATTTTCCTGATCAGAGGCGTAGTCACGCAGCTCAGTGGCGAACGAGCGAAGTCCAGCTTTGGATCCAACAATGTTCCATTGCTTCGCTTCATCATCCCGGTCGTAGTGGTATCCGAGCTTCCTCCATTCCGCCTTGAACCAATCGTTAGAGAACATCTTCACTGGACTAATCACCCTCTATTCCTGCTCATCGACACGGAACGTTGCCATGAGAAGCGGGAAAGCAGATACATGTGCAGGATGACCAGGCCGGCGGCTGACAATCCACATGCCAATTTCCTGGACGGCGCCACCCATGCCGCTATGCATCGGGCCACGCCTACCGAAACCGGGCAAATGCAACAACTGCAAGTAACAACACGGGCATTACCAGTTTCATCCTGGCACCGGCGACACAACCTGGAAAGGAACGTAGTCAGCAAGATTCGAGATGTCGGGCGATCTCCTGCGTCAGTCAGCTTTCCTTACCGGTTCCAGACAAAAGTTAGAATCAGCATGATAAGCACCTGAGAGAGAAGAACCATGGCGACAGGGTTCTTCCGGACAATTAGCGCGGCCAGCGAGCCAGCCACCATTCCGAAGAGACAGCACTTGAGCACAATGGCTGCAGCAACACCGACTGTAATCATCGACCGAGGTTGCGCCGCCAGGATGTAGAGGGCAACGATGAACGCTGCCGAAGAAGCGGCGAGCAACCATCTTTTCACGTACTCCATCAGAATTCCCCCGGGTGCGCCTGTTCAATCAACGAGTTGTACCAATTGCTTCGACCCTTCTCCGTGGCTGAATCCAACATGGCCTTCGGGGAGTCGTACATCCTACGCATATCTGCATTACCTCGATACGCCTCGCTCAGGAAATCCATCGCCTGCTGGCGCGACATTCTCTGCTCATCCCTGTAACCCGCATCCCGATAAGCCTTCTTGAGCTTCGCATCCAACGTCCCACACTCGACATACCCGGCAGAGTCCCTCGGACCTGCGGACGAAGGTTTCGTCATGTTAACCGCGGTTCCCACCCGATCAAAGAACTTGCGGGCCTTCCCGCCCCACATGGGAATGTCCTTAGGCGAAAGCGGGTTGAATTCAATGACGTACTGCCATTCGTTACCAACGCCACCACCTCGAGTGCCGTACGCATAGACCTCAAAAAGTCCAGAAGGATCCGTAAACGACAACGGCTTACCATTGACGTAAGCATAGGTGTTCAAGCCAGCAGCCATTCCGATCGGATCCTCTGAAATGAAACGGCCCATGGCTGGATCGTAGTAGCGGGCGCGATAGTAGTAAAACCCGGTATCGTCGCGCTCACGGCCTGTGAACTGATAGGCGTTTTCGATCTGCGAGGAACTGGCTACCGATCCACCGTACGGATCGTAGTCGTATGCAACAAGCTCCTCCCCCAGCCCATTGGTCAAGGCTCGTGTACTACCGAGATGATCAACAGAGAAGTATGCGCGTCCACCTTCGACGTCGCGCGCGAATCGCTGATCCACATCAAGCCCAGAAAGAATGCTGGTTACGACTGAGTTCGACCGCTCAAGCACCACGTTACTTCCGTCGTAGAGATATTCGACGACACGTCCAGACTCGGCCTTTCTGATCCTTCGACCCATCACGTCGTACCCGAACTCCGCCACAACCACGCCACCCTCCCGGATTCGGGTGAGCTGGTTGCGTGCGTCCCACTCGTAACTCCTGACACCATCGTCGAGCAGGTTTCCATTCGCATCGTATTGCAGCGACTGCCCGCCGACACTGATCAGACGATGGTTGTCGTCATAAATGGCGTCGCCCTCTGTTGCTTGTGGCAGCGCACGTGGCGCAGATTGACCCGATTGTGAAACAAGCTGCCCGCTGCCATCGAATCCGTACGCCAGTGCTCCCAAGGGTGTGCCTCCAGGCATACCCCAGGTGATCGCCGCGACCGCATTGTCTGGATTGTAGGAATATGCAGTCTCCACACGGTTGGGAAGCCTCACCACCTTCCTTCGACCAGCGGCGTCATATGAGAAATCGACCACCTCAGTCCCTTGAGACAGGCGAACGAGTTGATCCAGATCGTCGTATTCATACTCGACAACCGGCTGTGCGTCGGCCGCCATAGACGTCCGCCGCCCGGCCTTGTCGTATCCGTACTGCACGGGTCCTTGGGGCGTCACCATCGCCAGCGGCCGATTCCCGGCATCGTACGTCCACGTGGTCAGCCCGGAGACTGAATCTTCAAGGCTGATCATTCGATTCCCTGAATCATAGGTCGCCGTAACGGCACTCCCATCGTGGTACTTCGACGTCATCCTGCGTCCCAGGGCGTCGTACGTATATCGGGTGGTGAACTGACGGCGGTCGCTATAGCTCAACAAGCGGCTCATCTTGTCGTATGACCAGGATTCGGCTTGCCCCAGGCCGTCCACCCTCCGCACCAGCCGATCTCGCTCATCATATTCGTAGGTGACCCCGGCCTGATGCGGAAGAAGTACATCCGTCAAATTGCCATTGCCATCATATGCAAACTCCGTGATCGCCCCATCTGGATCGACGGTTTTCGTCAACCTGCCCCGCATGTCGTACTCAACCCGCAGGACTCGCCCATCGGGTAGCTCACTCGCCACGGCACGCCCCAGCGCATCGTGTCGGAACGATATCGAACGCCCCATTGCATCGACAAAAGCAACAAGATCCGGACCCGCGTATCGCAACATGCTCGTATTTGAAAGCGGATCGGTCAGCGTATCGTGCCGCCCCTCATCATTGCAGGTGAGGTGTCGGACGTTGCCTTGCGGGTCGATAACCTGAGCAAGACAACCCTGTTCGTACGTGTACCTGCTGATTCTTCCAAGCTCGTCGGTGATGGTCGCCACCTCTCCTGCAGCGGTATACGTTGCCGTCATGACGGCTTCGAGTGGCGTGCCCACTAGCGTAGCCACCCTCACGGCCTCACCAAGCGCGTTGAACTGGTACTCCGTACGACGCCCCATAGGATCGGTCTTCGCCGTCAGCCGCCCACCGTCGTCACGCTCAAAGGTGTACGTCTGCGCCAGCGACGTGCCATATGCCAAGGTGTCCGTCACCGGATACATACCGCCGGCGAACGTCACCCTTCGTCGGCTTCCATCGGGCTGCGCTACTAGCGTGCCGATGGAGAGTCCATCGATGTGGTCGTACTGCATTTCGTAAACAGCGCCATCCGCCAGCACCTGCTTCACCACCCGACCTGTGGTCACCGCATTTCCATCAGGCATGTTGATCTCCTCGTACTGATTGAGGAGCACTCGATTGCCTCGCTGATCATGCAATGCGGTCAAATAGTAGTGCTTGTTCAGTGCCGGGCCATAGCCCTTGTACTCGTAGCGACGATTGGTGGTGTCTGGATAGATGACCTTCTCCAGCATCCCCTGCGCGTTGTACTCGTACCGCCAAGTCGTCCCGAGCGGGTCTACCGCCGATGTGATGCGGTTCTGGGTGTCATAGTTCAGATTGATGTAGCGGCCATTGGGCGACAAGATTCGACTCACGCGCCCAGCATCGTACTGATACTCAATCATGTTGCCGTACCGATCCTGGAAGGTCTTGATCCGGTTTGGGCTGTACTGCTCAAAGGTCATCTGGCTGCCGTCGCGCATGCTTAGACGGTACTTCCAGCCTCCAGTGCTTTCAGATGCGATGATTGCGCCCGAGAGCTCGTGCTTGCCGCTGTAGCTCCATTCGCCATAAGCACCAGAGCCGGATTTCTTGCTGAAGGTGATGGGTACCCCATTGGGCAGCACTAGCTGCATCTGCGCATAGTTGTTGCGCTGCGAGAGCCGGTACATGAAGCCGGCGGCGGTACCGATGCCGAATTCACGCTTGACGTAGTCGGTCGGCCGATAGTTGCGACCCAGCGTGATCGGCAGCACATCAGTGATGGCAATGTCGGTTTCGCTATACGTATAGCGTCCCGTGCGCAGATCGATCGGATCTCCCGCAGTCGCGTTGCTGCCAGTGCCTGCGTTGCATTCGCCGCACTCCTGCGGATCCGGCGGCATGCCCTCTTCTGGTGCCGGGTCGTCCGGGCTTACGGCCGCGCCAAAGGTCACCACCTCATGAAGGGCTACGCCGGCCTCCGGCACGAACTGGGTCTCCTCCCGGTTGACGCGGCCCTGGCCGTATACACGCCAGCCTTCCATTGCGTCGTACAGCCAGAAGTCGGCGCGAGTGCCTTCGGGATGGCGGTCGTAGTTGGGGTAGTACACCCGCGCCCCCCTCCCTGCTTCCGGGGTCAGGCCCTGGAGCACCGCACCACCTGGCTGGAGCGTGAAGTACATCGGGAAGTTGGTCGGCAGGGGGTACGGCGAGCGGTTGACCGGGGTTGGGACAATTGCCACCTCGGTGACAATCTTTCCCTTCTGATCCCGGATCACCGTGCCAGCAGGAATGCGCAACTCCATGCCAGGCAGATCCGGGTGGGTAAGCACCTGCTCGCGGGTGGTGGGCGAAGAGATCTTGATCTTGTCGCGCTCGGCAATGCGCGGCAGCCACATCGTGAAGGGCACCTGGGTCAGGCCGCCGGCCTGCACATCCACGCCCACCACGAACTGGCCGTACTCCAGGCCAGGGGCGTTGGCAGTAGTGCCATCCACGTAGACCCGTTGACGTCCCTTGGGTACGTCGTACAGCAGGAACTGGCCGGCGCTGTTGGTATGGCTAATGGTGCTGCCAATACTGACGGCCACTCCAGCCACCGGCGCGCCATCGGCGCGCAGAACGGTGCCGGTCAGGGCGGTCTTGCCCCATGCCTTGAAGATGTCAGGCATCAAACCCAGGTACGTCGGCTCGGGCTGTCGCCCCGGCACACGCCAGTTCTCGCCGGCATTATCTTGGCCAGGCGTCCAGATGCCTTCCTGCATTTCGCCCTGCCGCTGGCAGGGCTGCAGGGTGCGGGAACGGCCTTCGCAGTAGCTCGTCGCAGCAGCCTGCGTTCCGTCAGTCTGAGGCTGGCTGGGCGCAGAGGCCAACGCGGCGGTGCGGAAGTCCAGGGTGATCAAGGGCAGCTGCTTGCCCTTCTGGGTGCTGACGCCCTTCACCATCAGCGTGTAGGGCGCGTCCGGGAACAGCTGGCGCGCCGGGTGCACGAATGCCAAGCGGCCGCTCTCTGCCGCAGTAACCCGGATTGGAGTGACGCCACCGGGGCCGAACAGGCTGACACTGGCAGAGTTGAGTTCGTCCAGGCGTACAAGATCGGAGAAGCGCAGCGAGAGTGTGGCGTCCACCGGTGTATTGGCGCTGCCCTGTTCGGGAAGCGAGCCAGCCAATACATCGGTTGAAGCCGGGGCATCGCTAGCGGCACTTCGTGCGACAACCGCATTGACGGATGGATCGAACAGGAGGTCCGTGCGCGATGCGCCGGCCGCACCACTACCATTGAACAGGCGGACCTGGCCGTCTGCCCGCAGCACGGCGTGGTGACCCGCCCCTACGCCCGCCCCATCCACTTGCGACCAGGCGTTCGATTGTGGGTTCCAAAGTTCGTAAGGGCCTTGAGCGCCGGTTCCGCCAGCAAACAGTACGCGTCCATCGGTGAGCACCGTGGCAGTATGGCCACTGCGAGGCGTCACCGGCAGCCGAACGGCAGGTTCGACCGTCAACAGCTCAGGGTCGAACCAAACGCCATCCCGCTGCAGGGTACCGCGCGCGTCGTGTCCGCCCGAGATGAGAACCCGACCATCCGGAACGGTGACCATACTGGCGTTGCGGCGCACCTCGGGCAGCGCCCAGCTGCGGGTGCCGCCGGCGCTGTTTGGCCTGTGCAGCTGAAGCTCCGCGCCGCTGGACGAAAGCACAAGCACCTGCCCGCCGGACAACCGCAGGGAGCGCTGCGCACCTGCGTCAGGAGTTCTGGATGCGCCGGAAGCAGTTGCGGGGAACCCTTGTGGTGCACCAGCGGCGGATAGGTGCCCCACCGACCCTGCTGCCGCTATCAAGCCCAGCAGCATGCCAGCGGTGACAGACATCCAGCGATTGTGTTTGCTAACCATGCGCCTGCTCCATTCCTTTGCATCCAGCGCCCGCGCGGGCGGTTGATTCCTGTGCTTACTGCAGCGTCAAACCAACGTTCAATGGCATTGCGTAGTTTGGATTTACCTTTACGCGATACATTCCGGTGGCCGGCAGCGTTGGCAGCTGCAGAACCCGACTGGCGTTGATGTTGATGGACGTCAGCGATGACCCATCTGGCTTGTAGACCACGTAGTACACGTTGCCGCCCACAGGCTGGGTGGTGTGATCGCTCATTGCCAGGCTGACAACCTGTCCGCTCGTGCCCTGGAAACCTATCCAGCCGTTCTGGCCTGGTCGTCCCAGATTCAGCTGCATAAGGGTGCCCGACGTCAGCGTTGCATCCACGTCCGTCGATGCCGTAACCGTGGCCTGGAGGCGTTGATCGGCGGCCTGTGGCACCAGGTACAGTCGATACACACCGGTAGCATTGGCAATGATGTCCATCTCACATCCACCGTACTGCGGATAGCAGGTGGTGCTGGCGGTGTTGCCATCGGGTCGATAAAGAACTGCGGAGAAGTAGTTGCCATTGCTTGTCTGAACATTTGTCAGACCAACACCCAAACGTTGCCCCTCCGTTGCCTGGAAGGTGAGGTACGCTTCTTGCCCCCCGGCTTGGGTGGAAACGCTCGCCGATGCACCGTTCAGCAGCAGGCCGCTGTTGCCGGAAGCGAGCGTCAACTTGACCTGGAGGGACTCGCCCCTCGTAGGATCGACCACGACGGTATAGGTTCCGGATGCTGTCAGCTGAGGCAGTCGAAGTGCACCATTTGAGGTCACACTGATGCTATTGAGGTGGGTACCATCTGGCTTGTACACCTCATAGGAAACCGCGCGACCGGCCGGGACACTTGCCTGCCCTGCAACTTGCAGCGACAGCCACTGACCTGCCTGACCACTGAAGGAAAGCCGCCCCCCCTGCCCCCGCCTCGGCAAAGCAAGATCTACGGTTTGATCGAGCAGAAGAGCACCCGTCACTTCCTGCGACACAGAAATCTGGTAGCTGAAAGTCTGGCTCGCAGTCTGCGGAGTGACCACCACGCTGTATGCACCGGTCTGCGCCGCAACCATGCTTACTTTGCAGCCTTGGTAAGACGCGTAGCAGGTGGAGCCGGCGACGTACGCTCCGTCCGGGCGATAAAGCGAGACTGTCGCGTAGCTGTCAGACGACACTTGCAGATCGTGAACTGCCAAGCCGAGTCTCTGCCCTGCCGTTGCCTGGAAGGTGGCTCGCGTGGCTTGACCACCGAAGGTCGTGCCAACTACACCTGGCTCGCCATCCACTGGCAATGCAATGCCGGAGGTTAGCGTCACACGGCTGTTCATGGTTTCACCGTATGTAGTTTCCACGAGCACTTGGTAGGTCCCCGACGTCGGCAACCGAAGTTCCTGTGCCCCGTATTTTGAGGCGACCAGATTGACCATGTGGTTGCCGTCGGGCTTATAGACGCTGTAGTACACACTTCGGTCCACCGGGAATGTGGACTGGCCCGCAACCTGAAGCGCCAACGCTTCACCGGCCTCACCGGTAAAACTCAATCGCGCCCTTTGCCCCCGACGTGCGATGACGAGATCGAGAGGTTGATTGCGCGCAAGAGTCGCCTGCAGGTCACGCGATAGCGTGGTCTTGAACTGGGCTGTCTGACTCGCATTCTGCGCAATTGTCACAACGCTGTAGGTACCACTTTCAACAGCGTTGATGCCAAGCGCGCAACCTTGGTATGACATGTAGCACGTGGTGCTTGTCAGGTGCGAACCGTTGGGCCGATAGACGTAGACAGTCAGGTAGCTGCCACTGGTAAGGGCAAGATCGCTGATGCCCAGGCCCAGTTTTTCCCCAGCAGCGGCCTGGAATGTCAAGTAGGCAGGCTGGCCCGGCTGGGTGGTTGAGAGCTCACCCGGGCTGCCATCGATCACAGTGCCGCTGTCCGAGCCACCTGTAAGCTTGAGCTGTACCCCGATCGTGGCTCCATACGCCGGGTCAACAAACAACGTGTACAGACCGCTTACAGGAAGCGTTGTTAGATTCAAGGTGTCCGAGTTCGTCGTGCTGCGCGAAAGCAGCGAGGTGCCATCCGGCTTCAGGACCTGGTAGTAGACGGTGGAGCCGACCGGAACCGCCGACTGTCCTGAGATCTGCAGCCCCAGCGTCTCGCCGGCTTGGGCGTTGAAGCTCAGCCGCCCATTCTCGCCGCGGCGTGGCAGGGCAAGCATGGTCGGCGTCTCGCGCGGGAGCGTCCGGCGGAGATCGTTGCTGATCGTGACCTTGTAATCAAGAGTCTGGGTGTCGCTCTGTGGGATAACCACGATGCCGTAGGTACCCACTTCCGGGGCACGCACATTCAGCTCACATCCGCCGTAGGACTGATAACAGGTCGTACTCACAACAGTCCCGCCATTGGGCCGATAGACGTAGACCCACGCATAGCTTCCCGTGCTGACCACCAGGTCGCTGATACCGACGCCAAGGCGCTGGTCAATTTCATCGACATCGAAGGTAGCAAACGTCGCCTGACCGCCGATGGTGGTCGTCACAGCGCCTACGGCTCCGTCCAGTTCAGGTGACCCACCGTTTCCTGCAGTCAAAAGAACTCGAGCCTGCACGGCCGCGCCGTTATTGGGATCGACGAAAATCGAGTAGTCGCCACTGACCGGCAGGTTCATCATCGTCATGTGATTGAACGATGTGGTACTCATGCTGGTCAGGGAGCTGCCATCGGGCTTGTAGACCGAGTACGGAACGCTGGCGTTGCCGGTGCTGGTTTGGCCTGCGATCTGCAGGGACAGGTTGTCACCTGCCACGGCATTGAATCTGAGCCTCGCGTTCTGCCCTAGGCGCGGAACCACCATATTGATCGGCTGCTCTCTCGCAAGATCCATATACAGGTCGTTGGAGAGCGTCGCCTTGAACCGCATCAGTTGCGTCGCAGACTGGGGCACTACCAGGATGCTGTAGGTACCTACGATGGGTGCAAGGATGTTGACCGAGCAAGCGATCTGACTCGAATAGCAGGTGGTGCTGGCGACCTGAGCTCCATTCGGCCCATGTACATACGCGCTGACGTAGCTCCCCGTGGTCAACTCGACATTCGACAGCGCCAGACCAAGGCGCTGCCCGGCCGTTGTGGTCGAGAAGGTCAGGTACGCCGGGTGGCCAGGAATTGGTGCAACGTAATCACCGGAAGCGCCGTCGATCTCAAGGGCCGTTTGCCGGCCAGCCGTCAGCGTCACCCGTGATTGGATTATCGCCCCCTCTGTCGGGTCAACGAACAGCATGTAACGACCCGCAGTGGGCAGTGTGGTCAGCCTCAGAGTTTCGGACCACGTCGCGTACGAGCTGACGAGAAGCGTGCCGTCGGGCTTGTGTATCTGATAGTAGACCGAGGCGCTCGCCGGATTGGCGATCTGCCCAGCGATCTGCACAGCCAACGATTCACCCGCCGCCGCATCGATGTAGAGGCGCGCATTCTGCCCGCGGCGGGCAAGATACAGATTTATCGGCGTTTCACGCGTCATGGTTGCTTGCAGGTCGGCGCTTATCCACGCCTTCAGCTGCATGGTCTGCGTGGAACTGGTGGGCTGCACCACCACGCTGTACCGGCCAACGGCCGGGGCACGCACGTTCAATCCGCAGCCGCCGCTCACTTGATAACACGTGGCGCTGCCCAGCGAAGCGCCGTCCGGGCGGTAGACCTGCACATTGACGTAGGTACCACTGCTCAGCACCAGATCACTGATGCCCACACCTATAGCTTGGTCAGCCTCAGTGACGTTGAAATTGAAATACACCGATTGGCCGCCCGACTGGGTGGCGACCTCGGCTGGTGCGCCGTCCACCTGGCCGCCGTTACTTACTCCCTCGGTCAGCAAAATTCGAGAAGAAAGCGACGCGGCTTGCTCTGCGTCGATGAAGACGGAGTACTGCCCGCTTTGCGGAAGGCTGGGAAGATTCAGCAGGTGGTGGGTGAGCGCGTTGAAGCTTGTGAGCAGCGTCCCGTCCGGCTTGTAAACGCCGTAGTTCACGGATTTGCCGGCGGGCTGCGTTACTTGCGTTGTCACCTGGAGAGCGAGCGATTCCCCAGCCTGTGCATTGAAGCTCAACCTCGCATTCTGTCCACGGCGCGGAACCACCAGATCCAGCGGCAGCTCGCGCTGAAGCACACCCTGGATGTCGGCACTCAAGGTGACCTTAGCCTGGAACGTTTGAGTGGCCGTGCCTGGGCTGAGCACGACTGCATAAACTGCTGTCTGCGGAGACCGGATGTTGAGGTGGCAGCCCTCATAGCTGGTGTAGCAACCGCTGCTGGTCACCGAACTTTCGCGGTTCAGCACATTGACAGAGATTCCTGAAGTGTTGGATGCCGTGAGTCCATCGATCCCGAGGCCAAGCCGTTGATCGACAGCCGCGCTGAAGACAAGGCGTCTTTTCTGCCCTGGAATGGCTGTCGCAACCGTGACCGAATCACCGCCCGACACGATTTTGCGACTTCGCTCAATGGAGAGGTTCCATGTAGCCGGAGCCTGCGAGGGCTTGATGAGCAGCAGATAGGTACCAGTGCTCGCTGCCGGCGGAAGAAGTGCTGTCGGGTCGGACGGCGTAGCGACCGCCCCTGCCACCCTGCGGTTTGAAGGGTCGTACAACGTATAGGACAGATTGCCGGCACTGATTGCAGAGAACTGCGCGTCCAGGTGCTCACCCACGCCAGCGTCGATGAGTACCGCAATCTGCTTGCCAGTTGCTTGAACGGAGAGTGTGACCGCAGGTGCATCCGGTGTGATGCGACGGAAGGATTCCACCTCCGCTGCCGTTACACCGGTGGGCAGCACAATCAGGTCCTGCTCACTGATCGCCATGCCGTAAGGCGTGGAGACCGACACTTTGCCGCTTGCGGCAAAGTTGGGCACGGCGAAGTCCAGCTGGGTATTCGCCACGGCCCCGACTACGCCGGCGCGAGCACCCACGCGCACGGTGGTCTGGTAAGGAAGCGGGTACAGGGACTCACCCGCAACCGTGACACTGGTTCCTGCACTCACCACCTGCGGTGAGATGCTGTCGATTCTTGGTTCCCGGGCGTTCTGGTCAACGATGAAGTCGGTGTTGCTGGTAACCGACTGACCGCCCACTGTGACGGACACGGGTCCGGTCACAGCGCCCACGGGAACGATGGCAACCAGGTCACTACTGCTGGCGCTGAGCACACTGGCGGAGATGCCAGAGAATCGAACCGTGTTGGCACCGGGCGTTGCACTGAATCCATGCCCCTGCAGGCGCACTTGCATGCCGGTGACACCACGGCCTGGGGTGAACGCGAACAGGGCCAGCTGGTCGGCTGCCAGGCGGTCTACTTTCTGGATGTTGCCCATCACGTCGTAGAAGTAACGCGCCGACTCCCCGGCGTCATTGGTCACCGCGATGAGCCGACCATTGGCGTCGTAAACGTAACTGGTCGCGGATACTGGCGATGCGAGCACGAGCGCAAGCACAACCATGACCCAGGCCGCGATGCGGGCCGTGAGTGAAGTGGCACTGCCGTGTGCTGCATCCAAGCTCCGGCCAACGCCGGCACTGCAACGTGCGCGTACTTCCATATCAGCTCGCCCCTGAGCTTGCGGCCTTCTGGCCACTCCGTGGAATTGCAGGCGCCTTCTTGGCGCATCCCAGGTGGAGGATATACAGTTCCGTTTCAACCCCTGTCAAGGCAGACAGACAAGTGCGACTCAGGACTGGGATGGCCGCCACAAAGTTGTTGCCGTTGCTTGCGGTTTCCATATGGCTGTGTGCCTGCACGCAAAAGGAAACGGTTACAGCCATGTCGCGCAATGGCTTGGCTGACGTCGGCGAAGCGCTGTTCAATGACACTCGGCTTGGTGCTGACGGCCGTACAAGTTGTGCAACTTGTCACACTTCTGAGCTGGCCTTCACGGATGGTCGAGATAAGGCAATAGGCGCATTCGGGCGCGCTGGAACGCGCAACTCTCCGAGCTTGATCGGGCTAAAGGGGAGTGGACCGCAGTTCTGGGATGGGCGTGAAGGAACGCTTGCCCAAGCGGTGATGCAACCGCTGGGGAATCCCAGGGAAATGGGGCACGACTCCATTGCCGCGGCTATGCAACAGATCGCCCTGATACCGGAATACCGTGCCTTCTTCGGCGAGAAGCTCAGCGAAGCTGACGTCTCTGCAGCACTCTCCAGCTACCTGGAGAACCTCGACGTGGGTGAGAGCCTGTACGAGCAGGCCCGCACAGCGGGCGATTACCGGATGTTAGGCGACCAGGCTCAACGCGGAATGCAGCTGTTTGAGGGCAAAGCGCAGTGCGCCAGTTGCCACCTTACAGCCGAAGAAAGTGCCCTCAGCGACGAGCGCTTCCACCATGCCAGCGTCGGCTTCGAGCGTATTGCCGGGAATATCCGTCCGCTGCAGGCTCGGCTTGAACGCGCACGGTTAGCTGGCGAACCCCTTGGCAAGCTGATCCTGGCTGATGCCGAGGTTGCTGAGCTGGGCCGGTTCGCGATCACGTCCGACCCCCAGGATATGGGCGCGTTCCGTACCCCCAGCCTGCTCAATGTGGCAAGAACTGCGCCCTACATGCATGACGGCAGCATTCCGACGCTGGAGGCTGCGATTGAGCATGAGCTCTACTATCGCGGCCTGACCAGTGGAATGCCGGTCAGCCTGACCGTGGAGGAACGACGCGATCTTGCGGCGTTCCTGACCACGCTCAGCACGCGGTAATGCCGCTGGCGACGATTTACTGCGCTGGCGCCGCGATATCGGACGGGAAGATCTCCAGTTCTTGGCTACCAGCCAACTTGCCATCCACCGTGACTTCGAAAAGATAACGACCCGTTGACCACTGGGGGCTCGGTTCGAATGTGAACTTGGGTGCCGCCGAGTTGCCGGCATTGAGCCGGAGCGTGCGGGTATCGACCGTAGTGCCGTCTGCCAAGGCAATCATCTTCACCGCAAGGTCTGCCTGCTTGGTGGCGCCTTGGGTGCGGATCGCGATTTCCAGTTTGTCTGCCGGATGCGCTGGCCGAGTGAACGCACCAGTGGGCTCGCCAGCCGGACGGGCAATGATCTCAATGAGCTCGAACTTCTGCTTTGCTTGAGTGGCTGTAGCCGCTGCTTTAGGTTCGTTTGGCGACGGGCTGCAACCCGCGATCGCCGCGGCGGCAACGAGCACGACGACCGACCCAACCACCTTCCCTGTCAACTTCATTGATCGCCCCATCCTGTTTGGCCAATCCCGGGATATTACCCCGAACCTCCGGCGGGCGTCCCTACCTGGATTTGCTGGATGGAGCGCAAACCTTCACCAGCAAAGCAGATGGGCGACGTCGTTCTCACTTCCGACGCCTGCCCCAGGGGTAAACGCGGGCATCGGGTGGCGTGCCCTGAGCGCTTGGTTTCAGACGCAGCTTGGCGTCGTACTTTGCGCGTCAGTCTTTGGTGACTCGATTGATCTCGGCAAGGCTGGTGGTGCCTGCAGCCGCTTTGATCAAAGCAGACTGGCGCAGATCGTTGACGCCTGCACGCTGCGCAGCTTCGGCGATCTGGATGGCGTTACCGCCGGCCAGCACGATCACCGAGATCTCCTCGCTCATCGGCATCACCTGGTAGATACCCGTACGGCCCTTGTAACCTTCGGTGCACTCCTCGCACCCCACGGCCTCGTAGAGCGTGATACCCGCATCCAGCTGGGCCTGGGTAAAACCTTCCGCCAGCAGCGCGTTGGGTGGCAGATCCACCGGCCGTTTGCAGTTGTTGCAGAGGCGGCGAGCCAGTCGCTGCGCGATCACCAGCGTAACGGAGCTGGTGATGTTGAACGGCGCGATGCCCATGTTCATCAGGCGCGCGATGGTCTGCGGCGCATCATTGGTATGCAGCGTGGACAGCACCATGTGGCCGGTCTGCGCTGCCTTGATCGCGATTTCCGCGGTTTCAAGGTCACGGATTTCGCCGACCATGATGATGTCCGGATCCTGGCGCAGGAACGAGCGCAACGCTGCGGCGAATGTCATGCCGCGCTTTACGTTCTGCTGCACCTGGTTGACGCCGGGCAGCCGGATTTCAACCGGGTCTTCCGCCGTTGAGATGTTGCGCGTTTCATCGTTGAGGATGCCCAGCGCGGTGTACAGCGACACGGTCTTACCCGAACCCGTCGGGCCGGTAACCAGCACCATGCCGTACGGTTTGTGGATGGCTTCCAGGAACAGCTTCTGCTGCACCTCTTCGTAGCCGAGCTTGTCGATGCCCAGCTTGGCGGCGCTGCCGTCCAGGATACGCAGCACGATCTTTTCGCCGAACAGGGTCGGCAGGGTGCTGACACGGAAGTCGATCTGCTTGGTCTTGGACAGGTTGAGCTTGATGCGCCCGTCCTGCGGCACGCGCTTTTCAGCGATGTCCAGCTGGGACATGACCTTCAGGCGTGCGGCAATACGCTGATTGAGCTTGACCGGGGCCTTGGCCACGTTCTTGAGCAGGCCGTCAATGCGGAAGCGCACGCGATAGTCGTCTTCGTACGGCTCAAAGTGAATATCCGAGGCGCCCTTGCGGATGGCATCCACCAGCACTTTATTGACGAACTTCACAACCGGGGTGTCGTCACCCTTCGCATCATGACCGGTGTCGGCACCGCCGCCCTCGTCGTCTCCCGAGGAGACATCAAGGTCACCCATCCCCTCATCGTCACCACCACCAAGGGCGCCGCCGAGAGCGTCATGCTTGGATTGCCACTGCTCCAGCGTGCGACGGATCTGCTCTTCATCAACCAGGATGGGCTCCACCACCAGGTTGGTGTGGAATTTGATCTCGTCGAGCGAATGGGTGGGATCACTCGTACCCACGAACAGCTTGCCACCGCGCTTGAACAGCGGAAGCACGTGATGTTTGCGGAGAAGTTCTTCACTAACGAGGCTGATCGCACTCTGCCCGCTATCGAACACGCCTACATCGAGCAACGGCATGCCGAACTCAAGGGCATTGGCGGCCGCCAGTTGAGAAGCTGTTACCAGCTTTTTCTCGGCGAAGTACTGCGGCAGCGGCTGCTTGGCAGCTGCGGCCTTGGACATTGCGTCACGTGCGGCCGCTTCTTCAAGCGCCCCATCCTGCACCAGGCGACGGGCGATGCCGGTGATCCCGACGAGGTTGGCGGTAGCGACGGCGTTCATGGACCAGATCCTTTAATGCGAAGCTTCATTATGGCCAGCATTGGTGCCCCGTACTAGCACCCGGCAGGGCGGTGCTTTGCCTGGAAGGCAGAGCCATCACAGGTCCAAACACCATCTCCATCTCGATTGAGCACAAGGTCCTCCCCATCGACAAGCGGGCCGCCGGCCACTGTGCAGGAAATGCGCCCGACCCCGTCTGCACCAACCACTGCATCTACCGCGGAGCAGCGCTGCGACACCTTGAGCCCAATGTAGTCGGCATTGATAACACTTGCATCACGACTATCCTGCACAACTGTCTCGACGGTCGTTTTTCCCGGCCTGATTTCAGACAAGGCGGCAGCCAACTGTGCCTTTGCCACATAGTCCTGGTACATCGGCAAGGCGATGGCAGCCAAGATGGCAATGATCGCTACGACGATCATTAGTTCAATCAATGTGAATCCACGCTCCCCGCGCATGATACCGCCCCCTCGATTGTAATGAATACAAAGCCAAGCATCATTCGTGCCAAAAAAAAGGCCCCGCGAAGCGGGGCCTCTTCACAGCAAGCGCAACAAGAATTACGGAGCGCAACCGTTCGGGATGTACTTGGCTTCCGTCACGCTGGTCGAGCAGGTCCAGGTGCCGTCACCTTCATCGCGGGTCAGCGTGATGCTCTCGCCATTGATCTTCGGGCTGCCGGTCAGCTCGCAAGCGATGCTGCCATCGGCGCCGTCAGTGACGGTGATGGCGCAACGGTCGGAATCCTTCAGGCCGATAGCTGCAGCGTTGGCAATCGGATTGCCTTCGTTGATGGCAACTTCGAACTGGGTCTTGCCGGGGGTGATTTCAGCCAGGCCAGCAGTGACCTGCGACTTGGCAACGTAGTCCTGGTACATCGGCAGAGCGATGGCGGCCAGGATGGCGATGATCGCGACAACGATCATCAGTTCGATGAGGGTAAAGCCCTGCTGCTTCTTCATGAGTACATCCCCTAGAGGTGGTTTGAAAAATGAACACTGGGTCGTGCCTGGCCGGCGGACCGGCTGAGCAAGGCGAACGCCCGTGCGGGTGGTTGAAAGCAGGTTGCGTGCCAACTTCTCAGCAATGCTCCCCAGCATTCCCCGGCGCAATGATGGCACCAATCTTCAGGATTGGAACCCCCCTCACGGTATTTTGCGACACAACCGGCATTGTGACGCGTTGCGTCACCTTCTGACGGCCCCGGTCCTTGGCCCCGGTCACGGATTGCCGTCAGGGAGGGATGCCACGACGGCCCGGAACCAGCTACCATTCGGCGCAGAAGCCCGCCTGGGGATGGCGCGGCTGGGGAGCCTGTATGTCTGTGAGCCGTAGTGCAATCAAGAAAGAGCCCGTGGCGCGTAGCACCATGGAGTTGCAGCCGTTTGTCTGGGAGGGGACCGACAAGCGGGGCGTGAAGATGAAGGGCGAACAGCCCGCCAAGAATGCAAACATGCTGCGCGCCGAGCTGCGCCGACAGGGCATCACGCCCAACGTCGTCAAGCCCAAGCCCAAACCGATGTTTGGAGCGGCAGGCAGCGCCATCAGTGCCAAGGACATCGCCTTCTTCAGCCGCCAGATGGCGACCATGATGAAGTCGGGCGTTCCGATCGTAAGTTCGTTGGACATCATCGGCAGCGGGCACAAAAACCCCCGCATGAGAAAGATGGTGGAGAACATCCGCACTGACATTGAGGGCGGCTCGTCCCTCTATGAAGCCATCAGCAAGCACCCTGTCCAGTTCGACGAGCTGTACCGGAACCTGGTTCGGGCGGGCGAAGGCGCTGGTGTCCTCGAAACGGTGCTTGACACCGTGGCGAACTACAAAGAGAACATCGAGGCCTTGAAGGGGAAGATCAAGAAGGCCTTGTTCTATCCGATCATGGTCTTCGCTGTGGCTCTGCTGGTCAGTGGCATTCTGCTTGTATGGGTGGTGCCCCAGTTCGAGGACGTTTTCAAGGGCTTCGGTGCAGACCTGCCCGCTTTCACCCAGATGATCGTGAATCTGTCCCGGTTCATGGTGTCCTGGTGGTGGCTGATCCTGATCGTGACCATTGGCGCGGTAACCGCATTCATTGCCGCCTACAAGCGCTCGCCACGCATGCAGCACACCATGGATCGCCTGATCCTGAAGGTGCCGGTCATCGGCCAGCTGATGCACAACAGCGCCATCGCCCGCTTCGCCCGCACCACCGCCGTGACCTTCAAGGCCGGTGTTCCGCTGGTGGAGGCCTTGGGCATCGTGGCCGGCGCCACGGGCAACAAGGTCTACGAAGAGGCCGTCCTTCGCATGCGCGACGACGTGTCGGTCGGTTTCCCGGTCAATATGGCCATGAAGCAGACCAACCTGTTCCCGCACATGGTCATCCAGATGACGGCCATCGGTGAAGAGGCCGGCGCCCTGGATGCCATGCTGTTCAAGGTGGCCGAGTACTTCGAGCAGGAAGTGAACAATGCGGTGGACGCGCTGAGCAGCCTGCTCGAGCCGATTGTCATGGTGGTTATTGGTACCATTGTCGGCGGCATGGTCATCGGCATGTACCTGCCCATCTTCAAACTGGCTTCGGTGGTCTAACGGCACATGGCATTTCTCGACCAGCATCCCGGCCTCGGCTATCCCGCCGCGGCCGCACTGGGGTTGCTGATTGGCAGCTTCCTCAATGTGGTGATCCTGCGGCTGCCCAAGCGGCTTGAGTGGCAGTGGAAGCGCGACGCCCGCGAGGTGCTCGAGCTTCCGGACATCTACGAGCCACCCCCGCCCGGGATCGTGGTCGAGCCGTCGCACTGCCCGCACTGCAAGCACAAGCTGTCCTGGTACGAGAACATCCCGCTGTTCAGCTGGCTGGTGCTGGGTGGCAAGTGCCGCCACTGCAAGGCGCCCATCTCCATCCAGTACCCGTTGGTCGAGCTGTTGACCGGCGTACTGGTGGTGGCCAGCGTGTGGCAGTTCGGCTTCGGCTGGCAGGGCTTTGGCGCCATCGTACTGAGCTGCTTCCTGGTGGCCTTGTCCGGCATTGACCTGCGCACCCAGCTGCTACCGGACCAGTTGACCCTGCCGCTGATGTGGCTGGGGCTGATAGGCAGCATCGACAACCTGTACATGCCGGCCAAGCCTGCCCTGCTGGGCGCCATTGCCGGCTACCTGCTGCTGTGGTCGGTGTGGTGGCTGTTCAAGCAGATCACCGGCAAGGAAGGCATTGGCCACGGCGATTTCAAGCTGCTGGCCGCGCTGGGCGCCTGGTGTGGGTTGAAGGGCATCCTGCCCATCATCCTGCTGTCGTCGATGGTGGGCGCCATCATCGGCTCGATCTGGCTGTACTCGCGGGGCCGCGACCGCGCCACCCCGATCCCGTTTGGGCCGTACCTGGCCGTTGCTGGCTGGATCGTGTTCATGTGGGGCGAGCCGCTGATCAACGCCTATCTGAGAATGTCCGGCCTGCGCTGAGGGCAGCGATGAGCCAGTTCGTGATTGGATTGACCGGCGGCGTCGCCGCCGGCAAGACCGAGGTAACCCGGCGCTTCGAGGCGCTGGGCATCACCATCGCTGATGCCGACATGGCCGCGCGCGCCGTGGTGGCCCCTGGCAGCGACGGGCTGGCCCGGATCGTGGCGCACTTTGGTTCTGGAATCCTGCTGGCCGATGGCCAGATTGACCGCGCCGCGCTGCGCGAGCGCATCTTCAGCTCCGCGCAGGAACGGCAGGCGCTGGAAGCCATTACCCACCCTGCCATTCGCGAGCTGTTGCGGCAAACCTGTGAACAGGCTGCGAGCCCCTATGCGATTGCAGCCATTCCGCTACTGACCGAAGCCGGTGGCCGCCAGCAGTACCCGTGGCTGGACCGGATTCTGGTGGTGGATGCGCCGGTGGCGGTGCAGCACGCGCGGCTGATGCAGCGCGATGGCACCACGGCCGATCTGGCCGACCGGATGATTGCCGCGCAGGCCAGCCGCGAGGAGCGCCTGGCGCTGGCGGATGACGTGGTGGTCAATGATGGGCACCCGGACCATCTGCAGGCGGAAGTGGAGCGCCTGGATCGGATCTACAGGAAGGCCGCCGCGTAGGGACACGCCATGCATGTCCAACGGGGTGCCAGGGCACCCGCGCATGTCGGTTTTCGTTCGGGGTTGCGTGGGACACGCATGGCGTGTCGCTACGCGGGGGCGAAGGTCAGGGTTGCTATCACGCCCCGGGTTTCGCCTGGGCGCACGTTTACCTGCCAGCCGTACAGATCGCACAACCGGCTCACGATCGACAACCCGATACCGCCGCCCTGCGAATGGCCGGCGTGGGTGCCGCGATAGCCCCGCTGGAACAGCTTGGCTGCGTCCTGTTCGCTCAGGCCCGGGCCGCTGTCGATCACTTCAACCCGGTTGCCGGTGACCAGGACCCGCACCGAGCCTTCCTGCGAATACTTCACGGCGTTGCCGATCAGGTTGCCCAGTGCCACCGACAGCGCCGATTCCGGAGCATCGATGACCAGTTCTCGGTCGCCTTCCAGCACCAGCTCCAGCGGCTTGCCGCCCAGCTGGGCGCGGTGCGAATCGAGCAGCTGCTCGGCCACCCGCGCCACGTTGCTGCTGCCCTGCCCGCGCTCGTTGCGCGAGAGCAGCAGCAGCGCGCCAATCAGGTCGGTGCACTGCTGCTCGGCACGCTGGATGCGCTGCAGGCGCTGCAGCACCTTGGGGTCCAGGTCCGGCCGGGTCAGCAGCAGTTCGGTGGCACCCCGGATCACGGCCAGCGGGGTGCGCAGCTCGTGGCTGACGTCGGCGTTGAATTCGCGGTCGCGCTGTACCACTTCGGTGAGCCGCGCCGAATAGTCATCCAGCGCCTGCGCCAGCTGCCCCACTTCGTCGTCGGGGAAACGGGGCGCCAACGGCGTGGGGTCACTGGTACCGCCCCGGTAGGCGCGCAGGCGCGCGGCCAGGTCGGACACCGGCTTCATCACCTTCGAGGCCGACCACCAGCCCAGCACCAGCGACAATGCACTGAACACCAGCACCGAGAAGAACAGCGCGCGGTTCAACTGCTCTGCGCCGCGCAGGCTTTCGGTCATGTCGTAGGCGAGGAAGAACCACGCGTCGGGTGTCTTGCGTACCGCCAGCTTGTAGGAGAACGGGTTGCCCCGCTCGTCCACGCCGCTCAGGCCGTGGATGCCATCGCGGAATTCGTACCAGTCCGGCTCTTCCTGGCGCAGCGCTTCGAACTTGTCCGGCCCCACGATGCGCGCGCGCATCTGCTGCACGGGTAGATCGGGGTTGCGCGAGGGATCAGCGAAGTAGCGGTGCGCGTACTCGTTGATGTTGCGGTTCATCACGTCTTCGACCAGCTGGTTCTCCACGCGCGCGCGGGCCAGGTTGGTGGCGAAGGCAAACAGTGCTGTCAGGCAGAAGCCCAACAGCACGAACGACACGATAATGCGGCTGCGCAGCCGGCGCCGGTAAGGGCCCCGGCGGCGCTCCCCCCTGCCCGTCACCGGATCAGGCTTCCGGGGCGGCGATGCGGTATCCGATGCCATGGCGGGTCTGGATCAACGGCACCTCGAACGGCTTGTCCACCACGGCGCGCAGGCCGTGGATGTGCACGCGCAACGAATCCGAATCGGGCAGCTCTTCGCCCCACACGCGGGTTTCCAGCTCCTGGCGGGTCACCACGGCCGGGGCCGCTTCCATGAGCGCCTGCAGGATCTTCAGTGCGGTGGGGTTGAGCTGCAGCAACTTGCCCTGGCGGCGAACCTCGAGGGTATCGAGGTTGTATTCCAGGTCGCCGGTTTCCAGTACCCGCGTCTGCACGCCCTTGCCGCGGCGCGACAGGGCGTTCAGACGCACTTCGACTTCCTGCAGCGCGAACGGCTTGATCAGGTAGTCGTCGGCACCGGAATCGAACCCGGCCAGCTTGTTGTCCAGCGAATCCCGTGCGGTCAGCATGAGCACCGGGGTCTGCTTGCGCGCTTCATTGCGAAGCTTGCGGCAGACCTCGATCCCATCCATGCCCGGCAGATTGAGATCCAGCACGATCGCGTCGAACTCGTGCACGACCGCCAGATGCAGGCCGGTCACGCCGTCGGCGGCGAAGTCCACGGTGTGGCCGCGGTCTTCGAGGTAGTCGCCCAGGTTGGCGGCGATGTCGCTGTTGTCTTCAATTACAAGAATTCGCATGTGACCTCTAGAAAATGGATTGACCCGTGCGCTGAGCGTTCATCAGGTCGCGTTGCGCATCTTCCTTGGCGCGCTGGCGCTGGGCAACGGTCATGCACTGGGTCGTGGCGCGGTGGGAGCCGGTGGCCTTCTCGCGCACGCAGACCTGGCGGCTATCTTCGCGCGCCTTGGTCAAGATCGTGTTCACAACTTGTTGGTCGTTGTACAGATCGGTCTTCAAACGATCGGGAAGCGTGGCCTGGTCCGGATGTTCGTCCAGCACGCCGCGCATGCGCCCCAAGGCCTGGCGGACCTTGCTGCGGTCTTCGCCGGTGAGTTCGGCATAGATCTCGTTGTTGGAGTTCAAGTCCTTTTCGATGAGGTCGACCTGCTCGGCAAGCGGCTTGCCGCGCGCAAAGACCTCATCTTTGGGGGCCGCCTGCGCCGTACCCAGCGCCAGCAGGAGGGCCGCGGTCCCGGCGGCCAGAATCATTCGCTTCATTGCAACCAATCCTTAGTCAACTGAACGGAAAGCCGAATGTATCCCCCTCGCCTTGACCTCAGCAAGTGAGCGATGGCACGGGAAGAAAAAGGCCCAGACGGATCCCGCCTGGGCCTGAAGTCATTCCCGATTACCGTTATCTGCTGAGGAGGGCAGAGCTGCGGTTCGTTGAAGCCTACGCCGGGGGCGATTAAACCGGTGTTAAAACCGGCCCGTCGACCTCAAAAAATATTCATGCCTTTGATTTTGCTGGCTTTTTCGCAGAAGCCACCTGGGAGGCCACGTGTTCGATGATGCGCCCGGCCAGGTCGTCCTGGCTGATCCCCTCGATCCCTTCCAGGCCGGGGGTGGAGTTGACCTCCAGCACCAGCGGGCCACGGCTGGAGCGGATCAGGTCCACCCCGGCCACCCCCAGCCCCAGCGCACGGGCAGAGCGCACCGCCACCTGCTGCTCGGCCCGGGTGGCCTTCGCCGCGCGGGCGCTGCCGCCGGCATGCAGGTTGGAGCGGAAGTCTCCTTCCGGGGCCTGGCGCTGCATGGCGGCCACCACATGGTCGCCCACCACCAGGCAGCGCAGGTCGGCGCCCTGGGCCTCGCCGATGAACTCCTGCATCAGGAAATTGGCGTACAGCCCGCGCAGCGCCTCGACGATGCCACGCGAGGCGCTGGCCTTCTCGGTCAGGATCACCCCGCGCCCCTGGGTGCCCTCGTTGAGCTTCACCACGTGCGGCGGCGGGCCCAGCATGGAGAGCAGGTCCACGGTGTCATCGGGGTTGTCGCCAAACACCGTAACCGGCATGTCGATGCCCTTGGACGCCAGGATCTGGTGCGCGCGCAGCTTGTCGCGGGCGCGCAGGATGGCATCGGACGGGTTGGGGGTAACCGCCCCCATCATCTCGAACTGGCGCAGCACGGCGGTGCCGTAGCGGGTCACCGAGGCGCCGATGCGTGGAATCACCGCATCCACCCCGGTGATGGGCCGGCCCTTGTAATGCATGGTGAAACCGTCGGCGGCAATGCGCATGTAA
The DNA here is from genome assembly GCA_002386405.1 of Stenotrophomonas maltophilia. GTDB lineage: Bacteria > Pseudomonadota > Gammaproteobacteria > Xanthomonadales > Xanthomonadaceae > Stenotrophomonas > Stenotrophomonas maltophilia_AD. Next base: position 52,723 of record DGIP01000066.1, read on the forward strand.
CAGCGCAGCGGGTCGAGCACGCGCACGGTATGCCCGCGCGAACGCGCCGCGTCCACCAGCCGCCGCGTGGAGTACAGCTTGCTGTTGCGGGAAAGGATGGCCAGTTTCATGGCGGCTTGGATGGGGGATGGGATAGGACGCGAAGCATAGCGTGCCGCCGGTTACTACGGATGCAGGAGATCTACCAAAAGCGTCAACACGGATGAATCGCGCCACCTCATGCACATTTACAAGCTCTTTGACGACAACGCTTTGTTTTTATTTGTTATTTTCTTGTTTTATATTTGGTTTTATCGTGGTGCAAAGTTGGTGCGAACGGCACATAGCTGTGCAATACTCCGCCCATTCCGCATCCTCCCCCCATCTCATGCAAACAGCCCCCCTCTTCCTCAGCGTCCCCCAAGGGGACTCCCTGCACTTCGGCAACGGCGACCACTTCGAACCAAAGAAGGTCGCCGAGTTCATGCAGCTGGATCGGAATGCGGTGTCCAAGATTGCGTCGGTATCCAGCGCATCCGTCCGTTGGGATGAGAACGTCCCCAAGGCGGTCAAGGAGCGGCTGGAGGAAATCGGCGCAATCGCGAACATGGTGGCGGACATTTTCCAGGGCGACGTCGCGAAGACCGCGCTGTGGTTCCGCACCAAGAACCCATTGCTGGGCGATGTTGCCCCCAGGGACATGGTCAGGCTGGGAAGGCATGACCGGCTGCGCCGATTCATCGTCACCGCCATCCAAGAGGACAAGGCTGCCCATCACAACTGACCTGACCTGTCGAGCGCCGATGCGCTGTGCGGGTGGGAACACGTCCGCCCGCCAGGCCGAGCGCGCTCCGTAAGCCAGGTCAGCGCGGCAGCTGGATCACAAAGGCGTTGAGCTCCACCATCTTCCGGTCGCGGAACCGCCAGACGTCGCTGTAGGCGAGTTCAGTCGGCTGACCGTCATCCCCTTTGCCCATGATCGTGCCCAGCGCGACCACCCTGTCGTCCTCGGCAATCAGGCGGTCAACGGTGAAACGCGGCGGCGTGGCGTAGGCGCTCTTCATCCACTGGCGCACCGCCTCCTTGCCCTCGAGCGTACCCTCGCCCACTGTCGTCCACCGGATGTCGTCCGTGCAGTGGGAAAGGAACCCTTCGTTGTCGCCCGCGATGACGGCCTCGTTGGCCTGCAGGAGAACGGACTTGTTGGAACCATGCATACGAGTACTCCACCAGTGGCGCAAAGCGCCGACGGAGCATCGTCCCAGCGATCAGGTTAATAAGGCGCAAGGGGAATGAGAGCGGAGTGTCATCGTGATTCTCACTACCTCGGCTTACGAAGGAATGGAACAACCAGCAATCCAACAGCTGCTGCCCCCAGCCCCGTACTAACTCGCCAATCTGCTCCAATGTGCGCCGTTACAACGCAGGCGGTGGTTCCCGCCAATGCAAGCAGCACGGCACAGGCCTGGCCCCAGCGCGTTTCACCGAAATCACCCTCCAGACGCCGTTTGTTGAGTTCATACGCGAACTCCTGCTGCCTTTCCGCCATCTTCAGAATGCGGTCGCATGACCCCACCAATGCGCTCTCATACTGCGCAAAGTCTTCTGGGGCTGGCAATGGACCGCTGTGGGACTTCTGCACAACCTGCGCGATCCTGAGTAGCGCCGGATCATGATGCAGGAGCTGGGCTAAAAGCGCGGCTCTGCTGGACTCGTCCAAGAGGGCAAAAGCCTTGCCCTCGCCCTGCAGGAAATCAGGTTTGCTCGCCGCGGGCGGTGGCGCGATGGTTGAACCGACCTTCTTGGTCGCGCGATTGCGCCGCTTTCTTCCTTGAGAACTCACTCTGCGCCTCCCTGAGCAGGTCGCCTACCTGCGACCAGATGTCGTACAGATTATTGGCCTGCGCATCAACGATCGCGTCCCTTGCCGCCTTGCGCGACAACGTCGGCTGCAGCTCGATCACTGAGCAGTATCCGCGAATGAAAGCGCCGAACCGGTTCTTTGCAGTCATCACCCTTCTCCAATCAGTTGCCCACAGCGTGGCTCACCAGACTGGCGGATTCGAGAGGGATATCCGACAGCGCTCGACTGCTGCGAGAGGAGTCCACTCCCCTCAGTTGCCACCCACCTACTTGCCGGGAACAAACAACGGCAACAGTTGCTGGACAACGAGCTCGTGGCCCGCGCGGTTCGGGTGATTGGATTGCGCCATCAGGCTGCTGCGATCGCCTCGAAACTGCGAAAACGCCTTCAAGCTGTCCGCCAAGGGGACGCGTTTGGTTGATGCGAGCGAGCGGATCATTGTCGCCTGCAGGGCCAGCTTGTCGGTGGGCGCGTTTGGCGACGCCTGGGTATCCCAGGTGGGCGTCAGCAGGATCGGGCAGGCACCGGCAGTGCGAACGGCCGCGATGATCGCCGTCAGGTTCTGGCGGGACTGGTCCAACGTCAGCCCGCGATCATTGAGCGCGTAGTCGATCAGCACCACGCGCGGGTGGTGGTCGATGACATCGCGCTGAAGGCGCGTGAGCCCCTTGGTCGAATTCTCGCCACCGACCCCGGCAGTGATGACATTGAGTACTGCATGGGGGAAGCGCCTTGCCAGCCCATCCTCAAGAAGCCGTGGGTAGGCATCCCGCTTCTGCACCAGAGGCGTCACCCCGTAACCCGCCGGCACGCTGTGGCCAAAGGCCACGATGTTGACCGTCGAATTGTTTGGCCAGGACACCGAAAGGTCCCGTACAACGGCCTGGAGACATGCGTCGCCCGTAGTGGGTACGGCAGCAGCTTCAGCCCGCCACACCGGCAGCACAGCAGCAAGAAGAACGAGTGCTTTGAAGAGGGGCGTGGTGGACGTCATGCGCGCATGGTAGCCGACGCGGATTCATTTATCCGGGAGTGCCACGGGGCGGAGAGTGCACGCCCCGTTCCATCGGGTTGCGCAGCAACCGATGGAACGGGTGAAATCGAATTAACCCACCGCAACCAATTGATTTTGCGAGCCATTCCCTGAGGAAGGGTGATCCCGATTGAGGTTCCAGGGATGCCATCTCGCCGACGTAGCTGCTGCCCAGGGTCGGCCGCCAATCCGTATCGGGCGCATCACGCCTCCAATGTCAGCGGGAACGGGTTAGTCTTTTGCCCATACAACATCAAGAGACGAACCCATGGGACGACGGAGCGGCCTGGAAGGATTTTTGCGCGCAGCCGGCCGGGCAGCGGCCGCCGCGCAGCGCGAGAGCAAGCGTCAGCAGCGGATGCAGACCACGCAGTTGAGGCAGCTGGAACGCCATGAGCGCATGGCCGCTGCTCAGCAGAGGCGGGAACTCCAAGCCTTCGACAAGCAGGCGAAAGAGGCCGCTCGGCAGGCGAAGGCCGACTACCTCCAGGACCGGCAGGCCGAGGCAGATGACCTGAACGCCGAGCTCAAAGACCGCTTGGAGGACCTGGAAGGCTTGCTCCTGCATACACTGTCGGTGAACGACACCATCAGCTTCGACAGCCTGCGCCACACCGATGCCCATCCTGCCCTCAACGTGCCCAAGGATCTGGTGCCGGGCTTGCCCCCAGACGCATCAATCCCCCCTCCCCCCACCGGCCTGTCCCGCTTGTGGCCTGGTGCTGGGAAACGGCACTTGGCTGCTCAAGCGGCTGCGCAGCAAGCCCACCAGCAGGTTCTGGACCAATTCCACCGCGCAGAAGCGCAAAAGAAGCAGCGCCTGGCTGATCTGAGAGCCCAACACGAGACCGCTCGTGCGCTCTACAAGGCCGACGTGGCGCGCCGAAACGCGGAAGTAGATGAGTTCCAGCGCGCCTATCGGGCGCATGAGCCAGACGCGGTCGTTGCCTACAACGACATGGTCCTGACCCGCTCCGAGTACCCGGCTGAGGGATTCCCGCAAGCGTTCAAGCTGGCTTATGCAGAGGCATCCAAGGAGCTGGTCATTGAATACGACCTTCCAGAGCTCTCTGTCGTGCCCATGGAAGCCGACTACCGCTACGTCAAAACCCGTGATGCGATCGACTCCAAAGCCCGCAAATCCAGCGACATCAAGGCGCTTTACCAGGACATCATCGCCTCAATCGCCTTACGAACCTTGCACGAAGCGTTTGAAGCAGACCAAGCCGACGCCTTGGCGTTGGTGACATTCAACGGCGTGGTGGATACGCACGATCCCAGCACTGGGCAAGAAGTCCGCGTCCCGGTGGTGTCCGTCCGCGCCACCAAGGAAGCGTTCCTTCAGCTTCGGCTTGATCGTGTGGAGAAGGTCCCTTGCCTGCGCAACCTTGGCGCGCAGGTGTCCAACAGGCCGGACGAGTTGCAGGCCATCAAGCCCATCGTCGAGTTCAACATGGTCGACAAGCGTTTCATTACGCAGTCGGACGTTTTGTCTGGCCTGGAGGCACGGCCAAACCTGCTCGACCTGACCCCGGGTGAGTTTGAAGCGCTCGTGTCCAACCTCTTCAGTCAAATGGGGCTGGACACCAAGCTGACCCGCAGCTCACGCGATGGTGGCGTCGACGCAGTGGCCTTTGACACCCGGCCAGTGCTGGGTGGCAAGGTCGTCATCCAAGCCAAGCGCTACCGGGACACAGTGGGCGTCAGCGCGGTTCGAGACCTCTACGGGACCATGCTCAACGAGGGCGCAAGCAAGGGCATCTTGGTCTGCACCAGCGGTTACGGCACCGCCGCGTTTGAGTTCGCCAAGGACAAACCCATTGAACTGATCGATGGCGGCGGCTTGCTCTACCTGTTGAGGGAGCATGCCGGCCTGGACGCACGCATTGCACCCTAGGGACCAACGCTAAAGGTGATGCATCCAAACGAAGAAGCTGTGACGCATTGCGTCATCATTGCTCGCGCGTTCCCACCCGTGCGCTTCGATTCTCAGGGCAGTCTGGAGTCCAAAAAATCCCTTGTTAACACGCCGCTTTCTTCCCGGAGATCTCACTCTGCGCCTCCCTGAGCAGGTCGCCTACCTGCTGGCCTGCGCATCAACGGAATCCAGAGGGGTATCCGACAAGAAGGCACAGCAACAAAGCAACCAGCACGTGGCGCAGAGTCGCATGACATGACCTCTGCCAGGAGCGCGCTCTTCGATTGGGATCATGCGTTCGTCGCACCGATCAATGCTACCGGCGGTTGATTGGGATCCAACCCTACCAGCATCAAGCATGTGCCAATGCACAAGGGAAAAGAGATCAAAGTAACAGGCCCCTTGAGTCAAGGGCCGCGCCGACAGGCGCGGGGATCTTGCGGAATGAACGCCAAGCTCCATCGGGTTGCGCAGCAACCGATGGAGCGGGTGAAGGGAATCGAACCCTCGTCAGTAGCTTGGGAAGCTACAGCTCTACCATTGAGCTACACCCGCTTGGTGCCGGCAAGTTTATGCGCCGGGGCGGTAAAAAGGCAACGGGCGGCATGGGCCGCCCGTTGCGATAGGCACGACCAACGGTCGTGCCCTACCCGCTTTTCAGCTTAGAAGCTGCCGCTGACGGTGGCGAACAGGCTGATGTCGCGCGCCCGCTTCTGTGCCGCGGTGGTGCTCATGCCGACATTGCTGTTCAGGCCGAACAGGCTCATGCGCGCACCCAGCACAGCGGTGGCGTAGTTCTTGTCGAACTCCAGGCCCGGCACCTTGTACATGCCCACGTCCGGCATGGTCTGCAGCCAGGCGCTGGCCTGCTTGCCGTCTTCGAACTCGTGGTCGTAGGTGAGCTGCGCGTACGGCTTGATGCTGCCGCCGTCGAAGCGGGCCTGCCAGCCGATGCGTCCCACGGTGGAGTCGGCATCCTGGTTGGCATAGCCCAGCGCGGTGGCGCTCGGGTTGGATTCCTCGTAGCCATCCAGCTTGACCTGCTGCCAGATCACCGCAGCCACCGGGCCGTGGCGGAAGCCGCCTTCGGTGCCGAACTCGTAACCGGCGTTCAGGGCGGCGGTGAGGTTGCTGCCTTCCGGGGAACCGGTGTGGGTGCGCTCGGCCGGGCCCAGCTGCACGCGGCGGGTCACGTCGTAGTCCAGCCAGCTGTAGCTGACCTGGCCGGTCACCCAGGTGTTCTCGCCATACCAGCCGGCGAACAGGCCCAGGGTGGTGTCGGACTGGGTGAAGTCGCCCTTGCTGTTGCCGAAGTCGGCATCCATGCGGCCGTAGCCGGCGAAGCCGCCGACGACCATGCCGTCATGGGCCCAGTCGATGCCGAACAGGCCGGCCGGGGCCAAGCCGTCGTACAGGTCGGCGTGGTCGTAGCGCTGCATGTCGCCACGCAGGCCGCCCCACCAGCTCAGGCCATCGGCCGGACGGCCGTCGAGGTGCCCGCTGACCTGGTCGGCGCGTGCACGGCCCACGGTCTGCGCGGTGTGGGTCAGGATCTGCTGGTTGCGCGGGGCTTCCAGGATCGACAGGGTGTACTCACCCAGCATCTGGTGGGTGGCGGTGGTCGGGTGCACGCCATCGGCGAACACGTAGTTGTTGGCCGCGTTCGGGTTGACGTAGGCGGTCGGGTTGCAGGTCAGCGACGAGGCCGTGGTGCAGGCCGGGCTGGTGACGTTGACGAAGCCGTAGGTGCCCGGGCTGGCGACGATTTCCTGCAGGATGTGGAAGGTATCCACCGGGATGACCTGCAGGCCGGCGGCCTTCAGGCCACCGAACAGCGCGTCGTTGTAGGCCTTGGCCAGCGCGGTGCCCTGCGCCATGCCCACCGCGCCACCGGCGCGTGCGGCCGGGGTGAGCCCGATGTCGGGCAGGGTCGGCACGACGATGTACTGCGCGCCGGCGGCCTTGAGGGTGCCCACGATGCCGACCTGGTCGGTCACGGCCGCGCCGAGGGTGGCCTGCAGCGGTGCGCCGGCCTGGATGGCGAACAGGTCGTTGGCGCCGCCCCACACGGTGTACAGGGCATTGGCGTCGGCCTTGCCGCCGTTGGCGGCCAGGTACTGCGCGGTCTGGGTCTTCAGCGAGTAGACCGGAATGGCCGGGGTGCCCGGGGCGAGGGTCTGGGTGGTGTCCACGCCGACGCGGGCGCCGCCGATGGCGTAGTTGTCACCGCCCTGGCCGTTGCCGTGGGCAGTGGCGTTGGTGCCGTAGTAGTCGGCCACGTACTGCGCCCACACCCAACCCGGGTTGGTGGTGAACTGGCCGGTGACCGGCTGCACGGAGGCCGGCAGCAGCGGGCGGAAGTAGCCCTGGTCGGTCAGGCTGTCGCCGATGAAGATGGTCTTCGAATAGGGCGACTGCGCCATGGCCGGCACAGCGGCCAGGGCGATGGCCACGGCCATCAGGGAACGCAGGGGACGCTTGCTGAGCAGCATGGAAAAAACTCCTTTTTGGGTGATGACGGCCGACGTACGCCGGCGCACGGTGCCATGGTTCCACTGCGCCCCGGCGACATCACGCTGCGCTGCGGCATGGCCGGGGCCATGGGCACGCAGACACCAACGGGGAGAGGCCGGGACGGGCATCGGTGGGGGCGCAAGGGTACGCAGAACCGACGACTTTGGGGGACAATCCCGTCATGAACTTCGTCAACTTCACGCTCAACGGCGACTCCCGCCAGCTTCCGCAAGATTCCACCGTCCTGGACCTGCTGCAGGCCGAACACCTGACCGAACGCCGGGTGGCGGTGGAGGTCAATGGTGAGATCGTGACCCGCAGCCTGCACGCGACCCATGCGCTGCGCGAAGGCGACCTCGTCGAGATCGTGCACGCGCTGGGCGGCGGCTGACGGTGCGACCGCCCGGGCCGGCCAACGGCCGGCGCTACCGGTGCATGCACGATCCGGACAGGAATGGCCTGGTTGGGCGATAATTCCTCGCATGACTGCTCATTCTTCCCCCGATTCGCTGGTGATCGCCGGCAAGACCTACGCTTCCCGGCTGCTGACCGGGACCGGCAAGTTCAAGGACCTGGATGAAACCCGCATCGCCACCGAGGCGGCCGGGGCCCAGATCGTGACCGTGGCGATCCGCCGCACCAACATCGGGCAGAACCCGGGCGAGCCGAACCTGCTGGACGTGCTGCCGCCGGACCGCTACACCATCCTGCCCAACACCGCCGGCTGCTACACCGCCGAAGATGCGGTGCGTACCTGCCGGCTGGCGCGCGAACTGCTCGATGGCCACAACCTGACCAAGCTGGAAGTGCTGGGCGACCAGAAGACGCTGTACCCGGACGTGGTGCAGACCCTCAAGGCCGCCGAAACGCTGGTCAAGGACGGCTTCGAGGTGATGGTCTACACCTCCGACGACCCGATCCTGGCCAAGCGCCTGGAAGAGATCGGCTGCGTGGCGGTGATGCCGCTGGCCGCGCCGATCGGCTCGGGCCTGGGGATCCAGAACAAGTACAACCTGCTGGAAATCATCGAAAGCGCCAAGGTGCCGATCATCGTCGATGCCGGCGTGGGCACCGCGTCGGATGCGGCCATTGCGATGGAGCTGGGCTGCGACGGCGTGCTGATGAACACCGCCATTGCCGGCGCACGCAACCCGGTGCTGATGGCCAGCGCGATGCGCAAGGCGGTTGAAGCCGGGCGCGAAGCGTTCCTGGCCGGGCGCATTCCGCGCAAGCGCTATGCGAGCGCATCTTCGCCGGTGGACGGGTTGATCGGCTGATGACCAATCCCTTCGACAGCGCTGGCGCCAAGGCGCCGCCCAAGCCCTTCACCGTTACCGAAGGCCGCCGCGAGGTGCGCAGCTTCGTGCTGCGCCAGGGCCGCTTCACCCCAGCCCAGCAGCGTGCGTTCGATGACCGCTGGCCGCGCTTCGGCCTGGACTTCACCGGCGAGCCGCGCGATCTGGATGCCACCTTCGGCCGCGATGCGCGCAAGGTGCTGGAAATCGGCTTCGGCAACGGCGCCGCGCTGCGCTTTGCCGCGCAGCAGGATCCGAGCCGCGATTACATCGGGCTGGAAGTGCACGCCCCCGGCGTGGGCCGCCTGCTCAATGCACTGGCCGACGACAACGCCGACCACGTGCGCCTGTACCACCACGATGCGGTGGAGGTACTGGAAAAGGAAATCGCCGATGGCGCGCTGGATGAAGTGCGCATCTATTTCCCGGACCCGTGGCACAAGAAGCGCCACAACAAGCGCCGCCTGATCCAGCCGGCGTTTGCCGAACTGCTGGTGCGCAAGCTGCGCGTGGGTGGCCGGCTGCACTGCGCCACCGATTGGGAAGACTACGCCGAGCAGATGTGGGAGGTGCTGGACGCCACCGCCGGGCTGACCAACCGCGCCGGTCCGCGCGGCCAGGTCGAGCGGCCGGAATGGCGGCCGCAGACGCACTTCGAAACCCGCGGCCAGAAGCTTGGCCACGGGGTGTGGGACCTGCTGTACGACCGTACCTGATCCCCTTCCAAGGAACCGCGTTACCCCATGGACACCACGCTGACGCTGACCACCGACATGAAGCTCGTCCTGGGGCTGGTCGGCTTCACGATGGCGATGTTCCTGTTCGAGCGCATCCGCGCCGACGTGGTGGCGCTGGTGGTGCTGGTGGTGCTGGGCGTGACCGGCCTGATCGCGCCGGAGGAAATCTTCGGCGGCTTCTCGGGTAACGCGGTGATGAGCATCATCGCCACCACCATCCTGGGTGCGGGCCTGGACCGCACCGGGGCGCTGAACCGGCTGGCAGCCTGGCTGCTGCGGCGCGGGCATGGCGTTGAGACGCGGTTGTTGATGATGACCACGGCCATTGCCGGGTTGAATTCGTCCTTCATGCAGAACCCCTCGGTGATGGCGCTGTACCTGCCGGTGGCCTCGCGGCTGGTGGCACGCACCGGGCTGACCCTGCAGCGCCTGCTGCTGCCGATCGCCGCGGCGATCGTGATGGGTGGCGCGCTCACCATGGTGGGCAATTCGCCGCTGATCCTGCTCAACGATCTGTTGGCGTCGGCCAACAACAATCTTCCTTCGGGCCTGGCCACGATCGAGCCGCTGCGCATGTTCGCGCCGCTGCCGATCGGCTTGGCACTGCTGGCCGCATCGCTGCTGTACTTCCGCTACTTCGGCGACCGCAAGCTGGTGGAAGAAGAAACGCTGGCCAACGATGGCGTCACCCCGGCCCGCACCGAAAGCTACTTCGCCAAGACCTACGGGATCGAGGGCGATGTGTTCGAGCTGGTGGTCAGCGCCGAAAGCCCGCTGGTGGGCATGACCCTGGGCGAGGCAGAGAACCTGCACGATGCGCCGCTGATGCTGGCGCTCAAGACCGGCAACGACACCCGGCTGGCACCGCCGGCGGAAATGCGGATCTGGGTGGGCAGCGTGCTGGGCGTGATGGGCAGCCGCCAGCAGGTGGGCGACTTCGCCCAGAACCAGTTCCTGCGGATGTCTTCGCGGTTGAAACACCTGGGCGACCTGTTCAACCCCAGCCGCGCGGGCATTTCCGAGGCGGTGATTCCGCCTACGTCCGAGGTGATCGGCAAGAGCGCTTCGGACCTGCGCCTGCGCAAGCAGCGCGGCATCAGCCTGCTGGCGATCAACCGCGACAAGCAGGTGATCCGCGAGGACGTGCGCAACGTGCCGCTGCGCGCCGGCGACATGCTGGTGTTCCACAGCATCTGGACCGATCTGGCGCAGGCGGCCAAGAGCCGCGACTTCGTGGTGGTCACCGATTACCCGAAGGGCGAGCAGCGCCCGCACAAGTTCAAGATCGCCATGTCGATCTTCGCCATCACGATCCTGATCGCGCTGACGTCCAAGCTGCCGGTGGCGCTGACCCTGATGACCGGCGTGGCCGGGATGCTGCTCACCGGCGTGCTGCGCATGGACGAAGCGTACGCCTCGATCAACTGGAAAACGGTGTTCATGATGGCCGGGCTGATTCCGCTCGGCTGGGCGATGGACAGCAGCGGCGCGGCGGCCTGGGTGGCCGGGCACACCATCGACCGCCTGCCCACCGGCATTCCGGTGTGGGTGCTGGAGATTGCGCTGGCGCTGCTGACCACGGTGTTTTCGCTGGTGATCAGCCACGTGGGCGCGACCATCGTGATGGTGCCCATTGCGGTGAACCTGGCCTTGGCGGCCGGTGGCAGCCCGACCGCGTTCGCGCTGATCGTGGCGCTGTCGGCGTCCAACAACCTGATGACCGCCTCAAACCCGGTGATTTCGATGATCACCGGCCCGGCCAATTACACCCCGCGCGAGTTGTGGCGGGTGGGCGCGCCGTTGTCGATGATCTACACCATTGTTGTCGTGGCGATGATCAACCTGATGTTCTGAGGAACACCTGGCCGTCGCGCACGTCGAGTGCAACCGCGCGCAAGCGGTCGCCCTTGCAGGGACCGGCCACGCAGCTGCCGTCAGCCAGCGAGAACGATGCGCCGTGCGCGGCGCAGACCAGGTCGCCGGCCTTGCTCTTGAGGAACTGGCCCGGCGCCCAATCCAGCCGGCGTCCGGCGTGGGGGCAGATGTTCAGCCAGCCGCGCACATCGTCGCCCTCTCGGTACAGCACCAGCGACTCGTGGTCGCCGTCGAAGCATCCCTCCACCTCGGCAAATCCCCCGTCGGCAATACGTTCCAGGGCGATCAGGGCAGTGGCGGAAGCATCGGAAACAGACATGGAAACACGATCCGGAACAGGATGCGCGATTGTCTCACGCCCTCATGTGGCTGGCTCCGCGATGAACACAAGTCATTGATTTCAAATAAACGCAGGCGCCGTTTAACGAGTTTTTCACTCAATGACAGAGCGCTGCCGGGATACTGACATCTCGCTGACTTCAGCCAAAGAACCGCCATGTACAACCGCTTCCAGTTCAACCAGTTCCGCTCCCTGTTTGCGCCGCGCAAGCCGCGCCATCCGTTGGTGCGCGTTGCGGTGGGCCTGTTGGGCTTGGCAATCCTGGCCGCCCTGGTGTTCGTGGGTGTGTTCGTGGGCGCGGCGATGATCATTGCCGGCGTGGCGTGGAAGCTGCTGGCCTCGCGCAAGCAGGCTTCACGTGCGGCCGATCCGCAGGTGGTGGAAGGCGAGTACCGCGTGGTGCGCAAGCAGGCGTTGCCGCTGTCGCGTTGAGTGGGTCTGCCGGGTTTGCCCGGTTTGTTGACTGACAGTCGGCGCTACCTTCGGGATTACAGTGGGCACCACGTCGGGATTACACTCGTGCGACCCCTTTCCCCAGGACGCGCGCATGTCTGATGTAATCCCGGCCCCCGAACAACCCCGCATTCCGGTCGCCGGTGGCGGCACGTTTCCGGTGCGCCGCATCTACTGTGTCGGGCGTAACTTCGCCGACCATGCCAAGGAAATGGGCGCTGCCGTGCCCGCCGCCGATGACCGCGGCCGGCCGATGTTCTTCAGCAAGCCGGCCGATGCGATCGTGGTCGGCCATGACGATGTGATCCCCTACCCGCCTTCTACCCAGGACCTGCACCACGAGGTGGAGCTGGTGGTGGCGATCGGCCGTGACGCGCCCGCCGGCGAGCTGCCGGTCGACCAGGCCGAGGCGCTGGTGTTCGGCTACGGCGTGGGCCTGGACCTGACCCGCCGTGACCTGCAGGCCGCAGCCAAGGCCAAGGGCCACCCGTGGGATTCGGCCAAGGGCTTCGATCATTCCGCGCCGGTGAGCGAACTGGTGCCGGCCGGTGAAGTGGGCGATCTTGCCGCGCTCAACCTGTCGCTGGAAATCAATGGCGAAGTGCGCCAGCAGTCGCTGCTGGACCAGATGATCTGGAACGTGCCGGAGATCCTGCACGAGCTGTCCAAGCTGTGGGCACTGCGTGCGGGCGACCTGGTGTTCATGGGCACGCCGGCGGGCGTGGCCGCACTCAAGCCGGGCGATCGTTTCAGCGCGCGCCTGGAAAACGTGGCAGAGCGGCACGGCATCATCGCCGGATGACAACACGCGCTGGGTTAGGCTGCGTCGTCCTTTGAAATCCCCGCAACAGGAGAACCCGATGGGAATGCTGACTGAGTTCAAGGAATTTGCCATGCGTGGCAACGTCATCGACCTGGCGGTCGGTGTCGTCATCGGTGCTGCGTTCGGCAAGATCGTCACCGCGCTGGTGGACAAGATCATCATGCCGCCGCTGGGCTGGGCCATTGGCCGGGTGGACTTCTCCGAACTGGCGTGGACGCTGGCGCCGGCACGGCTGGGACCGGATGGACAGGAAATTCCGGCAGTGGTCATCGGCTACGGCGATTTCCTCAACACGCTGGTGCAGTTCATCATCGTGGCGTTCGCGATCTTCATGGTGGTCAAGGTGATCAACCGCCTGGCCCGCAAGAAGGAAGCCGCACCGGCGGCACCGGCCGAAGAAGTGCTGCTGCTGCGCGAGATCCGCGACAACCTGAAGAAGTAAGAACGGGTTGAACGGCGTACCGACCAACGGTCGGTACCTACCGTTGGGGGCGTGCCGGCAGGCGACGACCGTTTGGTGTGTGCCGCGTGCGCGCTGGTAGGCGGCGACCGTTGGTCGTCGCTCTCCCACCGGTGGAAAACAGCATCCGCCCAACCATGACCAACCGCCCATGTGCGGCGCAGGCAGGCTGCTAAGCTCGGGGGCTTCCGCCCTGTTCCCCCGGAGTCCGTCCCATGCGTCGCCGCGTCCTTGCCATCGCATCTTCCCTCGCCCTGCTGGCCGCCCCGGCCTTCGCCGCGACGGGCACCACCACCCTGCCGCCGAAATCGCTGGCCACCGCTGCTGAACTGCGCGAGCAGGCCCTGAAGGACGACACCGGCTGGAAGGTGGTCGAATCGCTGACGACCGAGATCGGCCCGCGTATTGCCGGCAGCGAGGCCGATGCCCGCGCCGTGGCCTGGGCCGAAGCCAAGTTCAAGGCCCTCGGTTTCGACAAGGTGTGGAAAGAGCCGGTGACCTTCCCGAAGTGGGAACGCCGCAGTGAACACGCCCAGGTGGTGGGCAAGCACGCGCAGCCGCTGAGCATCACCGCGCTGGGTGGCAGCCCGGGCGGCACGGTCGAGGCTGAAGTGGTGCGCTTCGCCGACCTGGCCGCGCTGCAGGCCGCGCCGGAAGGCTCGCTCAAGGGCAAGATCGCCTTCGTGGATTACCAGATGACCGCGTACCGCGATGGTCGCGATTACGGCAAGGGCGGCGCGGTGCGCAGCAAGGGCCCGTCCGAGGCGATCCGCAAGGGTGCGGTCGGCTTTGTGATGCGGTCGGCCGGTACCGATTCGCACCGCGTGCCGCATACCGGCATCACCCGCTTCGACGACGGCCTGACCCCGGTGCCGTCGGCGGCGCTGTCGGTGCCCGATGCCAACCAGCTGGCGCGCCTGGTCGCGCTGGGGCCGACCAAGGTGAAGCTCAGCCTGGATTGCGGCTGGGATGGCACGGCCACGTCGTACAACGTGATCGGTGAGATCACCGGGCGCAGCCTGCCCAAGGAAGTGGTGGTGATTGGTGGCCACCTGGATTCCTGGGACCTGGGCACCGGCGCGATCGACGATGGTGCCGGCGTGGCGCTGACCATGGCCGCGGGGCACCTCATCGGCCAGCTCAAGCAGGCGCCCAAGCGCACCATCCGCGTGGTGGCCTTCGCCAACGAGGAACAGGGTCTGTACGGTGGCAAGGCGTACGCCGAAGCGCATGCCAAGGACATCGTGCTGCACCAGCTGGCCGCCGAGAGCGACTTCGGTGCCGGCCGCATCTATGCGTTCAACACCGGTTCGCCGAACCCGGAAGGCTCGCGCGAGGCGACCGCCCAGATTGCCGAGGTGCTCAAGCCGCTGGGCATCGAGTACGCCCCGGACAAGGGTGGCCCGGGCCCGGACATCGGCCCGCTGGCGGCCAAGGGTGGCGCGTGGGCGTGGCTGGCGCAGGACGGAACCGACTACTTCAACCTGCACCACACCGCCGACGACACGCTGGACAAGATCGAGCCGGCAGCGCTGGCGCAGAACGTGGCGGCGTACACGGTGTTCGCCTACCTGGCCGCCGAAGCCGATGGCAACTTCGGCAGCGAAGCCAAGGCCACCACCCCGCCGAACGAATGACGGCGGGTATCGCCGTCATCCGGTAGCAGCGGACCGTTGGTCCGCTGCTCCATGCCCCCTTACCGCAACCACACCGAGTTTTCTGGCACGGTGATGTAGTTGGGGCGGTACACCGGGTCCTTGCCGGCACCGCGCGAGGCTTCGTAATCGCGTAGTGCGGCCAGGGCCGGTTTCTGCAGCAACAGCAGCGCGATGATGTTGAGCCAGGTCATCAGGCCCACGCCGATATCGCCCAGCGACCACGCCACCGTGGCGCTGTTCAACGCCGAATACAGCATGGCGCCGAGGAAGCCCAGCCGGAACAGCGCCATCACCCACGGCGAATTCCGGTTGCGCAGCAGGTACACCACGTTGGTTTCGGCCGTGTAGTACAGCGCCAGGATGGTGGTGAAGGCGAACGGCAGGATCGCGAGGGCAATGAACGAACGCCCGAAGCCCGGCAGTGCCGATTCCACCGCCTGCTGCACGAAACGCGGCCCCGCTTCCAGCCCCGGTACGTTGGCCACGATCCACTGCGCCGGTGCGGCCGGGTCATGCACGTTGTAGGTGCCGGCCGACAGGATCAGGAACGCGGTGGCGCTGCACACCACCATGGTGTCGATGTACACCGAACAGGCCTGCACCAACCCCTGCTTCACCGGGTGCGAGACTTCCGCCGCTGCGGCCGGATGCGCACCGCTGCCCATGCCGGCTTCGTTGGACATCACGCCACGGCGCACGCCCCACTGGATGGCCGTGCCGATCATGGCGCCGAACGCGGCGTCCTGGCCGAACGCACTGCGCAGGATGATGCTGAACATCTCCGGCACCGCATCCAGGTTCAGGGCCATCACCACTGCGGCCACGACCAGGTAGCCCAACGCCATGAACGGCACGATGACCTGCGCAACCTGCGCGATGCGGCGCACGCCGCCGAAGATCACCATGGCCACCACGGTGCCGATGCCTGCCGCGGTGATCCAGCCCGGCGCGCTCCATGCCTCATCGAGCGCACTGACCATCGCATTGGATTGCGTGCCGGGCAGCAGCAGCCCGCAGCCGATCACCGTACTGATCGCGAACAACACCGCATACCAGCGCTTGCCCAAGCCCTTCTCGATGTAATACGCCGGCCCACCCCGGTACATGCCGTTGCTGTCGCGCTGCTTGTAGATCTGCGCCAGGGTGGATTCGACGAAGGCGCTGGAGGCACCGAGGAAAGCGACGATCCACATCCAGAAGATCGCCCCCGGCCCGCCGTAGGCAATGGCCATCGCCACGCCGGCGATGTTGCCTACGCCGACACGGCTGGACAGCGACAGGCTCAGTGCCTGGAACGAGGACACGCCCGCAGCCGAACTGCGCCCCTGGAACATCAGCTTGAGCATCTCCGGCAGGCCGCGCAGCTGGATGAAGCGGGTGCGCACGCTGAAGTACAGGCCCACCAGCAGGCACAGCCCGACCAGCGCCGGACTCCAGACGATGCCCAGCAGGCGGGCGACGATGTCATCGAGGCCCATCAGAAGAACATGCCCAGGGCGACCTGCGGGTTGATGTAGCTGCCGGTGTTGCGGCCCGCGACGGTGAACTCCACGCCGGCGATCAGCCCGACGCTGGGACTGAAGTGGTACTGCACCGCCGGTGCGAGGGTGACGTTGCGGCTGCCGGGGCGACGCTCATCGATGCGCAGCATGGTGCCATCGGCAGCGGGCGCGTAACCGCTCAGGTGGCGATCGCTCTGGCGGCTCACCGCGAACTCGAACACGCCCACCCACTTCGAGTTGAAGCTGTACTCGCCGGCCGCCGACAGGCCGATCAGCGAACCCGGTGCGATGTTGCCGCGGAAGCCATCGGGGGTGCCGTACACGCTGTGGTCGTTGATCGCCACGCGCGCCGGTGCCGGGCTGGCACTGAGCTGGCCGCGCCAGCGCAGCGGGCGGCCGTTGGGCAGCCACACCACCTGCTGCATGCCCAGCCCGAAGGTGGTGCGCTGCACGCCGTCGCCCTGGGCGTTGAGCGGGTTGCCGTCGATACGGTCATAGCTGCCGGTGGCGTAGCGCTGGCTCAGCGAGACCGAAATGGCCGGGCGGGTGCCGTCTTCGTTCGGCGCCTGCAGCAGGTACTGCACCATGGCGGTGGTGTCGCCGGCGCGGAAGCCACGGCTGCGGTCGCTGCCGGTTTCGGCACGCGAGGCGCTGAGGTTGACCTGCGCGGTCACGCGCTGGCCCAGGCCGTAAGCGATGGGTACCACGGTGAGCCACGCGGCGCTGCGGCCGTCGCTGTCATGCCGGTGGCCTTCGCCGTCGAAGTAGCGGTCGCTGTCGATGCGGACCAGGTACGGCTCGATGAAGAGGTGGCCCTTGGGCATGCCTGCCGGGTTGGGGGTGATCAGCGGGCCCATGAAATTGACGCCGTCGAGCGAGTGCTCGGCAGCCTGTGCGGCAGCGGGCAGCAGGCCGGCGATCAGGGCGAAGGAAATCGGGCGCAGGGAACGCAGCGCATCGAATGTCATGGAATGCCTCCTTGGTGACAGAGTGATGCGGCAGGCCAATCCGCCGCACCGGCAATCTGCACAGGAAGTCATCTCGGAAAAATCGGTAAATCACGCGAATCTCGCGTTCTGTGCGCGGGCGCACGCATGAAAATGCCTATCACGCCAACGCCATTTTCCAGCGGGTTTTCCGCATGAAACGCGCTTCCGGATTTCCATCACGCGTGGCCCGGAACGTCACTGCGCGCACACGTCGCAGGCGCCCATGCGCAGGCCCGAAATGTCGCACTCCGCCTCTGCGCGTCGCGAAAGCGCATAAAAAAAGCCCGGCCAAGCGGCCGGGCTACCGGGATTCGTCACACCCCACGCGGTGAGCGCCACGGAACAGACCGTGATCCGGACAACGGCGCCGCACTGGGTGGGTGTCTCTCCTCACCTACACAGTACGGCGCCGCGTTGCACTGTGACGCAGCACGAACGCGGCGCACCATGCGAAAAATCCGAATCCACCGTAGGCACGACTTCTTTGGAGAAGTCGATCACATCACGCAGGGCAGCGCGCAAGCGTTACCCGAAGTTACCGCTGTGCATACCAGTGCGACAACAACACCGCAGTGGCGGATGCCACGTTGAGGCTTTCCACCGCACCACTGCCGGGAATGGACACCTGCATATCGCAGGTCTGTGCCAACGCACGGTCCATGCCCTCGCCTTCGGCACCCATCACATATACCAGCCGTGCCGGCAGCGTGGCCTTGAACAGATCCGCGCCGCCTTCCACCAGCGTGGCCGCCAGGCCGAAGCCGCTGGCACGCAGTGCATCCATCGCCTGCGGCAGTGCCGGCAGGCGCACCAGCGGCACCGCTTCGGCGCCGCCTTCTGCCACGCGCGCGGCCGCACCGGACAACGCCAGCGTGGAATCGGGCGGCAGCAGCAGCCCGGCCACGCCGAAGTGCGCGGCCGAACGCAGGATGGCGCCGAAATTGTGCGGGTTGCCCACGCCATCGAGCCACAGCGCCAGCGCCGGCGTGTCGGCCGGCAGGCCGGCCAGCCATTCGCCCAGTTCCAGCATCGGCGCGCGCAGCACGTCGGCCACTACGCCTTCATGGTGAGTGGTGGCGGCGAGCTTGTTGAGGTCGCCTTCTTCCACCACGCGGTAGCCCACGCGGTTGGCCACGCACCACTTCAGCATTGGCTGCAGGCGCGGAATCAGCGCCTCGGCCAGGTACAGCTTGCGCAGTGCCTGCGGGCGGCGCTCGAACAGGGCCTGCACGGCATTCCAGCCGTACAGGCGCAGCTCGTCGTTGCCCCGCCCCGGCGGTGGCGGGGTGCCGCCGTCACGCGGCGGCAGCGG